>JBCCZC010000006.1:0-43111 GCA_039188505.1 Pseudomonadota bacterium | reverse complement strand
TGAAGCCAACCCTTGGACCGCCAGGTGCCACGCTCATAGCCACCGTGGCCCTCGTGGTAGGCGAGGTACTGGCCGTAGGGATCCCATTTCGACAGGCCGAGCTGCTGCTGGGAGACGGTGGTGTACCAGCCCACGAAGTCGATCGCGTCACCGAAGTCCGTGCGCTTGGCGCCACGGCGGCCGGTCTTGTCCCGGTACCAGTCCCAGGTGGCGTCCTTCACCTGCGCGTAGCCGTACGCATCGGATTTCCGCTTCCAGGGCACGACCCCGAGCAGCTTCTCCCGGGGGGGCCTCGCATCCGAGCGAAACCGTGACTCCTGGCGGATGATCGCCATCTGGACGTGGACGGGCGTGCCCCAGCGCTCCTCGCTGGCCAGGGCGTCCTTGTACCAGCGTGGTTTCTCTTCGAAGATCGCGCAGATGTCGTCGACCTGAGCCGGCGGGCGGCTGGCGCACGCCGCCAGGCCGAAGACCGTAACGCCGCACACGGCAATGGCGCTGACCAGCCAGCTCGCCAGCTTACGCAACCGCCACGGTCGTCCTCGTCCCATGGACGGTCATTCTCCCATAGCCCGCTCCCCGGTTCATGGGGCAATCAACGCAGATGCTGACCGTCCGGAGGCATTGTTGCGTTTCAGCGACGATTTATTGTCGCCCGTGGGAACCGGCGCTAAGATGAGTAGAGGGGGAGTGATATGAGCAAAGGGACTATGGGCGTTCCGTCGGTCGTCAGCATGGGTCTGATCGAGCAGGCCCTGCATTTTCCGTTCCAGCGCCTTGGCGTTTCGGACTTTCCGCTGCAGCGCCTGCTCATCCTGATGGCCTGCGACCGGGCGCCGGACGCCTGCGAGACCTCGCAGATCATGGAGCGGCTGCCGGCGTTCACCAAGGCCAGCATGAGTCGTCACCTCAAGGCCCTGCGCGAACTCGGGCTCATCGAGCCGAGGGAGGTCGCCGAGGATCTGCGACGCAAGACCTGGCACCTGACCCGCCGCGGCAAACGCTTCATGACGGACTGGCGATCCGCCGTCTCGAAGTCGGCCGCGGACCACCACTAATACGCCATCCATCCGATCATTGCGGATGCAGCGTGCCTGTGGTGCTCCGCTGCAAGGCGCGTTGCCCGGTCAGGGCATGATCGGCACGCCGAAAAGGTGGCCGTGGAACTTCGCCACGACGGCGTAGAGCACAAGCCCGCCCACGACGGCCATCAGATCCTTCTTCCAGCTCGCCGGCTTGGGGCCGATAAGCGTCTTGCCGCGAGTGATCTCGCTGATCATGTCGACCACCGCATAGGCCAGGAAGGCGCCGAACAGGAGAACCGACCGCTGGTCGCCGTTCGCGAGGAGATGGGCCGTCGACCAGAGGATCGTGGCGATGAGCATCGGGTGCTTGAGGACGCGGCGAATATGGCCCGGCATGTTGGCGGCGGCCAGCAGCACGAAGACGATCGACATCACCCCGTAGGCGGCTGAGCGGGCCCACGGCACCGGATCGTAGACCGGCACGTAAGGGGCTCGCGAGAATCCCATCACGATGGCCACGAGGCCAGCCAGGGAAACCAGGCTGAACAGTCCCTTGTAGCCGTTGTCGCCCAGCTTGCCGACCAGTGCCGTGCGCAGCGGCACGGTCACGGGCACGAGGTGGATACCGAGGAACAGGACCAGGCCGATGATCAGTAGGGTCACGTTGGGGCCTCTCCATCACTCCATGCCCCCATCCTATCGCGCCCGAGCGCGGGTCAGACAGCGGCCAATGCCTCGAGGCCATGGCGGACGAACGCGGTCGTGCGCGCGAGTGACTTGCGTCCGGCGGCGTCCTCGACTCCGGTGTGCGCATCGATACCCGCGGGTCGCACGGCCTGCACCGCCGCGGCCACATTCTCCGGCCGCAGCCCTCCGGCAAGGATCACCGGCCGCGCGAGCCCATGGACCAGACGCCGGCTCGCCGACCAGTCATGCGTCCGCCCGGTAGCGCCGCGGCGCCCGGTGTCCGGGTCGAAGGTGTCAGTGATGAAGGCATCGACGCTGGGCGAGACTTCACGCGCGAACGCCAGGAGCCGCGCCTCGTCTTCCTCGCCCACGACAAGGCTCTTGAGGAGGAGCAGGTCGGGCGCCGCGGCGCGCAGGGCGGCAAGCTCGTCGGCAGGCATCGGACCGTGGAGCTGAACGCCGCCGACGCCGAGCGTCCGCGCGAACGCGAGGGTCGACGCCGCCTCGATGAGATAGGTGATCAGGAGGCACCCGGCGCGATCGCCGACGTGGGCAATGACCTGCGTCGCCTCGGCCTCGGAGAGGTCTTCGCGGCCATCCGGCAGGCGCAGCGGGAAACCCAGGTGGGTGGCCCCGGCCGCGATGACCAGATCGGCTTCCGCGCGATCGTGGATTCCCGCGACCTGCACGAAACGCCCCGCCCAGGGCCAGCTCGTCACGGCAGCGGCGCTTCGCAATGCCAGCAGCTCTCGGCGGCCCCGATGGGGCTTCCCGGCGGGACCGGAGTCGTGCCTTCAGGGGCAGCCAGATCACCGGCGAGAAAGGCCTCGATGCGGGCGGCGAGCCGTCCCTCGAAGCGGTCCTGATCGGTCCGCGGCCGAGTGCTTTCGAGCTCTCCGGCCAGGGCGACCAGCGCAGCTTCGGCGCGGGCTGCCGCCACCACGGAGGCGGCTTCCGATCCGGCCAGGGAAATAAGCCCGTCGACGACCGCGCGCTGGACGACGCGGCGGATCTCGATCAGTCGATCGGCTTCACCGCGTGGCCTGGCAAAAACCTGCTCCGTGAGCGCCTCGATCACCTCCTCGAGCCCGGGCAGCGCCGGGTCCCGACGGTGCTGGTCGACGAGACGGCTGGCGCGCGCGGGGTGGAGGAGGACCGAGATGCTGAGCCCGCTCGCGGCCGACGCGGCGAGCAGCGGATCGAAGAGCGGGAGGGTCTGTGACTCAAACAGCTCTCGGTCGAGCACCGCTTCACTGGAGAACCCGCGACTGACGGGCGTCAGCTGGGCCAGCACCGGCTCGGGCAGGTCGAGCGCTGCCGGCGCCACGGTTTCCAGCAGCGCCGCCAGGGCGCCGCGCTGGCGGTCCCCATCGACCCAGCGAACGAGCTGACCGCCATCGCCGGCAACCCGGTACGCGTAATCCGCGCCCCCCAGCACCTTGCCTGCGGCCGCGACCTGATAGCGATGGAACAGATAGATCGGCACGAGCACCCGCTGCAGCTGACCCGCTGCGCGACCGACCGGGAGGCGATCATCGCCGAAATCCGCGAGGGCCAGGGCGCGCACCGCCATGGCCTCCTCGAGCGCGGCCACCGGGTCAGCGCCGTTGTCCCAGACCGCCGCGTTCGGATGGGCGGTGCCTGCCCCGCGGCCATGTGCGTCGGTGACGAAGAGGCGTTCGGCCGGCGTCGCCGCCCCGATCATGGCGTCGAGCGCCTGCGCCGGATCCAACCCCGGCGCGAAGGGCCGGTACATCCAGTCGATGGTGAACTCGTCCCAGGCGCCGAGGCCCGAGTCGTAGGCCTGCGAGAAGTCCAGGCCGCCATCGGCGCCGATGCGGATCCAGGGGGCGGGGTAGTCCATGACCGAGGCCCGGTCAGCCGACGACGCAGCGAAGTTGTGCTGAATCCCGATCGTGTGCCCGACCTCGTGAGCGGACAGCTGGCGGATGCGCGCCAGCGCGAGCTCGAGCGGATCGTCGGGCGCGCCAGAGCCGGTCTTCGCCGTGCCGGCGAGGCCTTCGAAGATCAGCCGGTCCTGGCGGACACGCTGGCTGCCGAGGAGCACAAACCCCTTGATGATCTCGCCGGTGCGCGGGTCCGTGACCGATGCGCCGTAGGACCAGCCCCGGGTGGCCCGGTGGACCCAGGTGATGACGTTGTAGCGGACGTCCAGCGGGTGCGCGTCCGCGGGCAGCAGTTCGACCCGGTAGCCATCGATGAAGCCGGCACGCTCGAAAGCGGTCGCCCACCAGCGGGCGCCGTCGAGGAGGGCCGAGCGGATCGGCTCCGGAGCGCCGGGATCGAGGTAGAAGACAATCGGTTCCTTCGCGGGCGAGCGCGCGGCCGTCGGGTCGACCTTCTCGAGGCGGTGCCGGCGAACGAATCGCGTCACGAGGGGATCGGCCAGCGGCGTGGCGTAGTCGAACACCACGTGATTGATGGCGCCCACGCGCGGGTCGGCCGCGCGCATCTCGAAGCCCGGCTCCGGCAACCGCACGAGGGACTGGTGCTGGATGACGGAGACGGCCTGGGGCTCCGGGGCGGTCTGGCGTAGCTCATCGCCGGGATCATTCCCGGCGAATGTGAGCGTCGCCTCGAATTCGAGATTATCGGGAAAGACCAGCACGTCTCCGGTCTCCACGAAGGAACGCTTCGCGTCGAGGCTGAAGCTGCCCTGTCCGCGCGCCCGGATGCGGCCAGCGACCCCGACGACGTCTCGCTTGAGGAAGCCACTCAGATCGATGAGCACGCGTCCGTCCTCGGCGGTGGCCACGACCGGCGTCGCCCAGAGAACGGAACCTGCAAAGCTGTCCCGCACCGCGCGGATCTCCCCAGGCGAGCCGTCAATGGCCTGATAGCGCCAGTTCTCGGCCTCGACGACCACCTGCGTCCCCACCCGACGGAACGCCACGATCTGCGAGTTGCCGCCGTAGGTCCGGTCGAGTCCGAGGGGGTTCGAGCCGACCCCACGCCGGAGGTAGGCCTGGAAGATGAAGCGCCCGAGCCCGTCCGTCGCCGTCGGCGCGAGGGCCAGCAGGACGCGTCCGCCCGGTTCGTCGACCCAGGTCTCGACCAGGCCGTCACGGCGCTCGAGGCCGCTGGTGGCGTCGCCGAAGGTCTCCGCCGCCTGGACGGAAAAGAGCGGCAGACAAAGGAGCGCTGCAAGCAGGCGGATCGTGGTGCGGCTTCTCATGGGTGTTCGAGCTCCTCAGTCCTTCTTCTTCCGGGATTGCCCGGTAAACGCGTCCCGCGGGATGGCGCGGCTTCCGGATTCGGTACGGATACGGTAGATCGCCTTCCCCGCCTGCAGCCGCGCGTGACGCGTGCTGCCGAGCCAGACCGTCCGGTCGCCGAGATCGTAGCCGTACTCGGTCCCCGCACGCACGCCCCGGAGCGGGAGCGCGTGGGTTGCGCGGGGGATGGCGCCCAGCGCCTGGGCCAGCGCGCGCCAGCGCCGCCCGTGCGGTCGAGCCCTCTGGGCGGAGCACATCACGCACAGATGCGCCATTTCGTGAAGCACCGTATCCCGCAGCTCGGCGTACTCATGCTCCGGAAACTCGAACAGCTGCCGGTTCAGGCGGATCAGGCCCGTTCCGTCAGGCAACAGCCGGGCCTGGCCCGCCATGCGGCCACGCAGATCGAAGGCGACCTCGACCCGGTCGGGGAGTTGCCCACCGGCGGCCGTCACCAGTTCGGCTGCACGGGACCTCACCGGCCCGTCGATCCAGGCTACGATGCTCCGCGGCCCCGGCCGGGCCGGAAAGCCGTCGACGGAATCAGCCGGCATGCGCCAGCGGCGGCTCCTGGCTGACCTGCGGGAGCAGCTCGCGCGCCCGGGCGAAGAATCGGTCGCGCGCTTCCACGCGGCCCCAGGCGGCCAGGGTCGGGCGGTCGACCGGCGGCACATCGATCCAATCGGTCGCGGGCATGAGGTCGCGCTGCTCCCAGTACAGTGCCTCGGTGTCCGCAGCCTTGATCCGGGACCGCGCAGCCTCGAAGGCGCCGGCCACGCCGAAGCGATCGAGGATCACGGCCTGGACCCGCTGCTCGACCTGCTGGTAGTCCGGCAGGCGCCGTTTGATCGGTGACGGCATGTCGAGCACGTAGGCCTCCGAGGCGTCGTGCAGCAGGGCCGCGAGGCGCATGGCGGGGTCGTCGAGCGCCTCACCGACGAGGTCACAGACGATGATCGAGTGCTGCGCCACGCAGTAGAACTCGCGGCAGTGCCCACCGAATCGTGGCGTGAACGCCAGCGCGTGCGCGATGTCCTCGAGAACCACGCCCTCGGGCTGTGGATCGAAGGGGTCGAAGGCGAGGCCGCTGGCGGTGCAGATGACGGACTTCATGCTTGCTGCCGGATCAGGATGCGCGGAGCGTCGCAAATCGTGACCGCAAACACAATGGGCAATTTCCCCGCGGCGTACCAACCAACGGCACGCGCTTTCGCTGAACCCGGGAGGGCACAATTGAATCCGCTCGCCCGCGCCTGCTCCATCCGCTTCCACCTGGTCCGATTGGCACTCGAAAACAGTTCTGGAAACCCGTGAAGGGCGCGGCGAGCGCTCGTGCGCGATTTGTCCTCGCTCGGGCCTGGGAGCGGGCTTTTCGAGCTAGAATCGCGCCATGGCCTCGTTCGACGCGCGCGCCGCGCTTTCCCGAAATCCTCGACCTTCACGCCGGCTGGGCCGCGAACCCGCGCTCGTCGGTGTCGATCGAACGCTGCGCTGGCGTGATCTCGTCGACGCCATCCGTCGCGTCGCCGGAAGCCGGCGCAAGGCAGGTCTCGTTCCTGGCTGGCTGCGCTCCGGCGACACCGACACCGTGGACCACGGCGGGCAAATCATCTCTCCAGCCGCTCGCGAGACCGTCATCGTGACTCAGCCGGGCGTGATCGACGCCGCCGCCATCGGCGTGCCCAGCCGCGTCGAGGACGAAACGAAGCTCGCCGTGGCCGTGGGCAGCGTGGTTCCCATCGAGCTGCGTGCGTGGACGAATGACCGGGCCGGCAAGCAGCAGCGCTGCTCTGGAGTCGTCCGGATCGACGAGCTGGCGCGCAACGCCAACGGCAAGGCGCTCAAGCGGGAGCTGCCCGCGGCTCGCGCCGCCTTCCTCGCCAGGAGCGACGCTGCATGACCGAGCGCCAGCACCGGTTCGTCAGCACCGACGGCATCGAGCTGTTCTTGCGCGAGTATCCCGGCCCCAACGACGCGCCCGTCGTGCTCTGCCTGCCCGGCCTGACGCGCAACAGCCGCGATTTCGTTGCCATCTCGCAGCGCCTCGCGCGGCGGTACCGGGTCATCGCCCCGGACCTCCGCGGCCGCGGCTATTCGGAGCACGACGCCGAATGGAGACGCTATCACCCCGGGACCTACGTCGGCGACGTCTGGGAGCTGCTCGATCACCTGGCCATCGAACGCTGCGCCATCCTGGGCACGTCCTTAGGCGGACTCATCGCGATGCTCATGGCGAACGCGCAGCCGGAACGCGTCACGGGCATCGTCCTCAACGACGTCGGACCGGAGGTTGCGCCCGAGGGCCTCGCGCGCATCGTCCAGTACGTCGGACTCCGGCCGCCCGTGTCCACCTGGGCCGAGGCCGCGGCCCAGTGCGAGGACGCCTACGGGGTGACGCTCCCCGAGTACGGCGCAGACGACTGGCTGGCCTTTGCGCGGCAGGGCTACCGCGAGAACGCCCGGGGTGAGCCCGAGCTCGATTTCGATCCCAACATCGGCCGCGCGCTCCGCGAGGTCGGCGGGACTCTCCCGGACCCCTGGGCCCTCTTCGGCTCGCTCACCGTGCCGATGCTCTGTCTGCGGGGGGCAATCTCGGACATCCTCTCGGTTGCCATCCTCGAGCGCATGCAGGCGATGCAGCCGACCATGATGGCGGTCACGATCCCGGACCGCGGACACGTGCCACAGTTGACCGAGCCCCCATCGATCGACGCCATCGAGGCGTTTCTCGGCGGGCTTTGATGCCTACCGCCCAAGGAGCCTTGCCCATGTCGAGCCGGTCCTGCGTGACTGCCCTGTTTCTGCTGGCCCTGGCCGGGACCGCCCCGGGAGGCGACACGCCGGCGCCGGGGGCGATCTTCGCCGACGGCTTCGAGACACCGCGGATCGCTCCCGAGGGCTTCCGGGACTGTCCCGAGTGCCCGCTCATGATCAGCGTGCCCGGGGGTGAATTCACCATGGGGAATCTTGCTTCGGCCAGCCAGTCGGACGAGCGCCCGCTGCGTGTCGTGACCATCGCGCCGCTGGCGGTCAGCGTCTTCGAGATCACCTGGCGCGAGTGGGAGCTCTGCGTCGAGGCATCACGCTGCGATCCCGAGCCGGTGGAGGAAGCCGGAGGCGACGAGGGCTTCGGCCGCGAGCGCCGCCCCGTCCTCAACGTGAGCTGGGACGACGCCCAGGATTTCGTCACGTGGCTGAACCGGCGCACGAGCAGACCCTACCGACTGCTCTCGGAAGCCGAGTGGGAGTACGTCGCGCGAGCCGGCACGGATACGGTCTATGCCTGGGGAGACGACGGACCCGTTGCCTGCGCGCCTGCGGTGACGAACGCGGCGAGCTTCGCGGCGTCTCCGTGCAACGGGCCTGACCGGGTCGGCAGCTATGGTCCGAACGCGTTCGGCCTCTTCGACGTGCACGGGAACGTTTTCGAATGGGTCGAGGACTGCTTCAACGATTCCTACGTCGGTGCGCCGGCCGACGGCGCGGCCTGGCTCGACGGCGACTGCGCGACGCGCATGGTCCGCGGCGGTAGCCACGCGAGCCCGTCGAGCAGCCTGCGGGTCTCCAACCGCGCGGGCCTTCCGCGCGGTGCCCGCGACGAGCGCGTGGGCTTCCGCGTGGTCCGGCACGACTGAAGCCGCCGCTTCAGTCGACGCGGGTCGTCCGCTCCCGCTTCCCGCGACCCTCGGCCGAATCGGACGGTTTCGCGACGGTCGGTTCTCCCTCGAGCCAGCCGAGCGAGGCCAGAAACCGGTCCATCGTCGCGACGGTCTCCGCGTAGTACGCCGTCTTGTTGAAGAACCCGTGGCGGGCACCGTCGTAGATGTGGACGTCCGCGCGCCCCCCCGCCGCTTCGACACGTCGCTGCCACTCGCGGGCCGTCGCCACCGGGATGAGCTTGTCGTCCGAGCCGAGCAGCGTGACGCTTGGCGGCATGGGCGCGTGGATGTTGTGGAGCGGGCTGATCTGTTCCCAGTAGCGCTTGACCCGGCCATGCCCGTACCCGGTCGGACCGTTGTCATAGACCGGATTGAACAGCACCAGCGCGTCGGGGACACAGGACACCTCACCGTCCCTGCGGAAGAGGTCCGCGGTGGCGATCGACGCGGCAATCTGTCCGCCGGCCGAGCCCCCGCCCGCCCCGATGCGCTGTGGATCGATGCCCAACCGAAGCGCGTTGGCGCGCAGGTACCGCACGGCCGCACAGCCATCGGTCATGCTGTCCATGGGTGAGGACTCGTGCCGAGAGCCGACCCGATAGTCGGCAACGGCGGCGACGATGCCCCGGGAGGCTAGGTATCGTGCGTGGCGCTCGAACTGTTCGGGAGACCCCCGGTTCCAGCCGCCGCCGAAGAAAAGCACGACCGCCGGCCGTTGCTCGCTCAGATTGTGGCCTTCGGGGTTGAAGACCCAAAGCCTCATGGCGACAGCACCGTACGTCTCGTAGACGAGGGGAACCGCGCCCGGAAGCTGCGGCGGATAGGCACCGACCGCCACCGCGTTGCCCGCCAGGATCGCCAGCACGAACGCAGCGGCGTGGAGGATTCGCGGCATGGGGGCTCCTGAGGGCAGCATGAGGACGAGCCAAGCATGCCCGTCGCCATCGTGGCGGACAAGCTGAGGCGCCTGTCCCGGGCGCCCGGGCGGGCCGTCAGCGCGCCGACCACCCCCCGTCGATGGACAGGATCGAGCCGGTGATGCCGGCGGCGGCCTCGGTGCAGAGATACACCGCCAGATCGGCGACCTGCTCGATGCTCACGAACTGCTTCGTCGGCTGGGCGGCGAGCATCACGTCCCTGACGACCGCTTCCTCCGTGATGCCCCGCGCACGCGCCGTATCGGCGATCTGGTTCTCGACCAGCGGTGTCCTGACGTAGCCGGGCGCGATGGCGTTCACCGTGATGCCCTGCTCCGCTACCTCGAGGGCGACGGTCTTGGTGAGGCCCGCGACGCCGTGCTTGGCGGCGACGTAGGCCGACTTGAATGGCGAGGCCACTAGCGCGTGCGCCGAGGCGATGTTGACGATGCGGCCCCAGCCGCTCGTCAGCATGCCGGGCAGCGCCGCGCTGATCGTGTGGAACGACGACGACAGGTTGATGGCGATGATGTCGTTCCATTTGTCGGTCGGAAACTCGTGGACCGGCGCGACGTGCTGGATGCCCGCATTGTTGACCACGATGTCGAGGCTGCCGAAATGGGCCTGCGCGTCGCGGACCATGGCGGCGATCTGCTCCGGCCGGCGCATGTCCGCATCGCCGTGGATCACCTCGCCGCCGCGGCGCGCGAGGTCGGCACGGATCCGCTCGATCTCGGCCGGCTCACCGAAGCCGTTGATCACGACATGGCAGCCGGCGCGGGCAAGGGCATCGGCAACACCGAGACCGATGCCGCTGGTGGAGCCGGTGACGAGCGCCACGCGACCTTCGAGCCTGCCCTCGGCCATCTCAGTCCTCCCAGTCCCGTTCGAGGTTCTTCATGCTGGCGAAGAAGAAGATGGCGGCCAGCAGATAGAAGCTGGTACCGGCGAGGATCGAGTACTTGAGCGCGTCATCCCCGAACCGCGAGGTCAGGGCATCGGAGACGGCGCCGATGAGGTAGGTGCCGAGTCCGATGCCGAGGAGATTGTTGATGAACAGAAACACGGCCGAGGCCGTGGAGCGCATGTTGGGCGGGACGAGGTGCTGGATGGCCGAGATGACCGGCCCCAGCCAGGCCAGCCCGAGCGCGATCGGCAGCAGCAGCACGGTGAAGGTCACCACGAGCGTCGGCGACAGCACGCCGATGACGTAGAACGGGATCGTCGCAAGGAAGGCCACGGCCGGGATCAGCGCGTAGGCAGAGCGCTTCGCCCGTCCGAAGCGGTCCGCCGCCCAGCCCCCGACCCAGATACCGAGGACACCGCCGAAGAGCAGGACCGCGCCGAAGAACAGCGAGGCGTCGAGCAACGTCAGGCCGTAGCTGCGCACGAAGAAGGACGGCAGCCAGAAGAAGATGCCGTAGCCCATCATCGAGGAACAGGCGGCGCCCAGGGACATGGTCCAGAAACTCGGCTTGCTCGCGAGCTTCCGCAAGATGTCGCCGAGTCCGGCCGCGGCCGGCGGCTCGCGATCGCCCGGGTCCATGCCACCGCGGATCGGTTCCTTCAGCGTGAGCCGGAAGATCGGCGCGATCGCGATGCCGGCGATGCCGACGACGAAGAACGCGACGCGCCAGTCGATCGTGCTGGCGATATAGCCACCGAAGATGATGCCAGCGGCACTGCCGATCGGGATGCCGAAGGAATAGATCGACAGGGCCCGCGCCCGCTGCTCCGGCGGGAAGTAGTCGGAGATCAGGGAATACGCCGGCGCGACCCCGCCAGCCTCGCCGATACCGACACCAAGGCGGGCGAGAAAGAGCTGCCAGAAGTTCTGGGCCAGGCCGCACACGGCGGTCATGGCACTCCAGACCGTTAACGCGATGGTCATGATCCAGGTGCGGCTGAAGCGATCGGCGAGCATCGCCACCGGGATCCCCAGGCCGGTATAGAAGAGCGCGAAGGCGAGCCCGCCCATGAGGCCGAGCTGCGTGTCGCTGAGCCCCAGGTCTTCCTTGATCGGCACCGCGAGGATGCCGATGATCTGGCGGTCGAGAAAGTTGAAGGTGTAGACGACGACCAGGATGAAGAGGATGTAGCCGCGGCTGGCGAAGATACCGCCGCGTTCGTTCGTAGCTGCGTCCGCGCTCATGCCGCCCATCCTGCATCGCTCTTGGGAAAAAGAAAAACCCGGGACGGGAGGGGAGGTTGCAGATCCGTCCCGGGTGCGCGCGGAGGGCGCGCTGGCAAGGGTGGCCCCGCGAAGCCGCTCGCGGGGCCAATGATCAGAATCGGTATTCGACCGTAGCCGTCACCTGGCGCGGGTTGCCGTAGAAGGTCGTCACGGTGCCTTCGAGGCCCAGGGTCGGGAAGAAGTAACCTGCCACCTTGTACTCCTCGTCGGTCAGGTTCTTGCCGTGAATGCCGGCCGTCCACTGCCCCGAATCGTCCTGCCAGACCAGGCTGAGGTCCCAGAGCGTGAAGGTATCCTGGTCGAGGAACGGATTCGGCGTCTCGAACTGGCTGTGCTCGTCGCGGTGCGACAGACGGTTGATGAACGACACCGTGCCCGAGCGATTGAACCAGCCGACCGGCCACTCGTAGGCAAGCTGGGCGCTGGCCGTCCACTCCGGCGTATTCTGGATGACCCGCTCGTCGGCGACGTCGTTGCCGAAAGCGTCGATATACTCGTTGAATTCCGCGTTGATGTAGCCCAACGTCCAGGCGATGTTGAGCTCAGAGCCGGCCTTGCCGAGGTCGTTCGCGAGGACGGCGAAGGCCTCCCACTCGACACCCCAGATGTCCGCGTCCGCCGCGTTCGTCGTGATGCCGATGAACTCATCCGCGATGCCGTCGCCGTCGGTGTCGAGGGCAATCGAGCCCGGAATCTGAACATCCTCGTAGTCGGCGAAGAAGAGCGCGACGTTGGAGGTCATCCGGCCATCGAAGAGCGTCGACTTGACGCCGAATTCGTAGCTGTCGACCTGCTCCGGCTCGAACTTCATGAACTCGAAGACCTCCGCATCGGAGACGACGCCGTCACCGTCCAGATCGGGGGCTGCGGTCGTCAGGCCGCGTGGATCGAAGCCGCCGCCTTTGAAGCCCTCGCTGTAGCTCGCGTAGAGGTTGTGGTCGTCGTTCGGCCGATAGCTGACCGACAGACGCGGCGTGAACTCGGTGAAGGACTCGGTCCCGTCGAAATCGGACGTGGTCGCGATCGGGGTCGGATTGCCGCCGAAGAATTCGGAGAAGCCACCGATCAGGGTCTGCCGATTCACGACCGAGCTGCGCTCGTCATCCGTATAGCGCCCGCCGATCGAGAAGCTCCACTGGTCGTTCAGGTCGTAGGTGAAGTCGGCGAAGACCGACCAGGTCTCCGTGTCGACGTCGCCGAGCGTGAACGAATTGAGCCCCGGCAGGCCGATCACATCGCCGGTCGCCGCGAGCAACACGTCGAAGGCGTTGAAGGCGGAGGCATCGAGATAGTAGAAACCGGCGACACCGGACCAGCGGTCGCCGTTGAAGAGCACCTGGAATTCCTGCGAGAACTGGTCATTCTCGTACACCACCGGCACGTCGAGATCCGGCGTCGGCAGCGAGTCGAAGTCGATCGGCGAGAACGATTCGTCATCGCGATAGGCCGTGATGCTCTTGAATGTGTAGCGGTCGTTGATGTCCCACTCGGCCGTCAACGCGAAGCCGTAGTTCTCGAGCGACTGGATCGGATTGTTGAGCCCCGAGCGGGTGTCGAAGACGTCGTCGAGCACCGGCGCGCCGGTCAGATTGCCGACCGTGAGGCGGTGCCCCTGGCGCGGGTCCGAGTCGTCCTCGAGGTAGTCCGCCTGGAAGCGAAGGAAGAAGGTGTCGGACGGCTGCCACTCGGCGCTCACGCGGCCGGCGAGGATGTCCTTGTTGTAATTGTCCAGACCGTTGTTGAGGTTCTCGCCAAAGCCATCACGATTGAGGCTTGCGATCGAGCCGCCGATGCGAAACGTATCGGAAACGGGCGTCGAGCCCGTCAGCACCAGGTCGAGCTGCGAGTCCGTGCCCGCCGAGAAGCGAACCTTGCCGGCCGGCTCGTCGTCGAGCCGACGGGTTACGTACTTGATCGCGCCACCGATCGTGTTTCGACCGTAGAGCGTGCCCTGCGGGCCGCGCAGCACCTCGATCCGCTCGACGTCGTAGATATCGAGCACCGCGCCCTGCGGGCGATTCAGATACACGTCGTCGACGTAGATCCCCACGCCGGCCTCGAAGCCGGCGACCGGGTCCTGCTGGCCGACGCCGCGGATGAAAGCGCTCAGGGTCGTGTTCGTCCCCCGGGCCACTTCGAGCGTCACGTTGGGCGTGCTCTGGGCCACCTCGACGAGCTCGAGCGCGCCGATCTTGGCCAGGTCATCGCCGCTGAAGGCCGAGACGGCGAGCGGGACATCCTGGAGGCTCTCCGTGCGCCGACGCGCGGTGACGGTGACTTCCTCGATCGGCTGGCTGCCCTCCTGGGCGAATGCCGGCAGGGGCACGCCCAGCGGCGCGGTGAGCGCAGCGGCGATGGCCAGGGCCAGGAGCCGGTTGCGCTTGCGTGTGTGAACGGTCATGGAATTTCCTCCGTCAGTGGATACGGTTCGGGCCAGCGTCGGCCCGGGAGTTCTTGCCGACAGCTGCATGGGCTGCCGATCGGGCGAATTCGGTGATGGTCCGGTCGAAGCGATGGGGCTCTTCGAGGTGCGGGGCATGCCCGGATTCCTCGAAGGCGATCACCTGCAGGCCGGGCACGTGCTCTGCGAGCCAGGTGGCCGCGGCGGGCTGATACAGCTGACTGCGTTCCCCGTAGATGTGCAGGCACGGGGCATCGATGGCCGGAAGCGTCGCGCAGATGTCCTGCTCGACCATGTCGCCCCAGATCTCGGCCATGCTGCTCCCCCGATTGGCCTCGGCGATGCCGTAGAGCCAGCCGAGCATCTCGGCGTCCCGCGGCCCGTCGGCGGCGAGGATCTTGGGCACGAACACGCGGGTGAAGTCAGACCAGCTCGAGCGCATGCGACCCATGGAGCGAACGAAGGCAGCGCGCCCGGCACCCTCGCGGAGGCCATGGGGCCAGCGATCGTCGTTGAGCAGGCGAGGCACCATGTCCACCGATAAGACGCCGGCGGTGCGCGCGGCGCCATGACGCAGCGCAAGATCCCAGGCAACGAGGGCACCGAGCGACCAGCCGACGACGACCGCGGGACCCGCTGCGAGCCCATCGATGAGTTCTGCGAGGTCATCGGCGAGGCGCCCGAAGCCACCCGGTTGATAGTCCGAAGATTGCCCGTGCCCGCGCAGATCAGGCACGATCACGCGGAAATCGTTACCGAGGGTCCGGAGCTGGGCGCTGAATGCCGCTCCGGAAAGCCCCCAGCCATGGATGACCAGGAGCGGCTGGCCGCTGCCGGACTCGCGATATGCGAGTTCTCCGCCGTCGCTGAGGCGCATGGTCTTCATGGGCTCTGGCGGTCCGGCTTCTGCCCGGTCCACTGGGCGTTCCCCCGTTGCGATCCGGGCCCAAGTATGCAAGTTTGTGAAACATGAATCAAGATTCAGGTTCTGCCAAACAACCCAAGACCGCGCGGGGCCGCAAGACCCGCGAGAAGCTCCTCCAGGCCGCCGAGATCGAGTTCGGCGAGAAGGGCTTCCACGAGGCGGCGATCAGCGGGATCACGCAGCGCGCCGGCGTGGCGCTCGGGACCTTCTACGTCTACTTCGACAGCAAGGAGGAGATCTTCCGCGCGCTGGTGTCCTACATGGGCCACCTGACGCGAACGTCGATCGCACAGCGGGTCGCCTCGGCGCCCGATCGGCTCAGTGCGGAGCGCGAGGGCGTGCGCGCGTTCATCGAATTCGTCCGCGCGCACCGGAACCTCTACCGCATCGTGTCCGAAGCGCAGTTCGTGGCCGAGGACGCGTACCGCGACTACTACCAGACCTTTGCCAGCGGGTACGTCCAGAATCTGGAAGCGGCGGCCGAGCGTGGCGAGATCCGGGCCGGCGAGCAGGAGATTCGGACCTGGGCCCTGCTGGGCATGAACGTCTTCCTGGGCATGCGTTTCGCTGACTGGGACGACTCGGTCGAGGCCGGGCGTATCGCCGACGCCGTGGCGGACCTTATCGCCCACGGCATGGCCAGGCAGGAACCCGACGCGTGACCTTCCCCATCTTCGATTACCTGGAGCAGCGCGCCCGCCTTGCCCCCGACCGCGAGGCGATGCGCGAGGTACTCACGGATCGCGCCGTCACCTACGGCGAGCTCGATGAGCGCGCTGGCCGGGCCGCGGGCCTGCTCGCGACGCTGGGCGTCGGGGCGGGAGACCGCGTCGCCATCCTCTGCCGCAACCGGATCGAGTTCTTCGAGCTGCTCTTTGCGGTGGGCAGACTGGGCGCCATCCTCGTGCCGCTGAATTGGCGCATGCCGGCCGTCGAGCTGCGCCCGCTCCTCGACGATTCGCGCCCGGTCCTCGTGCTGACGGGCGCCGAGGATCTCGTCACGGCGGAGACCATCGTTGCCGATGAGCTCGTGATCAATCTCGACGATCCGGGTGTCGCCGGCTACGGGGCGCGGCGCGATGCCGCCGAACGCCACCCCGGACGCGGCCCCTGGGAAGCCGGCGACTGCTGGTACCTGCTCTATACCTCGGGCACCACGGGCTTGCCGAAGGCGGTCATCCAGACCGTCGGCATGTCGCTCGCGAACTACGTGAACATCTCGGGCGCGATGGACCTGCGCCCCCACGACACGACGGTCAACTTCCTGCCGCTGTTCCACACCGCGGGCATCAACCTTACCACCCTGCCCGTGCTGATCGACGGCGGACGCGTCCTCATCCTGCCCGGCTTCGACGCCGACCAGATCGTCGCACTGATCGAGGCGGCGGCCATCGACACGTTCTTCGGCGTCCCGGCCTGCTACCAGCAGATCAGCCTCCATCCGCGCTTCGAGATGCTGGCGCTGGGACGCGTCCGCTCCTGGGGCTGCGGCGGCGCGCCGCTGCCGGACGTCCTCATCGACCAGTTCGGCCGCCGCGGCGCCCGGGTGATGAACGGCATGGGCATGACCGAGACCGGGCCGACGGTTTTTCTCATGGATGCCGCCGCGGTGGAGAACAAGATCGGCTCGGTCGGCAAGCCGCAGGTGCTGGCGTCCGTGCGCCTGGTGGGACCGGACGGCCGCGACGTCCGCCGGGGCGAAGCGGGCGAGCTCTGGTTGAGCGGCCCGGGCATCACCCCCGGCTATTACAACCGGCCTGACGCCACGGGGGCGGCGCTCGTCGACGGCTGGCTGCGCAGCGGCGATCTCGGTCGGCAGGACGAGGATGGCTACTACTACATCGTCGGGCGCCTCAAGGACATGTACATCTCCGGCGGCGAGAACGTCTACCCGGCCGAGGTCGAGAACGTGCTCGCCGGTCATCCCGATGTGCTCGAAGCCGCGGTCGTGGGCGTTGCCGACGACCGCTGGGGCGAGGTCGGGCAGGCCCACCTCCTCGCGCGCCCCGGGCACACGCTGCCCGATGCCGCCGCGCTGGCCGGCTGGTGCCGGGAGCGCCTCGCGCCGTACAAGGTGCCCAAGTCGTTCGTGACCGTCGAAGCGTTTCCGCGCACGGCCGCGGGCAAGATCCAGAAACACCTCCTGGAAAACTGACGATGCCCCTGTCCAGACCCACCCGCGTCGAGCTGGATCGGACCTTTGTCCAGGACGACTTCGATGCGTTCGCCGACCTCAGCGGCGACGACAATCCGATCCACGTGGATCACGCGTTCTCGGCCAGCACCCGCTTCGGCCGGACCGTCTCCCACGGCGTGCTCCTCTACACGGTCCTCCGGGGCCTCTGCGATCGTCTGCTGCCCGGCTGCGGCCAGGTCGAACAGGCGCTCAAGTTCACGGCGCCGACCTACGCCAACGAGCCCATGCGCTTCACCGCGACCGTCACCGACGACACGGGTGACGGCATGGTCGTCGCACTCGAGGTCGTCCGGATTGCCGACGGGGTCATCACCTGCTCGGGCGAAACGCGCCTGACCGCGCCGGAGGCAAGCCCATGAAGGTCGGCGACACCACCAGCGTGACGCGGTCCTTCACCGAGGCAGACCTGGCAAGCTATGTGGCCCTCGGCGGTGCAGCCGCCGCAGGCACGGTGCCCGAGCCCCTCATCGGGGCACTCTGGTCGCAGCTACTCGGGATCCGCCTGCCCGGCCTAGGCACCATGTATCTCAAGCAGGAGACCCGTCAGCACAAGCCGGTGCCGATCGGCGCGACGCTCACGGCGACGGTGACGGTGACGGAGCTCCGGCCGGAGAAACACCTGGTCGACCTGGAGACGACCTGCCACGACGAGGCGGGCACGCTCGTCGCGTCCGGGCGGGCGCTGGTGTACGTGCGCGACGTCGAAGGTCCGCGAGACGGAAGGTCAATCCCGTAAGCTGTCGACGAGCGCCATCACCGCGGTGAGCTGTGTACCGGTGCGGAGCTGATAGTCGGCACCACCATAGCCCCACCAGTCCCAACACCCATAGGGATTTACGCCCGAAGCGAGGACCTGGGGAAACAGCACCACGAGACCATTCGCCGCTGCCCATTCCACGTAGCCGGCCTGCTCGATGAAGCCGGTGCCGACTGCGCCGCTGGACATCGCACAGCCGTGGAAGACCACATGGGTCCGGCAGCTCGCGCCGTCCCGGCGGCACGCCTCAGGCACGAAGACATACGCGGTATCGAGGAGCGAGGACGACGCTGCATCGGGCACGGTCAGCGTTTCGAAGGTCGGCGCGTGGTCGGCGGCCCGGGGCTCGAGGTCGCCCAGCAGATGCCCGAGCATCGCGCCAACGGCGTCGTAGTCGCAGGCCGCCACGAACGGCGCCTCCGCAACCGCGCACGCGGACCCGTTCGCAAGCGTCGGGAAGGTGTGGGTCGCACCGATGTCGTCGACGGTCACCACCGCGTCATCGCCGAGCAGCGCGGCGTAGAAGGTCGGACCGGCGCCGGCGACGGCGGTGGAGACCGTCCCGTCTTCGGTGCCGTGGAAGAACCAGGCCCGATCGCCCTCGCGAGCCGCCGCGGGCGCGATGCCACCCGCCGCGACCGCGGCCGCAAGATCCGCCTGCAGCGGTTCCAGCGCTGGCGGCGCTTCGCCACCCATGCAGGCGCCGAGGGCGATCATGACGTTCCCGCGCGCGCAGCCCCATGGGCCGGCGGCGATCACGCCCACACCGTCGACGCGATCCGCGAATGCGAGGTGTAGCTGCTGGGCGAAATAGCCGCCGCTCGAGATCCCCGAGACGGTGAGGCCGTCCGCCGCGAGGGTCTCGGTCAGGCCGCCCGCGAAGGGCCGTTCCTCGGCGACCGCGCCGGTGGCGAGCCCCAGCAGTACGAACAGTCCGAACGCCTTCATCGGGAACCCTCCAGAAAGGCCCGCATGCCCTCGCGGGCCTCGGGTGATTGGATCTGCGTGACGAACGCAGCGCGCTCCGCGTCCAGCTTCGCCGCCACGGTCTCGGCGTCCGCATGCAGCAGCGACCGCGCCGACCGCAGGGCGCCGGGCCGCATCCGCGCGATGCGCTCCGCCGTCACCCGACCGACCTCGGCCAGGACGTCGAGGGGCACGACGCGATCGGCGATACCCCAGTCGAGCGCCTCGCGCGCCGTCAGCGTCCGGTTGCTGAACAGGAGCTGGGCCGTGCGCCCGCGCCCGATCACCGCCGGAGCGAGCGCGGTCCAACCGCCGTCCGGAGAAAAGCCGACCGGGCCGTACCAGGGCGTGAACGACGCGGCCTCGTCGAGCAGCACCACGTCGCTCGCGAGCACGAGGCCCATGGAGCCCCCCGTCACCAGGCCCTGCACGAGGCAGACGATCGGGCAATGCATACGGTAGAGACCGAGAACGCATTCGTTGAGCTTCGCGACCAGCCCGTCGGCGTAGGCGCCCACGTCCTCGGCTTCGTAGAACCCGCGCACGTCGCCGCCGGTCGAGAAGGAGCGACCGTTGCCGCGCAGCACGACCGCGGCCGCACCATCGTCGGCGGCCACCGTCTCGATGGCGCCGTGGAGGTCGTCGAGCAAGGCCGGCACCAGCGAGTTGTGGCGCTCCGGTCGATCCAGCACGATCTCGGCGACGTCCCCGCGGCGGGAGGACCAGGCAAGCGGTCTGTTCATGCTCGGAGTGTAGCCCGAGTCCGGCACCGGTTTCCCGGGCGTCGCCGGCGCGATCTGATGGATACAGGCGCCGCGCGCATGCACCAGGGTTTGATTCACACCGATCGACCCCATTTCACTGCGGAACAATCGAGGTATTCAGCCCATGGCGCAGGACACGCAGCAGGAAATCACGATGGACGGCTCCCAGCTCTACCGGGAGGATGTCTTCACGGACAACCGGATCGGCACGATCCGGCGCATGACGCCCGTCAACGCTGACGGCGACACCGACGCGGCGCGACCGACCCTCTTCGTGGGCTCCGCTTCGCTGATGACGCCGGCCGGTAGCCTGCCGATCAGCTTCGAGATCCAGGCAACCACGCTCGCCGAGGCCGTCGACGGCTACGGCCCGGCCGCCCAGAAGGCCCTCGAGGAGACCATGCAGGAGCTGCAGGAGATGCGCCGGCAGGCGGCGTCCTCGATCGTCGTCCCTGGCGCCGGCGGCGGTGGTATGCCCGGCGGCGGTATGCCCGGTGGTGGCATGCCTGGCGGCGGCGGGATCCAGATGCCCTGATGCCCCGCCGGCGCCCTTCAGGACGCCGGCCGGCTCGACAGTTCGCGTTCGAGCACCCCGAGGGCTGCCACGACATCCCGGCAGCCGAGCGAGACGTCGAGCTGCAGGGCCATGTTCCGCGGCGACCGGTCGCGGGACTGCAGATCGGCGAGCTGCACGTGCAACAGCCTCTCGACGCACCTCGCCGCGTCCTCCAGCGATGAATCGGCTGCCGCGGCTTCACCAGCGGCGACCCGATGTACGGACGCTAGCGCCAGGCCCATGACTTCCGCCGTCGCTGCCAGCGCCCGGGCCGTGCCCCGTGCGATCTCGCAGTGCTCGTTGCGGATGAACTGCTTGACCGCGGAGTGGATCGAGCGCGCCGAGTGGAGCAACGCTCGCTCCGCGTCGAGCAGCCGGAGCATGTGCGCGGCGACGCGAGCATCGGTCAACCGCGCCCGCTTGATTTCGCCAACCAGACGCTGCTCGACGCCGGCCGTCGCGAGTCGCAGGGCGTTGATGTGCCGCTTCGAGGCCTTCAGCGCCGCCCGGTCGTGTCCGCCGATGGTCATGAGCGAGGCTGCGAGGCAATCATTCAGGCGCACGATCTGCGCCGCCATGCGTTCACGCACCCGCTCGATGGCCGCCCCCTCCGAGAGCCCCGCCAGGGAAAGCTGACCGGCGGCCTCCGCCCGCCGCTTGTGTACACCACGGCTGTGGACGAGGGCAGCGACCGCCAGCAGGGCGAGCAGGATGGCGCCCACGGTGCCGAAGCTGGCGATGATCAGGGCGAACAGGCCGGCCGCGGTGAAGGCGATGACGGCGGTCGCGAACCAGCCTCCGATCACGCTGAGCACGCCCGAAACCCGGTAGACCGCGCTGTCGCGCCCCCAGGCCCGGTCGGCGAGCGACGTGCCCATGGCGACCATGAAACTCACGTAGGTCGTGGAAAGCGGCAGCTTCAGGGACGTGGCAATGGCGATGAGGATGGCCGCGATGGTGAGATTGACCGATGCGCGGATCAGGTCGAAGGCCGGCGCATCCTTCCAGGGATCGTCGTCGCGGACGAACTGTCGCTCGACGCGCTCCGACATCCCGGCCGGGACGAGCTTCGGCACGGTCTTGAACAGCACCAGAGCAGCGCGAACGATGCCCTGCGAGACCGGACCCGGCGTGAATCGCTCGGCGCCGTCGTCCTGGCGCCCGAGGTTGACCTCGGTCTCGGTCACGGAACGCGCCTTGGCCGATAGCCAGAGGGTGACGATCATGACGACACCCGCAACCACGAGATAGTGCGTCTGACCGCGAACCGGGGTCGCGAGGAACTCCATGGTGAGCGCGTCGGGCGCCACGTTCGTGCCTTGCCAGGCCTGCCACGACGCCAGGCCCGCGAGCGGCACGCCGATGAAGTTCACCAGGTCGTTGCTCGCAAACGCCATGGCCAGCGCGAAGGTACCCGCCAGCACCACGAGTTTCAGCGGCTCGAAGCCGAGCCGGCGCAGGACGGCCACGACGATTAGCCACGACACACTGAGAATCCCCAGCGTCGCGGCAACATGGTTACGCATGAAGGCCACCATGTTCTCGGGTACGAAGGCGGCCCCGGCGAGCCCCTTGATGAACAGGAAGAAGCTGATCGCCGCAAGCGCGATCGCCGACCACCCGAGCAGCAGGGCGGCACCGTAGCTGCCGTTGAAGCCGAAGAGGATCCGCGAGACGAACTGGACGACGGCGCCGACCGTGAAGGCCACGCCGACCGAAAGCACGATTCCCGTGACGATGGCCAGCGCGCTAGCGCTATTGATGAACGGCGCGATCGAAGTGGCATCCGGATCCCGCATGACGATGAGCAGGGCCACGACAACGGCGGCGCCAAGCAACTCGAAGACGATCGAAACGGTCGTCGACGTCGGCATGCCGAAGGTGTTGAACAGGTCGAGGAGGATGACGTCGGCGAGCATCACCGCGAGGAAGATGATCATGACAAAAGGTGAATAGCTCGGGATTGAAGATACCCTTGCGGGCCACCTCCATCATGCCGGATGAGAACAGGGCGCCGGCGAGGATGCCGCAGCTGGCGACGATCATGATGGTTCGCCGGGAGGCGACCTTGCTGCCAATGGCGGAGTTCAGGAAGTTGACCGCGTCGTTGCTCACGCCGACGCTCAGATCGACAAGCGCCAGCACGAACAGCAGCACGACTGCAACGAGGTAAAACTCCGCCACCAGGAATCCCACGCGAGTGCCCGCGCGTGATGGTGCGGCAGGGTTGTTGCGGCCGTATGACCCGGATCAGCTCCCGGGCGAGCGCCGCCAGCGGTTGAGGGTTTCCCGGAGGTCGGCAACGACGCCCCGCGCCGCCTCGGCAAAATCGGGGCCATCATCCGCGTAGAGCACGCCACGCGAGGAGTTCACGACCAGCCCCGTCCCGTCGTGGGTCTGGCCCTGGGTAACGACGGCCTGCGCATCGCCGCCCTGGCTGCCCACACCGGGTACCAGAAACGGCATGTCGCCGACCAGCGACCGCACCCGACCGAGCTGCTCCGGCCAGGTCGCGCCCAGCACGAGCATGCAATTGCCGTGATCGTTCCAATCCCGCGCGATGGCCTCGGCGACGTGCTCGAAGAGCGGACGACCGTCGATCAGCAGGTCCTGGAAGTCGGCCGCCCCGGCATTCGAGGTCCGGCAGAGAATCACGACGCCCCGGTCCGGGCGCCCGAGGAACGGCGCCGCGGAGTCGCGGCCCATGTACGGATTGATCGTCACCGCGTCGGCGCCGAAGCGATCGAACGCCTCGGCGGCATACTGCGCGGCCGTGCTGCCGATATCGCCGCGCTTCGCGTCGAGGATCACGGGAACGCCCGGGAAACGCTCGTGGATGTAATCAATGGTCGCGGCAAGCTGCGCCTCGGCGCCGTGGGCGGCGTAGTAGGCGATCTGCGGCTTGAACGCGCAGACGAGGTCCCCGGTCGCGTCGATGATCGCCCGATTGAACTCGAAGATCGCATCAGGGCGCCCCCTGAGCCGCCCTGGAAAGCGCTCCGGCGCCGGATCCAGGCCAACGCAGACCAGCGAGTTGTTCTGCGCCCAGGCGGCGCGTAGCGCGTCGATGAACATGATTCCTCACCCCGGCTTGGCTTACCGGGCGCGATACTGGCGCAATAGTCGGGGCCGATGCAATGAATCAGCCTCGCAGCGGTCCTATGATTGAATGACGATGATGGAGGTTGCCCTTCCATGAAGACGGTTACACGGACGCTCAGCGCGCTGGTACTGCTCCTCGCCACGACCGGGGCAGCGGCCCAGGTCGACCCGATCGAGACCCGCTACGGCTACATCGTAAGCAAGCAGCAGATCGACCAGGGCAACTCGATCCCGGCGGGTGCGATCATCGGCGGCATCGTCGGTCTCGCGACCGCGGGCGGCAAGTCCAGCAGCACGAAGGCCAAGCGCACCGCCGGCGGCGCGCTGCTCGGCGGTGTCATCGGCAACCAGGTCGACAAATCGAAGCGGCAGTGGGTCTACACGGTGCGCTATCCGGGCGGAGACGAGGAGCGGATCATGCTGGACGACGACCGCCTGAACCTCGGCGACTGCGCTGCCGTTACCTACAGCACCTACGAGACGAACGTCGGCTATACCTCGAGCTACTTCTGCCAGCCCGGGAGCGGACGCCGGGGCCCCGGGCCCGCGGCGACGACGACGGCTGCCACCGACGACGACCCGTGCCTGGAGGCCAAGCGGCGCCTGCTCGACGCCACCGACGAGGATGAGATCGCGCAGCTTGAGCGCAAGGTCGAGCTGATCTGCAACTGACCGCGAGCGTCGAACCGCTCAGGCTGACGCCAGCCGAAGCCTGTTGTCGACGCGTTCGAGCCTGACCGGCAGCGGTCCGAGTAGCCCCGCCACGTCGGCTTCGAAGCGCCCGGCAAAGGCCCGCCGTTCGTCGCCGCTCAGCGCCTGCCAGGCGTCGCAGGCGCGCTGCAGCATCCACACCGGATAGGTCATGAGCGCGCGCTCCGTGCGTACACCCGCGATCGTGGCCCGGTGCCGACCGACCGACCGGGGGACCCGATCGCCCGGGTGCCGCGCCTCCGCCCATTGGGCCAGGTGCGTCGCGACGTCCCGAAGCACCGGCAGCTGCTCGCTGAAGGCCCGGTCGAGCAGCGGCTCGAGGGAGGGCCACAGGCCGACACCGGAACCGGTCGATGGCTTCGCCGGCGCCGCAACCCGGTCCATCCAGGCGACGATGCGTGGCCACTGCTCCCGTAGCTGACGAGCGGGCGCCGGGTCGTGCAGCAGATGACCGACGAAGGGACCGGCAAAGGCGAAATCCGCCAGGGTTGCGGTCGCCCCGAGGAGGAATGGCTGCTGTTCGAGCAGCGCATCGATGTCCGCCAGCAGGCCCGCGTACCAGCTATCGAAATCCGAATCGCCGATGGCCGTGATGCCGACCGGACCGAGCACGCCGGCGAAGCGCGCGCTCGCCTTCGTGCCGAGCCAGCGCCGAACCGGCCGCGGAAACCAGGGAAACAGGAGGTCTCCGAACGCCTGGCGCAGCACGGGCAGGTTCTCTTCGGGCTGCCAGCGGTATCGCATCGCCGGCAGCAGCAGCCACTCGTCGCCGTAGAGCTCGAGGAGCAGCGAGGCCAGGCGCGTCTGCGGGTCCGACGGCACGAGCGGGGGCGCCGGGAAGTCCTGCTCCAAGCGGTCGATGATGGCGGTCGTGTCCTGGAGCACCTCGTCATCGGGGGTGTGCAGGACCGGCATATAGGCGACGCCGGTCCGCGGCACGATGAATCGCCGGTAGGTCAGTGCCGACGGTCGCCCGGTCCTGAACGCAAGGCCCTTATTGTTCAGGTAGGCGCGCAGCTTCGCCGAGTACATCGAAAACTCGGAGCCGTAGAAGGTGAAGTCTCCCATCAGCCCGATCCGTTCTGCCGCAGAATGAGCTGCCCGTCCCGCTGCGTCAGCTCGAGCTCCCGCAGGAAACTCATGCCGAGCAGCACCTCCGGCGAATCCATGTTGGGAACCACGACGCCGGCGACGTCCCGGAGCTCGATGGTCCCGAGGCGGATCCGGTCGATCCGCGTGCTCTCGACGCGTGCGGTGCCATTGGCCGTCGAGACCAGCGCCGGCTGACCGCGGGGGAGCCCAAGGCGGGCGGCGGCGGTGGCCGAGATCGCCACCTGGCTCGCGCCCGTGTCGACCATCACCTCGACGGGCTCGCCGTTGATCTCGGCCGTCGCCAGGTAGTGATGCTGGCGATTGGCGTCCAGCACGACCTGGCGCACCGCGCCGACCAGCTCGCCCGAAACGTTCTGGTTCGGATTGCGCTGACGGTCGAGGGCGCCGTCGAAGAACCAGGTCAGGCCGCCCAGCACGCCCAGGGCGGCGACGAACAGCATCCCCTGCCCGAGCCGCCTTGGACTGTTCCCGCTCACGCTCGCGCCACGCTCCCGCTAGAGGAGGAGCCGGCGGATGTCGCCGAGCACGTGCGCGAGGTACCCCGTGAACCGGGCCGCCGTAGCGCCATCGATGACCCGATGGTCGTAGGAGAGCGACAGCGGCAGCATCAGCCGCGGCTCGAACTCCTTCCCGTTCCACACGGGCTTCAGAACCGATCGCGACACGCCGAGGATCGCGACCTCCGGCGCGTTGATGATCGGCGTGAACGCCGTGCCGCCGATGCCCCCGAGCGAGGAGATCGAGAAGCAGCCACCCTGCATATCGGTCGGTGAGAGCTTCTTGTCGCGGGCCTTGATGCTCGCCGCGACGACGTCCGACGCGAGCTCGTAGAGTGACTTCTGGTCGCAGTCGCGGACGACCGGAACGACCAGACCGTCCGGCGTATCGACCGCCACGCCGACATGGAAGTACTTCTTCAGAACGAGCGACTCGCTCTCGGGATCGAGCGACGCGTTGAAGGTCGGAAACTCCTTCAGCGCCGCGACCACGGCCTTGATGAGGAAGGCGAGCGGCGTCAGCTTGTAGCCGGCAGCCTTGGCGGCCTCGGAGTGGGATTTCCGGAACGCCTCCATCTCGGTGATGTCGGCCTCGTCGTGCTGCGTGACGTGCGGAATCATCACCCAGTTCCGGGAGAGGTTCGCCCCCGAGATCTTCTGGATCCGGGACAGCGGCCGCGTCTCGATCTCGCCGAACTTCGCGAAGTCCACCTTGGGCCAGTCGAGCAGGCTCAGGCCGCTGCCCGCCGGCGCCTGAGTCGCGCCGGCACCGCCGCGGCGAGCCTGCTGCATGACGCCCTTGACGTAGCCCTCGACGTCCGCCTTGACGATCCGTCCCTTGCGGCCGGTGCCGTTGACCTCGGCGAGGTCGACCCCGAGCTCCCGGGCAAAGCGTCGAACGGACGGGCTCGCATGGGGTACCGAATCGGGCAGCACACGGCTGGCATCGAAGGACACCGGCGGCGTGCGGGGGCCCTTGCGCGGCGCCTCGGGTTCGGTCGGGGCTGGCTTCGCCGCCGCGGGAGCGGGCGGCGCCGCTGCTGGCGGCGGTGCCGGGTCTGCGGCCGCGGGCGCCGCGGCCTCCAGGATCGCGATGACGTCGCCCTCGCCGACCCGTCCGCCGACTTCGACCTTCATCTCGACGATGGTGCCGGCCTGCGGGGCGGGCACCTCCATGCTCGCCTTGTCCGACTCCAGCGTGATCAGCGAATCCTCGGCTGCCACTGAATCGCCGGGACCAACGAGCACCTCGATGATCTCGACATCGTCGAAGTCGCCGATGTCCGGCACCGTGATCTCGATCGTTCCACCGCCCCCCGAGGTTGCTGCGGCCGGGGCAGCGGCGGCTTCCGCCGGGACCGGTTCAGCCTGGGCCGTTTCCGCCGGAGCCGTTTCAGGCGGGGCGGGCGGCGCCGCGGGCTCGGCTGCTGCCGGGGGCTCCGGGTCGGCGGTCGCTTCGCCGGCCTCGATCGTGGCGATCACGTCACCCTCGGCGACGCTGTCGCCGAGGGCGACCTTCAGGTCGACGATCCTGCCTCCCTCGGGGGCAGGAACCTCCATGCTCGCCTTATCTGATTCCAGCGTGATGAGCGAATCCTCTGCGGCGACAGTGTCGCCCGGCGCCACGAGGACCTCGATGATCTCGACCGAATCGAAATCACCGATATCGGGGACGCGAATGTCCTTCACTGCCATCGTCCCGTCCTCGCTCAACGCGTCCAGGGCGCCGGGGCGCCACCGTCGATGTCGTACTGCTTGGCCGCCTCGCCCAACGCCTTCTTCGGCAGCGCGCCGGTCTCGACCAGCGCATAGACCGTGCGGTAGGCGATGTGGCGTCGGTCCACCTCGAAGAACCGCCGCAGATTCTCACGGGTATCCGACCGCCCGTAACCGTCGGTGCCGAGCACGTGGAAGGGCGCCTCGATGTACTCGCGCACCTGGTCCGCAAAGGCCCGCACGTAGTCAGTTGCCGCGATGATCGGACCCTCCCGATCCGCGAGGCAGGACTCGATGTGCGAGCGTTCGGCCTTGCGTTTCGGATTCAGCACGTTCGACCGATGAACGGTCTGAGCGTCCTTCCGCAGCTCGTTGAAGCTCGTCGCGCTCCAGACGTCGCAGGCGACGCCGAAGTCCGCCTGTAGCAGTTCTGCCGCCGCGATGACCTCGCGCAGAATCGTGCCCGAGCCCATCAGCTGGGCCCGCGCCTTCACCGTCTTGCCCGACGCGCCCTCCGAGAACAGATACAGCCCCTTCCGAATGCCGTCCTCCACGCCCTCGGGCATCTCGGGCTGGGGGTAGTTCTCGTTCATCAGGGTGACGTAGTAGTACACGTCCTCGCACTCGTCGTACATGCGGCGCAGGCCGTCCTGCAGGATCACCGCGACCTCGAAGGCGAAGGTCGGATCGTAGGAGACGCAGTTGGGAACCGCGCCCGCCATGAGATGGCTGTGGCCGTCCTCGTGCTGGAGGCCCTCGCCGTTGAGCGTCGTGCGGCCGGCCGTTCCGCCCAGGAGGAAGCCCCGCGCGCGCAGGTCGCCGGCCGCCCAGGCCAGGTCGCCGATGCGCTGGAAGCCGAACATCGAGTAGAAGATGTAGAACGGAATCATCGGCGTGCCGGAGTTCGCGTAGCTCGTCGCCGCGGCGATCCAGGACGACATGGCACCGGCCTCGGTGATGCCCTCCTGGAGGATCTGCCCCTTCTGATCCTCCCGGTAGTAGAGCAGCTGATCGGAATCCTCGGGTTCGTATTTCTGGCCTTCGGCGGCGTAGATGCCAAGCTGGCGGAACATGCCCTCCATGCCGAAGGTCCGCGCCTCGTCACAGACGATGGGTACGACGCGCTTGCCGATCTTCTTGTCGCGCAGCAGCACGGACAGGGCCCGGACGAAGGCCATCGTGGTCGAGATCTCGCGTTCGCCGGTCGCGGCCAGCAGCGGCTGGAACGCATCGAGGTTCGGGACCTCGAGGCGCTGCTCGACGACCGTCCGCGCCGGCAGGTAGCCGCCGAGGCCTTCCCGGCGTCCCTTCATGTACTGCACCTCCTCGGAGTCCTCGCCGGGGTGGTAGTACGGGACATCCTCGAGCTGCTCGTCCGGGATCGGCACGTTGAAGCGGTCGCGGAAGTGGCGGATGGAGTCGACGTCCATCTTCTTCTGCTGGTGGGTGATGTTCTGGGCCTCGCCGGCCTCGCCCATGCCGTAGCCCTTGACGGTCTTCGCCAGGATCACGGTCGGACGATCGTCCGAGGCCATGGCCTGCGCATAGGCTGCAAAGATCTTGTGCGGGTCGTGACCGCCCCGGTTCAGGCGCCAGATGTCCTCGTCCGACAGGTTGGCCACCATGGCCTTGAGCTCCTCGCTCGCGCCGAAGAAGTGGTCGCGAACGTACTTGCCGTCCTCGGACTTGTAGCGCTGGTAGTCGCCGTCGACGCACTCTTCCATGCGCGCGCGCAGCAGGCCCTTCGTGTCTTTCGCCAGCAGCGGATCCCAGTAGGACCCCCAGACGACCTTGATCACGTTCCAGCCCGCCCCGCGGAAGACGCCCTCGAGCTCCTGGATGATCTTGCCGTTCCCCCGCACTGGCCCGTCGAGGCGCTGCAGGTTGCAGTTGACGACGAAGACCAGGTTCGACAGTTTCTCCCGGCCGGCCAGGGAAATCGCGCCGAGCGATTCCGGCTCATCCGTCTCGCCATCGCCCATGAACGCCCACACCTTGCGCGGAGCGGTGTCCGTCAGTCCGCGATGATGCAGGTAGCGCAGGAAGCGCGCCTGGTAGATCGCCATGATCGGTCCGAGCCCCATGGAAACCGTGGGCAGCTGCCAGAAGTCGGGCATCAGCCAGGGATGCGGATAGCTCGACACGCCCTCGCCGTCGACCTCCCGGCGATAGCCGTCGAGCTGATCCGCCGTCAGGCGTCCCTCGAGGTAGGCCCGCGCGTAGATGCCGGGCGCCGAGTGACCCTGGATGTAGACCAGGTCCCCGCCGTGGTCTGCCGTGGGCGCGTGGAAGAAGTGGTTGAAGCCGACGTCATAGAGCGTTGCCGCCGAGGCGAAGCTCGCGATGTGCCCACCCACAGATCCCGGGAGCCGGTTGGCCCGCACGACCATGGCCATCGCGTTCCAGCGGATGATCGAGCGGATCTTCCACTCGATGCCCGCGTCGCCGTCGGAGCGCTGCTCCTGGCCCGGTGGGATCGTGTTGACGTAGGCCGTGGTGGCGTCGTAGGGCAGGTGTGCCCCCGCTCGCCGGGTGACCT
Source organism: Pseudomonadota bacterium (assembly GCA_039188505.1). GTDB lineage: Bacteria > Pseudomonadota > Gammaproteobacteria > Xanthomonadales > SZUA-38 > JBCCZC01. The sequence goes on along the minus strand of JBCCZC010000006.1, from coordinate 13,149 downwards.
CGACCATCTTCTCGAGGAGGTAGTGCGCCCGTTCCGCGCCGTCGGCGTGGATGACGCCCGCCAGGGCATCGAGCCACTCGCGGGTCTCGTCAGGGTCGATGTCGGTGAATTGCTTGTTCACTTCTGCGTCCATGAATCTTCTCTGCTGCGGCCCCTCGCGATAGCCCGGGAAGTCTAACCCGAAAGGGCCGTTACCGACATGGAACGGAACGAAGAAGAGCGCTGCCACGACGCCATGCGGGAACGGTCGGCGCAGCGGCCGCCTCCCCGGCGCGCAGGGTTTCCTGCGGGCGCCGCGCGATGCGGCCCCGATTCTTGACTAGATCAGCGGCGGCTGCCCCCGCTGGGCCTTCTGGGCGTCGACGACGGCGACGGCCGTCATGTTGACCACGCGACGCACGGTCGCCGAAGGCGTCAGCACGTGAGCGGGGTGCGCGAGCCCCATGAGCATCGGCGAGATGGTCACCGCATCGCCCACGATACGTCCGAGCTGGAGCGCGATGTTCGCCGCGTCCTGATTGGGCATCACCAGGAGATTGGCGGCGCCGGTGAGTTCCGATCCCGGGAAGACGCGATCGCGGATCGACGGCACGAGCGCGGCATCGGCATGCATCTCGCCGTCGACCTCGAAATCGGGCTTGCGCGCCTTGATCAGTCGATAGGCCTCACGCATCTTCGTTGCGCTTGCGTCGGCGTGGTTGCCGAAGTTCGAATGCGAGACCAGCGCGACCCGCGGCACGATGCCGAAGTCACGCACGCGCTGGGCCGCCATGAACGTGATATCGACGAGCTCCTCGGCGCTGGGATCGTCGTTCACGTAGGTGTCGGTGATGAACAGCGTGTGCTCGTCGTTGCTCATGGCCGACAGCGTCGCGGGAACCGACACGCCATCGGCCACGCCCAGCACGTCGTAGATGTAGCGCAGCTTCTTGTGGTACGTGCCGACCACCCCGCAGATGAGCGCATCGGCCTCGCCGCGCTTGACCGCCAGAGCGGCAATGACGGCGGTCCGCGTGCGCACGATCGCCTTGGCGGCGTCCGGCGATACGCCGCGCCTGGCCATGAGCTGATGATAGAGCTGCCAGTAGTCGCGGAAACGTGGGTCGCTCTCGGGGTTGATCAGGTCGAAGTCGACCCCGGGCACGATGCGGAGCCCGAGCTGCTGGATCCGGCGCTTCACGACGGTGGGTCGACCGATCAGGGTCGGGACGGCAAGGCCGTCGTCGATGATGTTCTGCACGGCGCTCAGGATGACCGGCTGCTCACCCTCGGCGAAGATCACCCGCCGGGGGTCGGCACGGGCGGCGTCGAACATCGGCTTCATCACGAGGCCGGACCGGAACACCATCTGCGTCAGCCGCTCGCGGTATGCCTCCAGGTCCTCGAGCGGCCGGGTCGCGACGCCGCTGTCCATGGCGGCCTGGGCGACGGCGGGCGCGATGTGGGCCCCGAGGCGCGGATCGAACGGTTTGGGAATCAGGTAGTCGGGGCCGAACTTGAGAGACTTACCCCCGTAGGCCGCCGTCGTCACGTCGCTTGCCTCCATCCGCGCAAGCGCGGCGAGCGCGCGTACGGCAGCGAGCTTCATCGCCTCGTTCACCGTGGTCGCGCCGACGTCCAGGGCGCCGCGGAACAGGAAGGGGAAGCACAGGACGTTGTTGACCTGATTGGGGTAGTCCGAACGCCCCGTGGCGATGATGGCGTCCTTGCGGGCCTTGCGGGCCAGCTCGGGTTTGATCTCGGGTTCGGGATTCGCCAGGGCGAGGATGATGGGACGCTGGGCCATGGCCTGCACCATCTCGGGCGTGAGAATGCCGCCCACGGACACCCCCAGGAAGACGTCCGCGCCGGCCATGACGTCGCCCAGGGTCCTCGCGTCGGTCGTCTGCGCGTAGGCGCTCTTCGGGTCGTCAGCGGCAAGGCCGGGTCGACCCGCGTAGACCACGCCCTCCCGATCCGTGAGCGTCACCTTCGCCGCGTCGAGCCCCAGCTTGACCAGCAGATTGATGCAGGCCATGCCGGCAGCCCCCGCCCCGGACGTCACGAGCGCCACCTCGCCGATGGGTTTGTCGACGATCTGCAGCGCATTGAGCACCGCCGCGGCCGCGATGATCGCCGTGCCGTGCTGATCATCGTGGAAGACGGGAATGTTCATCCGCTCGCGGAGCTTGCGCTCCACCTCGAAACACTCCGGCGCCTTGATGTCCTCGAGGTTGATACCGCCGAAGGTCGGTTCGAGGGCGGCAATGACCTCGACCAGGCGGTCCGGGTCATCTTCATCGATCTCGATGTCGAAGACGTCGATGCCCGCGAATTTCTTGAAGAGCACCGCCTTCCCCTCCATCACCGGCTTCGAGGCCAGCGGTCCGATGTTGCCCAGACCGAGCACGGCCGACCCGTTGGTGACCACGCCAACCAGGTTGCCCCGGATGGTGTAGCGCGATGCCGTTGCCGGGTCCTCGGCGATGGCCTCGCAGGCGGCGGCCACGCCGGGCGAATAGGCGAGCGCCAGATCGCCCTGGGTCGTCAGGGCCTTCGATGGGTTGACTTCGAGCTTTCCTGGCGTCGGATGCTCATGGTAGTCGAGCGCTTTCGCGCGCAGCTTGGAATCGGACATGTGACTGAGACGGATTTCCCGAGTATCTGTAGCTTAGCGGGCGGTCGCCCGCCGGGCGTTGAAAAGAGCGTCGAGGCAGGCCTCGGCAAGTTGACCGGGGTGTACGGCGATGGCGATGGCGCCCGCGGCTTCGAGCTCGCCCCGGTCGCCGAAGCCCCAGAGGACGCCCACGCAAGGTACCGCGCAGGCCTCGGCGCCGGCCGCGTCGTGGTGCCGGTCGCCGACCATCACGGTGGACGCGGCAGGCGCGTCGAGCTCACCCAGCGCGTGGGCGATGAGTTCCGCCTTGTCTGCCCGGGTGCCGTCGAACTCGCTGCCGAAGACATCGCTGATCCAGCGGTCGAGGCGGAAATGGCTGACGATTCGGCGAGCGAAGACGAGCGGCTTCGACGTCGCGACGTAGCAGTCGAAGCCACCGTCCGCGAGGTCGGTCAGGGCCGTATCGATGCCCGCCACGGGACGATTGGCGCGCCAGCCACTCTCGTCGAAGCAGGCGCGGTAGGCCCTCAGCGCCTCACCGGCCGCCTCCGGGCAGCCCAGCGCGGCCTCGAAACTCGCGGCCAGGGGCGGGCCGATCCAGCCGAGCAGTTCGCGCTCCGGCGGGGCGGGCCGATCGACTGCCGCGAACGCCGCCCGCAGGCACCGGAGGATGCCGTCGCGGGGGTCGGTCAGCGTGCCGTCGAGATCGAGGAGTGCGATCCGGCGGCCCGAGCTCACAGCGCCCGGGACTCCAGCATGGCCACAGCGGGAAGCGTCTTGCCCTCGAGGAATTCGAGGAAGGCGCCGCCGCCGGTGGAAATGTAGGACACGCGATCGGCGATCCCGAACTGGTCCACGGCCGCCAGCGTGTCGCCGCCACCGGCGATCGAGAACGCATCCGACGCCGCAATGGCCTCGGCCAGGGTCTGCGTGCCCGCGGCAAAGCCGGGAAACTCGAAGACCCCCACGGGACCGTTCCAGACAACCGTCCCGGCATCACCGAGCAGGCCCGCGAGCCGCGCGGCCGTGTCCGGGCCGACATCGAGGATCAGGTCTTCGGGACCGACGTCGGCCACGGCCTTGATCGTGGCCTCGGCGTCGGCCGAGAACTCGGTGGCCACCACGACATCGGTGGGAATGGGGATGTCGCTACCCGCGGCCCGCGCCCGCTCGATGAGGGCCGCGGCGTCGCTGACGAGGTCGGCCTCGTAGAGCGACTTGCCGACGGGATGCCCGGCGGCCGCGATAAAGGTGTTGGCGATGCCGCCACCGACGATGAGCTGGTCCACCATCCCGACGAGCGTGTCGAGCACGGTGAGCTTCGTCGAAACCTTGGCGCCGCCCACGATCGCCACCATCGGCCGGCGGGGCTCGTCCAGCGCCTGCCCCAGGGCCTCGAGCTCGGCCACCAGCAGCGGCCCCGCGGCGGCCACGGGCGCGAAGCGCGCGACGCCGTGCGTCGACGCCTGGGCGCGGTGCGCCGTTCCGAACGCATCCATGACGAACACGTCGCAGAGCGCGGCCATCCGCCGCGCCAGCGTTTCGTCATCCTGCTTCTCGCCCGCGTTGAAGCGGACGTTCTCGCACAGCACGATCTCGCCCGGCGCGACCTCTACCCCATCGAGCCAGTCCGGCGCGAGACGAACCTCGCGCCCGAGCAGCTTGCCGAGGTGAGCGGCGACCGGCGCGAGCGAGAGCTGCGGATCCGGCTCGCCTTCCTGCGGCCGTCCCAGGTGGGACAGCACGATGACGGCGGCGCCCCGCTCGAGCGCGAGTTCGAGGGTCGGCAGAGCGGCGCGGATCCGCTTGTCGTTGGCGACCTCGCCGTCCCGGACGGGGACGTTGAGATCCTCGCGGATCAGCACCCGCTTACCGGCCAGATCGAGGTCGGCCATCCGGTTGACGCGAATGCCCATGGCGGTTTCTCCGGTTGCCGTCAGCCCGCCGCGTGGAGCGCGGTGGCCGTGTCGAGCATGCGGTTCGAGAAGCCCCATTCGTTGTCGTACCAGCTCAGCACCTTGACCAGGTCACCGCCCAGCACCTTGGTCAGGCCGGCGTCGAAGGTCGACGACAGCGGCGAGTGGTTGAAGTCGATCGACACGAGCGGCAGGTCGTTGTAGCCGAGCACACCGGCAAGCGGGCCTTCCGCGGCCGCCTTCACGATGCTGTTGACCTCTTCAACGGTGGTCGCGCGCCCGGCCTTGAAGGTCAGGTCGACCACGGAGACGTTGATGGTCGGCACGCGCATGGCAAAGCCGTCGAGCTTCCCGTTGAGCTCCGGCAGCACCTTGCCGACAGCAGCCGCGGCACCGGTTTTCGTCGGGATCTGCGACATCGTCGCGGAGCGCGCGCGTCGGAGATCGGAGTGGAAGACGTCGGTGAGCACCTGGTCGTTCGTGTAGGCGTGGATCGTGGTCATGATCCCCGCTTCGACGCCGATCGTGTCGTTGAGCGGCTTCACGACGGGCGCGAGGCAGTTGGTCGTGCAGGACGCGTTCGAGACAATCGTGTGCTCGGCGGTCAGGGTGTCGTGGTTGACGCCGTAGACGATCGTCGCGTGGACGCCATCACCGCCCGGTGCGGACAGCAGCACCTTCTTGGCGCCGCCGGCAATGTGCTTGCCGGCCGTGTCGGCCGTGCGGAAGAGGCCGGTGCACTCGAATACGATGTCGACGCCAAGGTCACCCCAGGGCAGCTTCCCCGGATCGCGCTCGGCGAAGACCTTCAAGCGGTCGCCGTTGACGATGATGTCGTCGCCGTCCACGGAGACCTCGCCGTTGAACCGGCCGTGAGCCGTGTCGTACTGGGTCAGGTGGGCATTCGTGTTCGCGTCGCCCAGGTCGTTGATGGCCACGACGTCGAACTCGTCGCGGCGACCCGATTCGTGGATTGCGCGGACGATCTGCCGTCCGATGCGGCCGTAGCCGTTGATGCCGATCTTGATTGCCATGTGTGTATTCCCCGCTTGATCGCTTAAGCCAACAAGGACTCGACCGCCTCGATGACGGCCGACTCGGTAATGCCGAAATGCTCGAACAATTCTCCTGCCGGCGCGGACGCTCCGAATTGATCGAGGCCAATCACCCGACCGTCGAGGCCGACGTACCGGTACCACCCCGTCGTCGCGCCCGCCTCAACGGCGACGCGAGCGCGCAGCGTGGGCGGCAGTACCGCGTCGCGGTAGGCCGGATCCTGGCGCTCGAACGCCTCCACGCAAGGCATCGACACCACGCGAACGTGCTTGCCGCGCTCGCGCAGCTTCGCCGCGGCACCCATGGCCAGACCGACCTCTGAGCCCGTCGCGATGACGACCGCTTGCGGCTCGCCCTCGGGCTCGTGGGCGATGTAGCCACCGCGCGCCACGACCTCGAGGGTTGCGGCATCGCGGTCGACGTGCGGCAGCGACTGCCGGGTCAGGACGAGCGCGGTCGGCCCGGAGGCCTCGATGGAGGCACGCCAGGCGACTGCCGTCTCGACCGTATCGCAGGGACGCCAGACGTCGAGGTTAGGCATGACCCGCAGGCTCGCCACGTGCTCGACGGGCTGGTGCGTCGGTCCGTCCTCACCCAGACCGATCGAGTCATGGGTGTAGACGTGGATGCTGTGCGTCGGAATCAGCGCCGCCATGCGCAGGGCGTTCCGGGCGTAATCCGAAAAGACCAGGAACGTCGCGTCGTAGGGCAGGAAGCCACCGTGGAGCGCGACGCCGTTGCAGATCGCCGACATGCCGAACTCGCGCACGCCGAAATAGATGTAGTTGCCGTTGGCCGAACCCTTGAGGACATCCTCGGAACCCGACCAGATCGTGTTGTTCGAGCCGGCGAGGTCCGCCGAGCCGCCGATCATCTCCGGCAGGTGGGGCGCGTACGCCTCGAGGGCCATCTGCGAGGCCTTCCGCGTGGCCACCACCGCGCCGTCTTCCTGGCACTGGCGGATGAACGCGTCCGCCGACGCGCCGAAATCCTCGGGCAGATCACCGGCGAGGCGTCGCTCGAGCTCCGCCGCGAGGTCCGGGTAGGCAGCGCGGTAGCGCTCGAGTGCCGCGTTCCAGTCGCCGTGGGCCGCGGCGCCCGCCTCGAGGGCGTCCCAGCCCGCCCGGATGTCGTCGGGAATTTCGAAGGGCGCGTGATCCCACCCGAGCTCCTTGCGAGCCGCGGCGATCTCCTCGTGACCCAGTGGCGCGCCGTGGGTGGCGGCCGTGCCCTGCTTGTTGGGCGAGCCGAAGCCGATCACGGTCCGGCAGCAGATGAGCGTCGGGCGATCGGCCTCGTCCTTCGCCGCGGCGATGGCCCGGGCGATCTGCTCCGCATCGTGGCCGTCGACGCCCTGGATCACGTGCCACCCGTAGGCCTCGAAGCGCTTGCGCGTGTCGTCGGTGAACCAGCCCTCGACGTTGCCGTCGATCGAGATGCCGTTGTCGTCGTAGAGCGCGACCAGCTTGCCGAGCTTGAGCGTGCCGGCCAGCGAGCAGACCTCGTGGCTGATGCCTTCCATCAGGCAACCGTCGCCCAGCAGCACGTAGGTGTGGTGGTCGACGATGGCGTGGTCGGGTCGGTTGAAGCGTGCGGCGAGGACCTTCTCGGCCAGCGCCATCCCAACCGCGTTCGCGAGCCCCTGGCCCAGCGGTCCAGTCGTGGTCTCGATGCCCGGCGTGTGGCCGTACTCCGGATGGCCCGCCGTCTTCGAGTGCAGCTGGCGAAAGTTCCGAAGCTCCTCCATCGGCAGGTCGTAGCCCGTCAGGTGAAGCACCGAGTAGGCCAGCATCGAGCCGTGGCCGTTGCTGAAGACGACGCGATCCCGATCGGGCCAGTTCGGATCGCCCGGATCGTGGACCAGGAAATCGTTCCACAGGACTTCGGCAATGTCGGCCATGCCCATGGGCATCCCGGGGTGGCCGCTGTTCGCCGCCTGGACGGCATCCATCGAAAGAGCACGGACCGCGTCCGCAAGCTGGCGTCGGGTGGGCATCGGGGGGACTTCCGGACTCGCAAGCAAAGAAGGGGCGCTAGTTTCGCGTATTGGCGCGGAAGATCCAAGGGCGCGGGCGACCCGCCTCACCCGCCCGAGCCGCAGCGGGTGCCGTCGCCTTGCGGCCTAGTTTTCCCGAGGGCCGGAGGAACTGCTGAAACCGACGACGCCGTAGTCAGCTGGAGCGGGGGTCGGGTAGATGCGGCGGACCTTGTAGTCGGTGGTGGCGATCGTCGCGCCGTCGACGATCCGCGGCCGGAAACGGGCGTAGCGGAAGGCCTGGATGGCCGCGGACCGGGTCTGGCCATGCAGGTTCGTGCCGAGCACGTCGATCTCCTGCGGCCGACCGTTGCGAGCGATGTCGAACTCGAAGTCGTAGTACACCTCGTCCCCGACGCGGCCGTAGCCCATGAAATCGACCGAGAGGGTCGCGCCCGGGTGAATGAGATGGGGACGGTTGAAGTAGTCCTCCCACACGACGCGCTCGTCGACCTCGACCTCCTGCGCCAGTTCCCAGGCGACCCGATACTGGTGCCAGGCGTCTTCCTCGCGGTTGAACTGCACGTACCAATCCCCGAGTTCGAGGTGGGCGACGATGCGCGTGCGCGAATCGACATCCGGCGACGAATCAACGATCTGGGCAATCCGCTGGTGCGCGCGCAGCCCCTTGTCGAAGTCGGTGTTGCGCTCCTCGCCCCAGGCCGACGCCATGCCGCGCAGCGGGGTGACGAGCGCCAGGGCGTTCGGCCCCTGTTCACGCTCGATGATCTCGATCGTATCGCGATAGATCAGCCGCGCCTGGCGGTAATCCATGATGTCCTGGTACCACTCGGCCAGCTCGTACATCGCGGGCAGCGAGGCCATGGAGCCTTCGCCGAAGCGACCGCGATGGATCTTGTAGATGGCCAGCTGGACATTCTCGGCCTCGACCCACTTCTGCTGCGCCATCATGCTCTCGACGAGCGCGGACATGGCGGGGATCTGGGTGAGGTTGTAAACGCCTTCGGTGCGGTGGGTCACGTACTGGGCGCGCTGAAAGTTGAGCACGGCCTCCTCGTGGCGTCCCATCATCTGGTCCGATTCGCCCGCGCCGAGATAAGGGGTGAACAGGCGGGGGCTGAAGATGCCTTCATTCTGTTCAACGAGAGCGACGCTCCGGGCGTACATCTCCTTCGCTTCTGCCGGCCGCCGGTTGAGCAGCAGCGCCTCTCCCATGTCGTTGAGCGCCGGCACGAGCTCACGCGCCGTCATGCCGAATTCGTCTTCCGTCAGCGCCAGCGCCCGGGCGGCTGCGTCGAGCGCCTGAGGGTAATCGCCGGTCTCGGCAAAGCTGCGGTACAGCATGCCTGCCTCGAGTCGATCGGCGCCGGCGGCCAGCGGGTCGGTCCCGTCATCGGTCGCGGGCGCGAAGGCGTTCATGGCGGCGGCGACGTCGGTCGCCTCGCCGGCGTCCTCGGTCTGGGCAAAGCTGACCGCCGTGGCCAGCAGGAGGGAAAACGTCAGAATCCGGTGCATGCAGGTGTCAGTTCGCCTCGTCTTCGGCTGGCCATTCCGTGGCCATCGATCATAGCAGCGCCGCGCCATCGTGGCTGGGAGCCGCCGTTCGATGCTACGGATCCGACGTTCACGGGTGGTGACGAAAAGCACGAACTGGAAGATCCGGCCGCCCGCGAGACCCATCGGTACGGGCTAACCGTGCACGATCGCCGCGGTGACCCGCGGGCCGTCACCGTAGTCCCCGAGCTCGTAGCTGCAGGAGAACGCCAGGATCTCGTTGCCCGCCGCCGAATGGAAACGCCAGTCCACGGTCAGCCGCCAGAGGTTGTCGGCGAGTTCCTCGCTCCGCACGTTGTCGCAGGAGGCGTGGTGATAGCCGAGTCGCCGATGGTGATCACAGACCCGAGTGAAGCGGGCGACCGCGTCTTCGCGGCTCAGAAAGGCCTGGGTGCCGTCGATCGAAGCGAGGATGCTGGGAAAGTGATAGTGCGCGGCGATGGCGTCGGCATCGAAGGCGTCGAAGGCCTGCCGGTAGCTGTCGAGAAACGTGCTGCTGTCCATTCCTGTCCCCCTGGAAGTGCCGCCTCGCGCCCCGCGGCCGCTCCGCGTCGGGGGTTACTTTTGTCAATGCCCGGCGGGCGGAAAATTCGGTACGCTGAAGTCCTGTTGATCATAACCTGTGGGGTACGCTCATGTTGAACGCTTTCGGATGGGTTCTCTTTGGCATGGCCGTCTGGGGTCTCTGCATCGCGATGCAGGCACTGCAGCGACGCTTCGCCCCGGAGTGGTCCGACGCGATGGGCATGGACGACGTCATGGGCACGAAGGCGGCCGAACCGCCGCGGGTTCCGGATGCGCGGGATCGCGAGATCGCCGAACTCAAGCGCCGCGTCGAGACCCTCGAGGCGATCGTGACCGATCGCCGCTACCAGTGGGAACAGGAATTCCGCCGCGCCGGCTGACGGCAACGGGCCGCAGCGCGGCCCGGCTCACTTCACGCCGAGGCGCTCCTGCATCGCCGAGCTGGTCGTCGTGTACTGCAGGTGGATCTTCTCCTCGGGATACAAGCGCGCCTTGATGGCGAAGGCGGCCAGCGCCGCCTCGTGGAAGCCGCAGAGGATCAGCTTCTTCTTCCCCGGGTAGGTGTTGATATCACCCACGGCGTAGATGCCGGGCGTGCTCGATTCGAACTTCTCCGTGTCCACGTCGATCTGGTTCTTGCTGAGCGATAGGCCCCACTCGGCGATCGGTCCGAGCTTCGGCGACAACCCCCAGAACACCAGCAGCTCGTCGAGCTCCAGTCGCCCTTTCTGCCGATCGAGGTCCAGCGTCTCCGCGGCGACCATGCGACCCGCTTCGTCGTACTCGAAGCCGGTGACCTGACCTGGAAGCTCGCGGACGCGCCCGGCCTCGACCAGCTCGCGCATCTTTGCCACCGAAGCCGGCTGGGCGCGGTAGTTCGTGCGACGGTGCATGAGCGTAATCTCCGCCGCGCGTCCCGCGAGCTCATTGGCCCAATCCAGGGCGGAGTCGCCCCCGCCGAGGATCAGGAGTCGCTTGCCGTCGAAACGCGACGGGTCTCGCACGGCGTAGTGGAGCTGACTGTCCTCGAGCGCCTCCGCTCCCGCCACCTTGAGCTTCTTCGGGCGAAAGGCGCCGACGCCGCCGGCAATCACGACCGCGCCCGCATCGAGGTGCGTACCCGCGGCCGAAATCACGTCGAAGCGGCCGTCCTCGCGGGCGTTCACGGTGTGGACCTCCTGGCCCAGGTGGAACACGGGATCGAAGGGCTTGATCTGCGCCATCAGGTTGTCGACCAGCTCCTGGGCGTCGATGACCGGGTAGGCGGGAATGTCGTAGATCGGCTTGTCGGGATAAAGCTCGGCGCACTGCCCGCCAGGCACGGACATCGAATCGATCAGGTGGGCCTTGATATCGAGCAGGCCCAGTTCGAAGACCTGAAACAGGCCGCAGGGTCCCGCGCCGACGATGACGACGTCAGTCTTGATGGTCATGGTTGTCTTCCCGTGGTCAGCCGCGTACGCGACGGACGAGCATGTAGAGGCGGATGATCAGGTACCAGAGCGCGCCGCCGGCGAAGAGGCTGAGCGGCAACGTTCCGGGCGGTTGGCGCATCCCGTCCGATGACGCGTAGGCCCACGCGACGCCCGCGACGGCGATGAAGATCGACAGGTAGAGCTGCGCCTGGATCCGGGCCTTCTCGCGGATCCGCAGGCGGCGATCCGCCTCATCGAGGCTCAGCCCATCGCCCTCCTCGGCGGCCCCGTCGAGCGCGAACTTGCAGTGAGGGCAGGTCTTGTACTTGCTGGAGATGCGCTGACCGCAGCTCGGGCATTCGATGATCATCGGGGCGAATCATTCCTCTGAAGCGCAATCGGATCATGTTAACACCCGGCCGGTCGGATCATCTGCTTGACAGATTCGGACCGCAGCATGCAGGTTTCGCAGCTTGACTATGGAGAGCGTCACCATGACCACCAGGGCGAGAACCTGCATCATCGCAACGCTGGGGCCGGCCAGCGACAGTCCGGAAAAGATCCGAGCGCTGATCGACGCCGGCGTCGGGCTGTTCCGGCTCAACTTCTCGCACGGCGAGCGGGACGGCCACGCGGAGCGATTTCGTCGGATCCGCGACGCGGCGGACGAGTTACGGCGGCCCGTCGGGATCCTGCAGGACCTCCAGGGCCCGAAGATCAGGGTCGGCAAGATCGAGGAAGGCGTCAGGCTGGAGCGCGGCGCCGCGTTCATCCTCGACTGCGACTCCGAGGATCTCGGCGATGCGACGCGCGCGGGCGTGACCTATCGTGGCCTGTGCCGCGACGTTTCGAAGGGGGAGACGCTGCTCCTCGATGACGGCCGCCTCGAGCTGACCGTCGAGGCGGTGCGGGGCCGGGAGATCCATGCTCGCGTCGTTCGCGGCGGTTCGTTGAGCAGCAACAAGGGCATCAACCTGCCCGGCTCCGACCTGAGGATTCCGGCGCTGTCCGACAAGGACGTCGAGGACCTCCGCTTCGGCACGGAGCTGGGTGTCGACTGGGTCGCGATGAGCTTCGTCCGGTCCCGGGACGACGTTTTCCTGGCGCGCCACTACATGGAGCGCTTCGAGTGCGATGCCAAGCTGATGGCCAAGATCGAGAAGCCGTCGGCCATCGATCGCTTCGACGAGATCCTCGGCGCCGCCGACGGGATCATGGTCGCCCGCGGCGACCTGGGCGTGGAACTCTCGCCGGAGCAGGTGCCGCTGGTGCAGAAGCGCCTCGTCTACAAATGCCGCGAAGCCGGTAAGCCGGTCGTCACCGCGACGCAGATGCTCGAATCGATGACCCAGGCCGCGATTCCCACCCGGGCCGAGGCCAGCGACGTCGCGAACGCCGTGCTCGACGGCACCGACGCGGTGATGCTCTCCGGCGAAACGGCCGTCGGCGACCATCCCGAGGAGGCCGTCCGCGTCATGAACCGGATCGCGCTGGCGGTGGAGAACGACCCGGCCTACCAGCGCGCGATGCACGAACAGATCTTCCGCGACGAGAATCATGTCCCCGACTCCGTGGCCCGCGCAGCTTGCGAGATGGCAAAGGACATCGGCGCGCACGTGATCGTGTCTTTTTCCTCGAGCGGCGCCACCGCACTTCGCGTCGCCCGCCACCGGGCGCCGGTCGAGGTCCTGGCGATCACGACCAACGCCCGCGCCTTCCGGCAGCTTTCGGTCTCGTGGGGCGTCAACGCCGTACTCGCCAAGGCCGACATCCAGAATTCGGATGAGATGGTGGCAGAGGCGAATGCCTGGGTTCAACGCACGGGCATGGCCGGCCCCGGTGACAACTACGTCATCACGGCGGGCGTCCCCTTCGGTGTCTCCGGCACCACGAACCTGATCCGGGTGGAGACCGTCCAGGAGCTGTGAGCCCGACGTCGGTCGAGGACCGCAGCTGGCGCCCCTGCGGCGATCGGGAGATTCTCGCAAGCATCGCGCCCGAGGCATGGGCATCGGAGACCGAGCTCGCCGACTGGCTGACGCCGGCGGAGCGTCGGCGGCTGGCCAGCTTCACCGCGCCGGCGCGGCGGCG
>JBCCZC010000005.1:0-46664 GCA_039188505.1 Pseudomonadota bacterium | reverse complement strand
GGCGACCTCGCGTCACGCGTCGAGGCCTATCTCGAGGGCTATCGGATTACCGGCAACTTCAGCGGCCAGATCCTGATCGCGCGAGACGGGGAAATCCTCCTGTCCCGCGCCTATGGTCACGCCGATCCCGACGCGCTGCAGCTGAACAACAACGAGACCGTCTTCCACCTGGCGTCGGTGTCGCGGATCTTCACCTCCGCGGCCATCCTGCTGCTGGTGCAGGAGGGTCGGCTGGGGCTCCAGGACCCGCTGTCGAAGCACCTGCCCGATTGGCCCCGGGGCGATGAGATCACGATCCATCACCTGCTGACACTGTCCGCCGGCTTCCCCAACATCAATTCGATGGCCCGCTATCCGCTGTGGTCGCAGTTCTCCCAGACCCCCGAGAGCCTCGTGAAGAAGTTCCGCGACTTGCCGCTGGAGTTCACGCCGGGGAAGCGATCGGTGCACAGCAACTCCAATTACAACGTGCTCGCGCTGCTGATCGAGAGGCTGGCGCGCCGTAGCTACGGCCAATTCCTGGAGGAGGCACTCTTCGAGCCCCTGGGCATGCAGCGCACGTCCCACGACGGCAACGGCAAGCAGACCGTCGCTAACGAAGCCATCGGGTTCGCACCGGTGGGACTCGGCGGGCTCGAGCCCGCACCGACGCTCGACTGGAGCGTAAAAACCGGCAATGGCTCCATCTACTCCACCGCGGAGGACCTCTACCGCTTCGACCGCATGCTCGTCGCCGGCTCGCTGCTCACCGATGCCTCGGTGCGGCAGACGTTCACCGAGCACTTCGAGAACAGCGGCTACGGCTGGTTCATCGTCGACCGCGCCGGCCGCACCGAGGTTCACATCAACGGTCGCAGCCCCGGTTTCGGTACTTACTGGGGCCGGTCCGTGGACGAGGACGTCACGGTGATCGTCCTGGGCAACATCTACAACTCGGTGTCAACGCCGATCGGACGGGATCTGATCTCGATGGTTCTGGAGGAACCTATCGAAACGCCAATCCTCAGCCGGGAACCTATCGATCCCAAGCTGGCGAAGTCCCTTGTCGGAACCTATCGGATGGGACCGGACTTCTACGTCCCGAATGCCGAGGTGCAAGTGACCACGAAGGACGGCCATCTGTTCAGCCGATCGGCGTGGCTGATGCCGGCCGGCGGCTCGACCTTCGTCCACCGAATCTACTGGTCGACCCTGGACTTCCGGCAGGACGGCTCGGGCCGCTTTGTGGACCTCAAGTACGACGACTTCGTCGGCAAGCGGCTGGACTAGGTCTGCGGATCCGCTAGCGGCCACTGTTTCATTGGCCTCAGCGCTGGATTCCGAGTTCGGAGCGCGCGACCATGGGGGGATGGAGGTCTACTACATCGTCTACGCCGTGCCGGTCTTCTTCCTGCTGATCGGGATCGAGCTTGCCTGGGGGGTTCGGCAGGGTCGCAACACCTATCGGCTCGCCGACACGCTGGCCAGCATCGGCGCTGGCGTCTGGAGCGTGCTGACGGGGATCTTCACCCGTGGCGTCCTGGTGGTGATCTACGCCTTCGTGTTCGACCGGCTCGCGCCCACCGCGCTGCCTGCGGACCGCCTCTGGGTGTGGCTGCTCGCCATCGTCGGCTACGACCTCTGCTACTACGGGTTTCACCGCCTGTCGCATGAGCGGGCGGTCCTCTGGGCGGCGCATGTCGTCCACCATCAGAGCGAGGACTTCAACCTCGGAACGGCGCTTCGCCAGAGCAGCACGACGTTCCTGTTCGGCTGGGTCTTCTACCTCCCGCTCGCGCTGATCGGCGTGCCGCCTGCGGTGTTCGCCGCCGCGGCCGGGATCAATCTGCTCTACCAGTACTGGGTCCACACGGAGCACGTGCCGAAGCTCGGTTGGTTCGACCGGGTGTTCGTCACCGCCTCCAACCACCGGGTTCATCACGGTCGCAACGACGCCTACCTCGACCGGAACTACGGCGGCATCTTCATTCTCTGGGATCGGCTCTTCGGCACCTTCGCCGAGGAGGACAACGCGGATCCAGTGCGCTTCGGGATCCGCAAGCCCTTCAATCGCTTCAATGCGGTGGCGGCGAACATCGCTCCCTATGCCGATCTCATCGCCGATGCCCGGGCAACGCGTCACGGCGTTGACCGCCTGCGGATCCCGTTCGCGCGAACCGGCTGGCGACCGCGCGATCTGGCGCCCGAAGCGCCACCTCTACTCCACGCGCCGAAGTTCGACACGGCGCGACCGGCCTGGGTCGACCACTATGCCCTTGGCCAGTTCGTCATCCTGAATGGCGTGACCATCCTGCTGCTCGCCGCTTCGTCGACGATGCCGCTTCTAGCGGTCGTGGTCCTCGCAGCCCTGGTGACGCACGGGCTCTGGATTCTCGGTGAGCTCATGGAGCGCGGCGCAGCGGCGGGCCGACAGGAAGGGTGGCGCCAGCTCATCGCGGTCGGTGCCGTCGGCGTTCTGGCGCTGGCGGGCCAGATCCCGGTCGCGGCGCTCGCGATTGCAGCCGTGCTGGCTGGCGCCTCCTGGCTCTGGCTGCGCCGCGGCCTGGCGACCGATCTCCCGGCAGTGGCATGACCCATCCGCACCGCTGGTGCCCGGGCTCCGGCTCGCATACCATCCGGAAGAGCCCCGCAGGTAACGCTCCGACGCTTGACCGCTCCCAGCCCCCACATCATCGTCTTCGGCAACGAGAAAGGCGGCACCGGTAAGTCGACGCTGGCGATGCATGTCGCCGTCTGCCTGCTCGAGCGCGGCAGCGAGGTCGCGGTCATCGACCTCGATTCGCGGCAGCGGACCGTGAGCCGATTCCTCGAGAACCGATCCCGTAGCAACGAGCGCTACGGCCGTGTGCTGCGGGAGCCGCGCAACGTCACCATCGCCCGGTCGAAGGCAGCGGATCGCAAGACCCAGCAGGCTGAAGAGCAGGGAGCGATGCAGCAGGCGCTCGACGACTACCGTGGCGAAGTCGATTTCCTCATCATCGATTGCCCCGGCGCCCACACCTGGCTCTCGCAGCTGGCCCATGCGCTTGCCGACACGCTCGTCACCCCGATGAACGACAGCTTCATCGACCTCGATCTGCTGGGACAGGTGAACCCGGAGACCTGGGAGGTCGAGCGGCTGAGTCACTACGCGGAGATGGTCTGGGAGAGCCGCAAGTTCCGCTCCGCCGGCGAGCAGGCGCCTACGGATTGGGTGGTGACCCGGAATCGTCTGGCCTCGCTCGACTCGCACAACAATCAGCGCGTGAACGCCGCCCTGACCGCCCTGCGCAAGCGCATCATGTTCCGCTACGTGCCGGGACTGTCAGAGCGCGTGATCTACAAGGAACTGTTCCCGCGCGGACTGACGATGATGGACGTCACCCGCATCCCCGATTTCGGCAAGCTGTCGATGGCCCAGGTCACCGCGCGCAACGAGGTGCGTAGCCTCGTCGCTGCCCTGCAGCTGCCCGAGTCGGAGGCGGTCTCCCGGCCGCTCAAGGCGACCGCCACGTGATCTCCTATCGTGAGATTCGCGAGAGTCTGGTCGCGTGGCCCAAGTACCCCGGTTGCGAGCCCGTGCTGCGGGCACCGCTGATCACGCGGGGTTTTCCCGGCACGTTCAACATGAGCTCGACCGAGCACCACTGGTTGGCGTCGCTTGGCGGCTACGTCGACTGGGCGGACGACTGCATCTTCACCACGATCCAGAGCTGCGTGCGCCTGAACGACTTCCCGGCGTTGCCGACCGGGGCAGGACGCCGCTACCTCGGTGTTTTCGAGATGGCCGACCTCAGCGGCGAAATTGCCCTGGCCGTTCGCCCCGACTACACCGAGGCCCTGGCGTGGCAGTACCGCGAGCTCGCCCGCTTCTGCGACGGGTGGGGGATTCCGCTGGAGCGTATGTACGCAAGCTATTGCGCCGGTGGCCCCGTCGCGGCGCTCACCGCTGGCAAGTACCGCTTCGACTTCGACGTTCCCGTTGACGAACCGACCCGCAAGGCATTCGTCGCCGCGGGCTTTCCGGCCGAAAATCTGATCCCCGACCGGACGCGGGATACGTTGCTGTCGCTGCACGTGCATCGGCCCACGCCCTGGGGCTATCGCAGCGAGACCTTCATCGAGCTCGACGACGGCCACCTGCTGGACCTTGCAACGTCGGAGTACCTGGTCTGGAATCCGACGTTCTCCGGTGCGCCCGGCAAGGACACGCTCAACGGTCTCACCCCGATCGAGAACGGCTACTACGGCATCGCCTTCGGCGTCGAACGGCTCGCCATGGCGATCAACCACCTGCCCCGCGTGCACGACATCGACTGTCTCGCCGGCTACTACCGCCTTCTTGGCGAGCGCCTCGGCCGCCCCGTCGCCGGGGAGGACTACGTGACCGGAGAGGCGTTACGCGCCCTCCACCGGATCATCACCGACCGGGACCATCATCCCGAGGCCGCCGTCACCGTTGACGCTGCCGGCGCTCGCTCCATGGGATTGAAGCGGCGCAAGAAGGCAGCCATGCTCAAGCGCGCCGTCTCGGCAAGCCTGGACGAGGCTGCGCTGCGGGAACTCCTCGCCGCTCATGCCGCCGACCAGCCCTGGCATGCTCACCTCGACGAGACCGTGGAGACGACCGTTCGGGAGATCCTCACCTATCGCGCGTCCCAGGGGCGGCGCCACGTGGCGGCGTAGCCCATCCGGCTCATCGCAGCGTCGGTGGCAGGTCTCGGCGGCCTGGTCAGCCCGCCAGCTGCAGCAACGCTTCCTCGATCTCCAGGGCCAGCGCCTCTCGAAGGGGAACGTACGCTTGCGGGTACTGCTTTCGCGGCATGATGAGGACGGGGTTCGTGTTGATTTCCCAGACCTGGATCGTTCCGTCCAGGAAGCTGTAATCGATCCGCCCATAGTCGATGGCGGCCTCCTCGAAGATGGCCATGGTCTCGTCTGCATGAGGATTCGTCTCGAGAAATCGCGTCTGCTCCGCGAAGAGGTCGTCGCCCGGCACGAAGCCGGTCTTCGCGTTCCAGTGACTGTCGAAAACAACGTGCGCCGGAATGATCTTCTGCCCGAAACGGAACGATGAGTACTTCCGATAGAATCCGTCGCTGCCAGCAGTCTCACAGAATTCGATGACGAGCAGGCGATCGATCGGCTCGCCCTGCCGATCCGCCTGGGTCAGCGCCCACGCCAGCTGGTCGGCATCGTGAAGCAGGTCGAACAGCGGACCGTCGTGCTCGTCCTCTCGCTTCAGGAACACGGGAAAGCGGAGCATCTCGTCGATCGGCTCGCCGGCGCGAAAAGCGCGAAAACGATTCCGGCCGCTTCGGCTCATCGCCTCGAGGAGGGCGAAGCGCCTCAGCGTCCGCCGGGGATCATTGACGATGCGGGGCGCCGCGGCTGCGGCGATGATCGTCGCTGCGTCGAGCTGGCTGTCCGTCAGCCGTTCGAGGTCGGTGAAAACCGCGGTGTCACCCGGGGACTTCGGTGGCCGACGCAGGGACTCGTAGGGCGTCACCCGCACTCGGGCGCGAAGGCGCGGACCGGCCCAGTCCCGGAGGAAGATCTTGAGCGTGTACGCATGGCGTCGCGTCGTATAGAACGTGAGCAAACGCGCGCCTCCCCTGGGAGCTAGCCAGCACCCATCCTGAAACGATGGGCGCTAGCGCGGCCGTTCAAACTGCTGCTGTTCTCCGAGGCTACAAGCCCCCGCCAACGTGAGGATATCGAAAACCACGCGGTTCCAAGGTCCGGTCCGGAACGGCCATCGACGGCCGTTTCCGTACGAACCCCCGCGATCAAGGGGACGGCGCACTGGGCTGCCGGATCACCTTTTCCTGGCGCACGTAGTTCTCGAGCCAGTTCTCGGTCTCCCACATCGCGTGAAGGATCGACTCCCGGGCCCGATAGCCGTGGCTTTCGTAGGGGAGCATGACGAGGCGGACTGTCCCGCCGAGCGCCTTCATCGCGTCGTACATGCGCTCGCTCTGCATCGGGAATGTGCCCGAGTTGTTGTCCATCTCGCCGTGGATCATGAGCATCGGCTCGTTGATCTTGTTGGCGTGCATGAACGGCGACATGGCGAAGTAGATCTCGGGAGATTCCCAGAAGGTGCGCTCCTCGGCCTGGAAGCCGAAGGGCGTCAGGGAACGATTGTAGGCCCCGCTACGAGCGATGCCGGCGGCGAACAGGTCGCTGTGCGCGAGCAGGTTGGCCGTCATGAAGGCGCCGTAGCTGTGCCCGCCGATCGCCATCCGGTCCCGATCGCTGACGCCGCGAGCCGCCAGCGTGTCCACCGCGGCCTTTGCGCTCGCGACGAGCTGCTGCACGTAGGTATCGTTGGGTTCCTCGTCGCCCTCGCCGATGATCGGCATGCTGGGGTCGTCAAGGACCGCGTAGCCCTGCGTGAGCCACATTAGCGGCGACCACCAGCCCACACGGACGAAGCGATAGGGAGAGTCCGTGACCTGACCGGCGGAATCGGCGCTCTTGTACTCCGTCGGGTAGGCCCACAGCAGGGTGGGGAGCGGACCGTCAGAGGAGTCGTAGCCCGGGGGCAGGTAGAGCGTACCCGTGAGCATGACGCCGTCGTCCCGCTCATAGCGGATCAACTCCTTGCTGATCCCTGCGAGCTGCGGGGTCGGATGCGGGAAATCCGTGAGCTGCGTCAGCGCCTCGGAGCCGATTTTGCGAATGAAGTAGTTGGGCGGGGTCTCCACCGCTTCGCGGCGCGTCAGGATGCGCTTGCCGGCAGCATCGAGCACGTCCTGGGGCCGCTCGAACCACGGGGCCTCGCTGCGGAACAGGCGCTCGGTCTCCCCGCTGACGAGGTCGTGGCGGTCGAGGAAGGGCCGGTCGCCTTCGTCACTCGCGCCGTCACCGATGAGGAAGATCGCGGTGCCGGAGTCGTCGAAGCGCAGCACGCTGCGGCCAAAGCGGTTCGACCGCGTCACCGGCGAACCGGGATCGTTGTAACGGTCCTGCCAGGAGTACTCCTTCAGCAGGCGTGGCGACGGCTCCGCGGCGTCCGGCGCAACGTGCCAGACGCGCATGTTGCGCGTGGGCCACCACCACGATTCGATCAGCGCGTGCTCGCCGTTGCCCCAGGTGGCGCCGCCGTAGCGCTGGGTCAGGGTTGCAAGCGCCTGTGGCGCGCCTTCCAGCGGCAGGTCCTGCTGGAACACGCGGTCCCGCTCCTCGGCCTCGGCGCCCGCGTCGCCGCCGTCCAACGCCTCGGCCCAGACCAGCGTGGCCGGTCGGTCGGCGCGCCAGCGGTAGCTTCGAGGGCCGGTTTCTACGCTGCCGAAGGCGAGCGGGATCCGGTCCTGAAGCGGTTTCTCGACCAGCGTCCGCTGCAGCTCGCCGTCGCGGCCATAGAGCGCGACCGCGTAGGGGAACCGGGACGCTGGTACGGTGTAGGAGTAGGGCCTGCGAATGCTCTCCGCCAGCACGTGCTCGCCGTTCGGTGAGGCACCGAAGCGCCGGATCAGACCGGGTTCGCCGATGGGCGTGACGGCCCCCCCGAGGTCGATCAGGGCCAGCTGGCTCTTGAAGTAGAACTCGAACAGCGCCTCGTCGTGCGTGTCCTGCAGCAGGTCCTGGTAGGTCCGCGCCGGGCGGGTTTCGCCGAGGTTTTCCTCGACGGTGGGCCCGAGCGGCACGGAGCTGCGTTCCGGCGCGGCCTTGCCGCCATCCACGCGGAGGGCGACCAGAAGCGTCTCGTTGTCGGACAACCACTGGGGGCCGCGGCGGAAATTGAGATTCAAGGGCCGGTCGCTCACGCGACGCGCGGTCGCGGTGTCCACGTCCACGACCCAGAGATAGATGCCATCCGACGTCGTGTTGGTGAACGCGATCCGGCGACCGTCGGCGGACCAGCGTGTGTAGGTGATCCGGGCACCCTCCGGCAGGCCGTTGATCGGCCGGGGCTCGCCACCCGCGACGGGTTTCAGGGCCAGCCCCTGCGCATGCCAGCCACGGCTGGGCCCGAAGTTCGCGGGCTTGATCCGGTATCCCGCGAGCTTGAGCTCAGGCTCCGCGAGTTCCGCGATCGACGGCAGGTTCTGGTATTCGACGATGAGCAGCGTCGAGTCATCGGGCGACAGGCTAACCTCCGGGGTCAGCGGTGCGTCGACGATGCGGGTAATCGAGTCGCTCGGCTGCTGGTAGCCGAGAGCGACGTCCTGCGCGTGCGCGTCAACCATGAGCAGCGCCGTTACGAAGCAGAGTGAGAGCAGCCATCGATCCATGAGACTCCCCGGACTTGGGACAATAGGGAGTCAGAGAGTAGCAGACCCGTGCATAGATCAACGCAGCTGGCTGTCCTTGCTGCCCCGTCGATTGATGCCAGCCGTGCGCGTTCGCTGTGCCTCGTCGTCGGCTTCCTGGCAGACGACGCACAGCCGCACGCCGGGGATCGCCCGCCGACGCCCCTGCGGAATCGGCGCGTCGCACTCCTCGCAATGCTCGAGGCTCTCACCTTGGGGCAGGCGTTCGCGGGCCTCGCGGACCGCGTCGGCGACGCTCGCATCGATCTGGTCCTGCACGGCCCCATCCCTTGCCCAACCTCCGGCCATCGGCGTTCTCCCGTTCTGGCGTGACCTGCCATCATGGGGTCTGCGGCGCAGCCAGAAAAGGGCGACACAGTTCTTGACGCCGGGGGACTTGCAGCCGGGACGGCCGCATTGGCACCATCGTCAAGACCCCCACCGGTGGTGCCCGTGATCCTGCCCACGCTGCTACTTGTTGCCACGCTCAGCCAGGCAGACGCCATTCATCGCTGTGTCGGTGACGACGGCGGCGTGCAGTTCAGCGACAGCCCATGCGGCGTCGCCGCCGAGAGTCTCGATGTCACCAACGACGCTGCGGTTCGAGCCTGGCTCGAGGACCTCCGCCCCGAGGAGACCGCGCCGCCGTCGCGGCCGTCGCCACGTGTCCTCCGGGCCATGCAGGAAGATGCGGCCGCCGGGCGGCAGAGCACGACGATTCCCCGATCACCCGTCAGCCGGACTGCCACCTCGAACAGTGGCCTACCCCCGCGCCCGGCCGGTGATCGCGGTCTCGCAAGCTGCTCCATGATCTTCTTCGGGTGCGCCAGCGATGACGCCGCCGGCATGGATCGCTGCGTTGCTTCGGCGCCCGTCTGCCGTTCCGGCTCGGGCCGGGGCTGCTGCGATGCCGCCTATGTCGATCGCTACGACATCCTCAGACGAGCGGGCGTCCCTCGGAACTCGGCGGTGCGTGAAGCACTGCTCGGTACGAACTGAAACCCGAACGTACGCCAAAGACCTGCTGGGACGCCGAAAGCACGCTTGCGGCACAACGAGGTGCCGCCATTCCGGGCGGCCGTCGGGCGACCGGAATGAGAGGTCGAAAACCACGCTTTTCGAATTCCGGGTCTGGGCCGGCCATGGATGGCCGGTCCCGGGCTGGACAGCCCGAAGGCTGCGTCGATTGCCGGAGTTGTCGGCTCATCCGGCGAGTGCAGCGTGGTCGATCGCGCGCGAGTCGTAGCAATCGCTACGGGTCGCGGGGGATCGGGCGAGATGTGCCGCTGGCTGAGGCGACAGGCCGGCAGCGGCGAGGTACCTCTTGCATCAATGGCTCGGCATTCTTCAACCGTCGCATTCGCTGGATAATCGCGCTCGAGTCGCGGAATTGGCGCAGTCTTCGGGCTAAAACAGCTCGATGGAGCCGCTCTTGTCCTGCTCGATGAAGTGGCCCTCGGCCAGCAGGCTCTCGTAGCTGCAGACGCGATTCCGGCCGTTCTCCTTGGCGTAGTACAGCGCCTTGTCGGCCAGGCTGTAGATTCGTTTCGGGAAGTCGCCGCGGCGAATTTCGGCGTAGCCGATGCTCGCGGTGATCCGCATCCCTTGAGGAAACTCGCGGTTGGCCAGCAGCTCCCGGAAACCCTCGAGCTTGGCCTCGGCGAGATCCCGGGTCTGGGGCGCCATGGCCACGACGAATTCTTCGCCACCCACCCGAAAGAGCAGATCCCTGGGCTCGAAGTACTCCCGCATCGCCTGCGCCACGAGGAGCAGGATCTCGTCACCGTAGACGTGACCGTAGGAGTCATTCACCCGCTTGAAGTAGTCGAGGTCGATGACCGC
This sequence comes from Pseudomonadota bacterium, assembly GCA_039188505.1. Lineage (GTDB taxonomy): Bacteria > Pseudomonadota > Gammaproteobacteria > Xanthomonadales > SZUA-38 > JBCCZC01. The sequence continues at coordinate 36,585 of JBCCZC010000005.1, read as the reverse complement.
CATCCAGGCAGGCAGGTTCGGCTGCGCCGTGGCGCTCGAGTTGCGTCCGCGCTGGCTGCGCAGCAGGCGATCCAGGGTATCGTCGAAGGTGCGTCGGTTGAGCAGGCCGGTGAGCTTGTCGTGCTCGGCCTCATGGAGGATCGTCATGTAGTTGCTGTAGACCCGCGCGAGCCCGTCGATCAGCTCGACGTGGTCGTTCAGCACGGTGCCGCCCCGCAGCACAACGGCCCCGTTGGGTTTGCCGCCACAGGCGATCGGCATGTACCACTCGACTCGATCATCGCCGAGGTCCCGGGAGGACACGGTCAGCGTATCGAGGGTCGAGCGCAGTTCCGGGCTCGCCGCGACGAGATGGGGTCCGCCGTTCCAGCGAAATTCGGCCGCGTCATCGGTTCCCAGCATGACGATTTCCTCGACCCACGATTCACCTTCCGTCGAAACGTGGAACAGACCGATCTGGTCGACCGGCAACATCTCCTTCAGCGTCGCGACGAAGGCCAGTTCGAGGGAGTCGAGATCCCGATGCCGGGTAATCTCGACAATCGATTTGAGAACGCGGCTTTGCATACCTGCCCCTGCACAGGAAACCCATGGTCGCACGGCCGGTCGCCGAGGAAAACCACGCGCGACAATTGCTTACGTATTGACGTCAAAAAATTACTGATGTATTCAGAGAGGCGGTGGTGGCGCAAGGAGGTGCCCGATGTTCGATTTCAGGATCAACCACGCTCGCAACGCGCTCTACTGCATCCTCGAGGGCCGCTTCGACGCCGAGGAAACGAGGCGCTTCGCCGAGCGCTTTCGCGCGGCCGTCGACGAGCTCGAGCCCGGCATGGTCATCATCACGGATCTGACCGGCTTCATCCCGACCGACGAGGAGGTGCGGCAGCTCGCCCAGGAGGCGACGGCGTACGCGGCCGAGCGCGGCATCTCGCGCGCCGTGCGCATCGTCGCGGACTCCGTCGGGTCAAGGGTGGGAAACATCCAGCTGACCCGAACGGCGCGGGCAAGCGGCTATCAGGCCGACGTCGTCACGTCGATGGACGAGGCGCGCTCCCTCTTGGGCTGGCGGTGACCGGCGCCGTTCGCCGCGGGCGCCCGCTAACCCGATCAACGATCAGCGCGTGGTCGTCTTCAGCGAAACTGATGAAGTATTCCGGTTAGCGGCGCGCCTCGATGGCCGCGAGCCTCGCGTCGAGGTCCTTGCGATCGTGCCAGCGTCCCGCCGCCATGACGCCGTCGATCTCGCGCGTCGCGCTGATGTCCTCGAGGGGGTTCGCCCGCAGCAGCACGAGATCCGCTTCCATCCCGACGGCGATCCGGCCGCGGAGGTCGCCGGCACCGAAGTAGGTCGCGGGCCCCACGGTGCCACTGGCAAGGGCGGCGCCCGGGGGAATCCCCGCGTCGACGTAGATCTCGAGCTCGGCATGGAGGGAAAAGCCGGGCACGTTGAAGACCTGCGGCCCGTCTGATCCGAGAAGCAGGCGGGCATCGGCACGGTGGAGCGCGCGCAGCAGTTCGCGCCGGAGTTCCAGAAACGCTGCCCGATCCTCACTGCTGAAGGGCAGGGAGCCGCGCTGGCCGGCCCATTGGCTTTTCGTCGCGAGGCTCATGTAGCCCATGCCCGGTCCCGCGAGCAGGTCGTCCGTCGGCGTGTCCCCGAGCAGATGGACCATCAGGGCCTCGGTGGGCACGATCCAGGTCCCCGCAGCCGCCAGCCTTTCGGCGAGCGCCGGGATCTGTGATCGATCGGCGGATCGGGCGAGATCGACGCCGAAGAACGCGCCGGCTGGTCGGCTGCCATCCGCCTCCGGCGGCACCAGCGCCGCCACGAACTTGTCGAGATGATCGATGCAGTCCTGGCCCTGCTCGACGGCGTACCACAGATCGTAGTCGTCGGAGACGTGACCGGCGACCGGGATGTCGACGGTCTTCGCCGCCGCCATGATCGCCGTGAATTCGTCCCGCGACAGGCCGGGGTGGACCTTCAGGAAGTCGAAGCCTGCTCCGGCCTGAGCCCGTACGCGCTCGCTGGCCTGCTCCGGGGAGGTCACGCTGTTGCCGTTGAAGGAAGGGCCGGAAGTGATGAGCCGCGGACCGAACAGCTCGCCAGCGGCCAGCTCGTCGCGGACGGTCAGATGGCCCGGTTCGCCGAGCATGCCCCGGATGGTCGTCACGCCCTGGGCGAGAAAGAGCGTCAGGACGTCCTCCATGTCCTGCCGGGTGCCGCTGGGCGGCACGTGCGCGTGCATCTCGGTCAGCCCTGGCATCAGCCATCGGCCCGTGCCGTCGATGTGGACGACGTCCCCGGCCACCTGTCCCAGCTCGCGCGAAATTGCGGCGATCCGACCTTCCACGACGAGCACATCACGCTCTTCGAGCACGACGCCGGCGTCCATCGTGATGACGTTGACGTTTTCGAATACGGTGGCGGCATCGGCGCTCGCCGCGATCAGGAAGAGCAGGGCCAGCAGGCGGTTCATGGCGGATCCCGATTCGTGATTTGACTCAGAAGGTAGCGACCCAGCCGCCGAATGACCAATAGCGGGACGCCAGGATGCTGGCACACAACCTGCAACAGGCACGCTCAGAAACCCTTACGAGGACATCGTGCATGATCAAGTTGACCGGAATCTGGCCAAATCGCCCAGTGCTTGCAGCCGGCGGCCTCCTGCTGCTGCTCGTCGGCGCGATACTCCTGATCATCCCCGGTCCTGGACTCGTGCTGCTGGCCGCCGGCCTTTCGGTACTCGGGGCGGAGTACGCGTGGGCTCGCCGCCAGACACGCCGGTTGCGGGACTATCTGCGTCGGCGCGGACTCTGAGAAGACGCGGACCCGGGCCTGCGCCTGGCTTCACATCCCGAGGAGCGCCTTCGCTTCCTCGATTGATGCGACGACCTCGACCTCGTAGCCGAGTTCACGTGCGGTGCGGTTCATCTGGATGTTGCTCACCCGCGAGGCCACCTTCTCGGGGACGACGCGGATACCGCGGGCGACCCCCTTCTCGACGGCATAGGCGCTGCCGTCCTGCAGGATCCGTCGGACGTCCTCATCGCTGGGTGCGTATTCGGTGAGGTCGGAAATGACGGTGAAGCCGGGCCGCATCTTGTCAATGCCTTCCCGGAACTTGGCCACGTAGGCCTCGGCTTCAGGAACGTCGAAACGCCCCTTCAGCACGCAGAGAATGGCATTGGCCTTCGTATTGATCCGAAAATCGAACATCTCGTACTCCCTCGGCTCTCTGGCCGATGTGCCGGGCGGGTCCACCATCGCCCTTGTTGTGCGCTACAGGCGCTTGATAACGCGAGGAATTCGAGAATGATGTCTGTCGAATTCCGGGTCCGGGACGGCCATGAACTACCCCGCCTCGACGCGAATCGCCGAGGTGATGCCGAGCTTGGCGAGATGCTGTGCGGCGTTCTTCTGCCAGTACACGATCTCCTCGAACGACTTGGCCGAAGAGATCAGATTGCCCTGGAACAGCGCCATGCCGAGGTCGATGAGCAGGCCGAGATGTTCCGGACTCTCGATGCCCTTGGCCACCACGCGAAGATCCTGTCGCTCGCCATAGGCGACGATGTCGAGCGCCCGGTAGCGCGCCTCGGCATCCCGCAGGATCGCCGCCGCGAGCGCTGAGGCGATCTTTATCTCGTGCACCGGCATGCGCGCAAGCATGCCGCCGGACAGGGAGCCGATGCCGAAATCGTTCACCGAGATCTCGACGCCGCGCATGGCCAGCCGGGTCAGCGTGCCGAGTGCGGGCGTGAAGTTCTGCCGGGTCTCCGATTCGGTGACGACGATGCAGATGGAGCTGGGTAGCACGCTGTTCGCGCGGCACCGGTCGAGGAACTGGTCGGCGAAGCCCGGGTCGACCAGCTGCGTCGCCGGCACCTCGCACTGGATCGGGACGCGGACACCCTCGCGGGCCATCTGTGCGGCGGCCTTGATCGACAGATCGAGCAGATTGTCCTTGATCTTCTCGGCAGCCCCGAAGGCCTCGGCCGTATCCCACATGCCCGTCGGGCTCAGGACGCCCAGCTTGGGGTGTCGCACCCGGGGCGCTGCCTCGAGGGCGTGCACTGCTGCGCGCCGGACGTCGATCACCGGCTTGAAATGCACCTCGAGGTGGCCGGTCTCGAGCAGCCGGAAGAACTCCTGCTCCTCGAGGTGCGGCTTCTCGTTGCCGCGCTGTCGCAACGGCTCGAGGAGTTCGCGAATCTGGTCCCGCCACACCGGCTTGCGGAGCGCACCGAGCACGCGCAGGCCGGACATGCGGGCGTAGTTCTCGGCGGCGTTCAGGATTCGATCCGGGCAGGCGCTGACGATGATGATCGCCGTATCGAGCCGCGCCTCGGCCATGCTCTCGAGGATCTGGATCCCGTCCTGGCCGGGCATGATCAGATCGAGGACGAGCACGTCGGGTCTGGCCTTCAGCTGACTCTTGAGGGAGCGGAGCTTGCCGACGGGCTGAACGTTGCACTCGAGGGATCTGAAGATCGAACCGAGATACTGGAGAACCTCCGCGTCCGCGTCGGCGATGACGACCTTCAGCTTTTCCGACTCGCCCAGCATCTCCACTACCGCCACCGCTAGAAGCGGGTCCAGTCATCCTCGTCGAAGAGCTCGTTGTTTCCCTTCGCGGCTGTCGCCGGTCTCGGGGCCGCTGGTGCTGCCGCTTGCTGTGGCGCTTCGTCGATGGTCTCCCATCCATCATCGTCCGAGTCGAAGTCCATGTCGAATTCGCTGCTCGACGACGAATCATTCGCCGCCGCGGCGGATTCGTCGAGGCGGAAGAATCCGATCAGGCGGCTGAGCTCCTGGGACTGCTCACCCATGGCCTGGCTGGCCGCGGCCGCTTCCTCGACCATCGCGGCGTTCTGCTGGGTCATCTCCTCCATCTGGACCACCGCCTTGTTGACCTGGGCGATGCCCTCAGCCTGCTCCAGGCTGGCCGCCGCAATCTCGGAGATCAGGTCGCTGACGTCGCGGACGCCGTTGACCATCTGCTGCAGCATGACACCGGCGTTGTTGACCATGGTCATGCCGCGGTTGACGTTCGAGCTGCTCTCCTTGATGAGGGTCTTGATGTCCTTGGCGGCGGTCGAACTCCGTCCCGCCAGCTTGCGGACCTCATTCGCGACGACGCCAAAGCCACGGCCGTGCTCACCGGCGCGCGCGGCCTCGACCGCGGCGTTCAGGGCCAGCAGGTTCGTCTGGAAAGCAATGTCCTCGATCATGTCGAGGATGTCGGCGATCCGCTGACTGGATTCGTCGATCATGTCCATGGCCGTGATCGTCTGGGAGACGACCTCGTTCCCCTCGATGGCCTGCTCGCGGGTTGCCTTGGCCAGATCGTTCGCCTTGCGCGCGTTGTCGGCGTTCTGGTTCACCGTGCCGGTCATCTCCTCCATGCTTGCCGCGATTTCCTCGAGGCTGGAGGCCTGTTCCTGGGTCCGCGAGCTGAGGTCGGTGTTGCCGTGATAGACCTGCTCGGCCGCCACGCCGACGGCGTCGGCCGAGATCTGGATGCCCTCGATCACTTCCCGGAGCCCGACGACGGTTCGCCGGATTGCCCGGGCGACGCCGCGCGCGGAGCGATCATCCTGGATCGTCAGATCGCCGGTGGAAACGGTCTCGGCGATCTCCAGCAGCTCCCCGGGATCCGCGCCCAGCTGGTCCTGGAGGCTGCGCAGCAGCAGCCAACCCAGGAACAGCGACGCCACGAGAGCGATCAGCGTCGTCGTGACCAGCGCTCCCTTGGCCCGGAAGGCGCTCGCCTGGGTGTCCGCGGCGGCAGTCCGCGCGGCCCCACCGATGGCAGCGCCGAGGGTCTGCAGCTCCTCGATCATGGCGGAGACCGAGACTTCCGCCATCCGCACGTTCTGCTTGGCCACGTCGACGTTGCCGCCCTGCATGTATGCCAGCAGGCCCTGCTGGCCCGCCACGAAGCCCTCATAGTCTTCGGTGATGACTGCCCAGGTCTCACGCCACTCTCCAAAGCGCGTGCGGCGGTCGGATTCACCGCCGTTCGCTACCGCACCCTCAAGGATCGTCGCTCCACTGGCGAGCGATTCCTTCACGCGCAGCGTCAGGTCCTCGAAATCGGCGGCAACGTCGGCGACGGCATTCATTTCGGCGGATTCGGCCAGCACCAGCGCCCGCCCCATGAGGACCGACTGCTCAAGCTGGCCGTTGGCAACATCGGAGATGATGTTGGCGAGGGGAAAATCCTGGGTGGCGAAATCGCCTAGCGCCGCGCCGATCCGGGAAGCGTTGTAGTAGCCGATCGCGGAAACGGTGATCGTCATGGCCAGCAGGACCACGACGAATCCGATCATCTTCATCTGCAGCTTCACGGCTGAACTACCTCCTGTCCCGCCACGTCTCGCTGGCCGGACGCCTGCCGGGGCGGGGCAATCTGCCACCGCCGGACGCGGTGGTTGCGCGTACATCGCGCTCGGTGGAGCCCCCACGGGCGTATCGTACGGTGAGGGTGGAAAGGTAGCAAATTCGGGGGTTTGCCCGGGAAATCTGGGCAATCACTGACAGAAATTAACAGGCTGTGCAGCGGGCCCGACAGGCCGCTCGACTTCAGAACAGTTCGATGGAGCCCTCGTCGAGGTTCTGCTGGCCGACTGGCTTGTGGCGGGAAGCGCGTAGGCGGTCCGTGTAGCTCAACACGTCCGACTCGATCTCCGCGACCACCCGGAGCACCCCGATCGGCTCGTTAGCGGCGTCGACCAGTTTCAGCCGTTCGACGCGTTCGGTGAGCGAGTTGACCAGCCGGTTCATCTCATCGAGGCGGCCCTGGGCACCTGTCACGAGCTGCGTGACGATGTCCTCGAACTGGAGGGACTGGATCGCGCGGCCGACGTCGGCGTGGCTCTGCCGCGCGAAGGCCTCCACGTTCATCATGACGATATCCCGCATTTCCTGAAGCTCTTCCCGGGCAACGCTGATCCGGTCCATGGCCTCGGTAGCGTCCGTTCGTTCGCGGCTCATGCGGGGCGATTCGCTGAGCGCCTGCAACTGTCGCTGGGCCGATGTCCGCACCCGGGTCACGCTCAGGCGCAGGTCCTTCGAGGTGCCCGGCGGAAGGTTGTCCACGTGGTCGCGCGCGCTGTTCGCGTGGCTGAGGAGTTCCTTCAGGCCGCCTTCGACGACGGAACGCTGCTTCTCGACATCGTCCAGGAGCCGGATGAAATAGGTGATGACCGACTGCGAGTCCTCGATATAGCGAGTCCAGCTGACGCCCTCATCGCCTTCCTCTCCGTCATCGATCGCCACCGGCTCCGACGCCACGCCGGCAAGCTGGTTGAGCAGCTTTGACTGGGTCCTGACCTGGTGGCTCAGGCTCCGCATACTGCCCGACAGGGTCTCGACGGCATCCTTGGCGAGCTGCTGGATCTGCTGCAGCGAGTCGTTGAGGATCTCGACTTCCTCATCGATGAAGATGTTCACCCGGTCGACGATCATGCAGACGCTGTCCTGGATCGCCTCGTCGAGCTGCTCGGCGGCCTCCTTCTCGGGCTCGGGCGCAGGTTCCTCTGCGGGTGCCCGAGCTGGCGCGGATGCCGCCGCGGGCCGGGGCTCGAGCAGCATCGCCGCCATGGCCCAGCTGGCCGCTGAGGCAAGCAAGAGCAGGAGGTCGATCACGCCGCTGGCAAAGGCGTAGGCAGCGACCGCGGCCCCCAGGGTCACCAGCATCGCCGGCCAGAATGTCTTCAGGAAATGCACGCCTTTGTCGTTCCTCGATGCCCTGCGAGCTTAGCTGGACCGCACGCTTTCTCGCGTTGCTCGCAGCAGCGTCGGAATACGGCCCAAAGGTAACACATGATCCACGCAGCCCAGCAAGACGGCCTCGCGGGGCATGCCCCAGATCACGCTACTCGCCTCGTCCTGCGCAACGGTCAGCGCTCCGCGACGATGGAGCTCCGCCAGGCCGTGCGCCCCGTCCGAGCCCATGCCCGTAAGGAGCACGCCAACGGCCTCGGCGCCGACGGCTTCGGCCACCGAGCGGAATAGCACGTCCACGGAGGGCCGGTGCTGGCTCACGCGGGGACCGTCGTCGATGCGGCATACGAGCTGCGCGCCTTCGCGAACGACGCGCAGATGGCGCCCGCCTGGCGCGATGAAAACGTGGTTCTCGTTGATTCGGTCGCCGTCTTCAGCCTCCTTGACCGTGAGCGGCGTTCGCTGATCGATGCGGCGCGCGAAAGCCGCGCTGAATCCACCCGGAATATGCTGCGTGATCACCATGCCGGGCAGATCCGGTTCCAGCTGATCGACGAGCTCGCGAATGGCCTCGACCCCGCCAGCCGAGGCGCCCAGGGCAATCAGTCGGACGTCGGTGGGAACCTCGAAGTCGCCGCTTTGCCGGACCGGCTCCACGGGCGCATCGTCGGCCGCGAGGGGGCGAGCGCTCGCGGCCGCCCTGACCTTGTCGATGATCTCGCTCGCGTACTCGCCCAGCGTGCCGGAGATGTCCACGCGGGGCTTGCAGACGAAGTCGACGGCGCCAAGCGAGAGGGCTTCGAGCGTCACCTCGGCGCCTTCCGCCGTGAGCGAGGAGACCATCACGACGGGCAGCGGACGCAGCCGCATCACCTGGCGCAGGAAACTGATGCCATCCATGCCAGGCATTTCGACGTCGAGGGTCATCACATCCGGCTCGAGCTTGCGGATCTTCTCCCGCGCCGCCGCGGCGTTGGCCGCGTAGCCGACGACCTCGATCTCCGGATCGGAGTCGAGGATCTCCCGCAGCATCTGGCGGACCAGCGCCGAGTCGTCGACGATCAGGACCCGTATCCGCCTCAACGCTCTGCGCTCCATGCCCGGGTCATTCGAACAGCTCCAGGTCGCCTGTCACCGGCTGGTGGCGAATCTCTTCCATGTAGTCCAGCTCGCGTCCAGCGATGCGATCGCGCGTCGTGGCGCCGAGATTCTTCACGAACACCACGCCCGAGCTTGGGTCGAAGACGACCTTGCGCGGAACGCCGCCGCCCAGATCCTGCGCCGCGATCGGCAGCCCTTCCTTCGCCAGGTAGGTCCGAACGAACTCGACGTTGCGGTCACCGATGTCGATGCGGGCGCGGAGCACGCGCGCGCCGCCGAAGACCTTGATCTCGAGGTCCGAACGTCGGCGCTCCGGGCCGAGAACGAGGTTGATCAGCTTCTCCATGGCGACGTTACCGAAGCGCATGGCCGCGCTCACCGGCGTCTCCCCCCAGCGCGGGCTGTCCTCGTCGAACGTCGTCGGCAGCAGAAAGTGATTCATTCCGCCGACGCCCGTCACCCGGTTTCTGACGCAGGCGGCCACGCAGGATCCGAGGACGGTCGAGATCATGTCGTCCTCCGTCGTCGCGTAGTACTCACCGGGGCCGATGCGCACGACCCAGCGGTCGGCGGTGCCGAGCCGCCGCCGCCGTAGGTGCGCGAACTCGTCGGAAAGCAGGTTCTTCGTTCCGGCCAGTCGATGCTGATAGCTCACGCTTGCCACCGATAGGTCGACTGGCCGACGAGCTCGAAGCCCTCGGCGCGATAGAGCAGGCTCTCCGAGTGGCCGACCATGAGGTACGCGCCGTCGCGCAGGGCCGAGCGGAACCGGTCCACCACGATCGCCTGGGTCGCCTTGTCGAAGTAGATGACGACATTGCGACAGAAGATCACGTCGAAGGCGCCACCTGCCGGCGGGCGCTCGAGGATCATGTTGTGCTGGCGGAATTCGATCAGCTCCTGGAGCCGTGGATTGACCCGGACAAGTCCGGCCTTGCGACCCTGGCCCTTGAGAAACCAGCGCTTGCGCACGGACTCGGACAGGTCGCTCACCTTCTCGGCGGGATAAACGCCCCTCGCGCCCGTTTCGAGGACATTCGAGTCCAGATCCGTTGCAACGATCGACACCTCTCGCCCGGGCAGCGCGTCCCGTACCGTCATCGCCACCGTATACGGCTCTTCTCCCGTGGAGCAGCCGGCACACCAGACGCGCAGCACCCGACCGGTCGACACCGGGTTGGCCTTCGCCCAGGCCGGCAGGACCTCGCGCCGCAGGAACTCGAAATGGTGGGGCTCCCGGAAGAAGGAGGTGTGGTTGGTGGTGATGGCGTTGACGAACGCCTCGAGTTCCTCGGGTTCTTCGCGATCGAGGACCCGACAGTACTGCGCGAAGCTCTTCAGCCGGAGCTGGCGGAGGCGCCGTGCGAGGCGCGCGTACACCAGCTCGCGCTTGGCCTCGCTCAGATGGATGCCAGCGAGCCGCGCGGCCAGCGCGCTCAGCTGGCGGAAGTCGTCTTCCGTGAATTCGAACTCGCGTTCCGAGAAGGGCCGCGCGGGGGGCAGGGGCAGTGCGTCGCTCACCAGCAACCTCCAGCGGAAGCGACAGGTGTGCGGAAGCGCCTTGCCATGACCTCATTCCCGACCGGCAGTTGGCGTCAGGCCGAACGCGTCGCCCAGCCCGAGGCCGGCAGCGACCCGCTGAAACCGCTCCGACGTCGCGGTCCAGACCGTTCCGTGATCGTGCCGACGGCGTTCCAGCACGAAGGCCAGTAGTGCCTGCATCGCCGCCGTGTCGACCTTCGTGATGCTGCCGGCGTCGATCGCCACGGGGTCCGGGTGGGAGGCAACCTCCATGAGCCGGTGATGCAGCTCGCCCACGTTGCGGATGCTCTGGTGCTCGCCCAGCTCCAGCGTGGGGCTGGCAGCGGACTCAGTTTTCTTCGCCATCGTCCTCGTCCGCATTCGATTCGACGTCCGCCATCTTTGACAGCTCGTCCGGGCTGAACAGCCGGTCGACGTCCAGCAGCAGCACGACGCTGTCCTCGAGGGTGGCGATGCCGCGGATGAACTCGGTGCTGATCGCGGATCCCAGGTCGGGCGCGGCCTCGATCTCGTCCTCGCCGAGCGGGAGGACGTCCGTCACGTCGTCGACGATGGCGCCGACGCGGCGCTGCTGGTCGCCGGCCTTCACGATGAGAATGATGATGACCTCGGCACGCACGGCGGCCGGCGCCTCGATGTCGAAGCGCTCCCGCAGGTCGATCACCGGAACGATCGTGCCCCGGAGGTTGAGGACGCCCTTCACCCACGGCGGTGTCCGCGGCAGCCGGGTCAGCGTCTCGTCGCTCTTGATCTCCTCGACGCTGAGGATCTCGACGGCGTAGGACTCCTTGCCGAGTTCGAAGCTCAGGAACTGCTGCAACGGGCGGTCGTCGTCCCTGTCGTCGATCTGCTCGTAGCTCGCGAGTTCTGCCATGGCTTGCGTTTCCTGTTCGGTCAGTCGGCGGCGGCCGCCGGTTGTCGCTGCCGCTGTCGCCGGTCCCCCAGCATGCCGCCGAGGCTGCCGACGTCCAGCACCAGCGCCACGGACCCGTCGCCCAGGACCGTCGCCCCCGCCAGTCCGGACACCCGCCGGAAGTTCTCTTCCAGGCTCTTGATGACGACACTCTGGTGGTCGAGCAGCTCGTCGATGCACAGGCCGAAGTATTGCCGGCCCCGCTCGACGATCACGATCATCGATTCCTCGAGTTCCCGCGCTGTGCCCAGGTCCCAGGTCTCCCGCAGGTCGAGGAGCGGAACGACCCCGCCGCGGAACCGATAGAGGGTCCGCCCACCCGCGACGGTCTCGACGTTCGCCGGGTCCGGCTGGACACTCTCGATGATCGAGAGGACGGGAATCACGAACAGGCCGTCACCGATGCGCACGAGCTGGCCGTCGATGATCGACAGTGTCATCGGGACCTCGATGGAGAAGCAGGTCCCCGTCCCGACCTCGGAATCGATGGCGACGCGGCCGCCGAGCCGCTGGATGTTCCGGCGCACGACGTCGAGGCCGACGCCACGTCCCGAGATGTCGGTCACGGCCTCGGCCGTCGAGAATCCGGGGCTGAAGATCAGGTTCAGGGCGTCCGCTTCCGGGAGCGAATCTTCGGGGCCTACTTCACCGGTCTCGCGGGCCCGCTCGAGCAGTCGGACCGGGTCGAGCCCGCGGCCATCGTCGCGAACCTCGATGACGACAACGCCACCACGGTAGTAGGAGCTTACGCTGACCCGCGCCCGCGCCGGCTTACCCGCCGCGAGGCGCCGTTCCGGCGACTCGATGCCGTGATCGACGGCGTTTCGCACGAGGTGGATCAGCGGATCCGTGATCGTCTCCAGCAGGCCCTTGTCGAGCTCGGTCTGTTCGCCACTGATCTCCAGCGTCACCTCCTTGCCCAGTTCCGCCGCGAGGTCACGAATGAGCCTCGGCAATCGGTGGAAGGCGAAGCTGAGCGGGATCATCCGCATCTGCAATGCACTTTCCTGGAGGTCGCGGATGTTGGTCGACAACGCCTCGAGCGCCTGCCGGCGCGGGCTGAACTCGCTTTCCTCGGCTTCCGCCAGCAGCTGGCGCAGCCGCGACTCCGTCACGACGAGCTCGCCGACCCGATTGATCAGCTGATCGATCTTGTCGACGTCGACGCGAATCGACGACGTCGCGAGCCCAGCCGGATCCTGTTCGATGGCCGCTGCCACGGCCGGTTTTCTGGCCTGCGCGTCGGCGTCTTCGATCTCCAGTTCGCAATCCTGCTCGACCCATTCGAAAATCTCGCGGATCTCGGCCTCACCGGCTTCGGTCGCCAGGTTGACCGTCCAGTCGAGGAAGCACGATTCCGGATCGAGATCGGCAAGCTCGGGCAGCCGGCCCAGGTGCGTTTCGACCGACGCGGTCCCCAGTTCGCAGAGTTCCCGCAGGAAGCGGAAGGGATCGTTGCCGCGCTGCATCATGGCGAGGCTCGGCCGGAAGGCGATGCGCCAGCGTCGCTGGCGGATCGCGGCCGGGGTTTCCGCCGCCACCGCAGCCGGTTCCGGTCCGGTGCCGGCGAGTTTCTCGAGCTCCCCGGTCAGGTGCGCGAGGCGAGCCAGGTCCGGATCGCCCCCCTGCTGGTGTCCAGAGAGCAGGTCCCGCAGGCAGTCGACGGACTGGAGCAACAGATCAACCAACGTGCCGGCGAGGGCTCGGCGATCGCTCCGGACCTCATGGAGCAGCGTTTCGAGGAGGTGCGTGAGGCCGGCCACATCGGCAAAGCCGAAGGTCGCCGACCCACCCTTGACCGAATGCGCCGCTCTGAAGATCGTGTTGATCGCTTCCCGCGACGGTTCGTCCGGATTCCACCGCACGAGTTCCGCTTCCATCGCGTCGAGCTGCTCTGCGCTCTCGGCGAAGAAGGCGGCGTGGAAGCGGGCGAGGTCGAAGGACACGACGTGGCCGGGACGCTACTCGAGGACGCGCTGCACCGTCGCCAGGAGCCGGTCCGGGCTGAACGGCTTGACGAGCCAACCCGTGGCGCCGGAAGCCGCGGCCTCCTTCTTGAGGTTGCTGTCCGCGTCGGTGGTGAGCATCAGGATCGGAACGAACTTGTAGCCCGACAGGGCTCGGAGATGTTTGATCAGTTCGATGCCGTCCATGTTCGGCATATGGACGTCGGCGATGACGGCGTCGACCAACGTCTTGCGCGCCACTTCGAGCGCCTGGACGCCGTCCTCGGCTTCGAGGACATCGAACCCGGCTTCACTGAGGGTGAATCGAACCATTTCCCGTAGAGATGCGGAATCGTCAACGGCAAGAATGCTCGGCATGATCAAGGAAACCTGCTTGCAATGAGTGGGCAAATGACTGGCGTCATCGTATCACCCACAAGCGACAAGCCGCAGTATCGCTAGGGTTATGGCGCTGGTGACAGCCTCGAATTGTGAATAAGTGCGTCAATTCAACCGGGGCGGTCGGTCATCACGCCTGCCGCGCCCCGGCGACGCTAGGCTGTGGCCGCATGGAGTTCCGGCAGCACGGGATCGTCATTCTGCTGGCCCTGCTGCTGCAGTGGCCGGCTCCCACGTGTGCCAAGAACGTAGGTCGGACGCCCCTTTCGGCCTTCACGCTGCAGTCCTACGGGATCTCCGCGGGCCTGCCCTCGAGGCTCATCACCGCATTGCACCAGGACGCGAGCGGCCTGCTCTGGATCGGTACCTACGGCGGCCTGCTGCGCTACGACGGCCAGCGGCTCACGGCCTTCAATCGACACGTGAATCCGGCGGTCGCGAGCCACAACATCAGCGGCATACTCGAGGAGGCGCCAGGCCAGCTGCGGGTCACGACCGCCAGCGGGGATGTCTACACGCTCCGGGAGGGGATCGTTCGGCGCGATCCGATCGCCGATGCGCTGCCGCACCCGGAGCTTCGAGCGGTGGCCCAGGGGGCGGACGGCGCCATCTGGTACGGCTCCTTCGCCGGCCTGTGCCGGGCGGCGGAGACGCTGAGCTGCTTTGATCATGACGGCGGTTTCCCGGGCGGCGACGGTGAGCGCGCCGGGCCGATCATCTACCGGCTGGGATTCGATGCAACGGGCACCCTGTGGGTCGGCGAGGAGGGCGGGCTGGTCCGCCGGACGGTCGACGGGTTCGTGCGCGCCGCGCTGGAACCGAACGAACGCGTCGAGGCCATGGCGAACGCGCCGGACGGCACGCTGTGGGCGGGTACGACCGCCGGGCGGATCGGCACGTTGGGTGCCGACGGCTTCGATGTCCGCCTCGAACTCGGGCCCGACGCGGCCGTCAGCGAGGTAGCGCCGGTCGGAAACGGCGTGCTCTGGTTCGGGACCTACAACCGCGGTGCCGGTCGCTGGGCCGACGGCGAGGTGCAGTGGATCGACCAGCGTTCGGGGCTCGCCACGAACAATATCCAGTCCCTACTGGTCGATCGAGAAGGCGTCGTCTGGATCGGCACCACCAGCGACCTCGTGCGGCTGACGGACGCCCCCGTGCTCCAGCGCGACGCCCGTCACGGGCTCGATGGGTCGAATGTGATCGGGATGGAGTGGCACGCGGGGACGCTCTGGGCCATCACCTCGAACGGCGGGCTCAATCGCTACGACGGGCAAGCGTTCGCGCCGGCTGAGCCTTTTGCGCCCGCCGCTGCGCCGGGCGAGCTCAGCGTGATCGCAGCCGACGGTGAGGGCGTCTTCTGGCTAGGCCTCCGCCCGGGCCTGTATCGCTGGCGACCCGGTGAATCGCCCGTCGCGGAGCCCGGCTTCGAGAGCAGCTGGATTTCCGCCGTCGTGCGGACGGCTGTGGGTGCCGTCTGGGTTGCCACCCGGGACGGCCTCTTCCGCCGGGAGGGCGGCGGCTGGCGGCGCTTCGGTGCGGCAGAGGGCCTGCCGTCGCCGAGCATCTTCTCGATCCTCCCGCTGGATGGTGAGGCGCTGGCCGTCGGGACGCGGCTGGGTCCGGCGCTGGTCGCGGCGGATGGGACGATCACATCCCTTGCGGATCGGCTGCAGCTCACGGACCCGGCGATCGTGGCGCTCGCGCGGGACGGCCCAGGGGGCGCCCTGTGGATGGGCACGCTATCGGCAGGCCTGCTGCATTTCGACGGCAGCGGCTTCCGGAAAATCGACGAGTCTCTTGGCCTACCGGACAACAGCATCTGGTCGGTCATCGATGATGGGCAGGGTCATCTCTGGCTGTCCAGTAACCTGGGCATCGCACGCGTCGATCTCGCCAGCCTGCGAGCCGCCCTGGACGGGGCCGCTGAACGAATCGTTGCCTACCAGTTCCAGCCCTCGGATGGTCTCCTGACGCCGAACGGCATCGGCGGCTTCGGATCAGCGGGTCTCAGGCTTCCGGACGGTCGCCTGGTCTTCGCGACGACGAGCGGCGTGGCGTTCGTTCAGGAATCCGCTGCGACCCGGGTGCTGCCGCCACCTCCCAAACCACGATTCCTCGCCGCGACCGTCGACGACCAGCCGGTGACGCTGGGCGACGGGCTCCGGATCGAGGCCGGAAGCCGACGCACTACCATCGAGGTCACGGCGCCCACCATGATCGCGGTCGATCACCTTCGATTGCGGGCGCGGCTGGCCGGTCGCGATGACCGCTGGGTGGAGCTCGGTGACGCGCGCGCGATCAGCTACACCAATCTTCGCCATGGCGAGACCGCGCTCGAGCTCCAGAGCTCGCGGGGCTTCGATGAGTGGAGTGAGACGGTCAGCCTGCCGATCCGCATCCTGCCGGCGTGGCACGAGACGACCGGCGCCCGGCTCGCCGCTGCGCTCGGTCTGCTGCTCCTGCTGGGGCTTGCGGTCCGCCACCGGCTACGCCTCGCCCATCAGCGCGAAGTCGTCCTCGGCCGCCTCGTCGAGGAGAAGACGCTTGCGCTGCGCGAGATCAACGTCAAGCTCGAGCGCCAATCGACGACCGATTCGTTGACCAAGCTCGCCAATCGCCGGCGCTTCGACCGCGAGCTCACGGAGGAGTGGCGGCGCTCCCGGCGCCAGCAGCGGCCGCTGTCGCTGGCCTTCATCGATGTGGACCATTTCAAGGCGTTCAACGACGCCAAGGGTCACGCGTCGGGGGATGTGTGCCTGCAGGAGATCGGGTTGGTGCTGAGCTCGTATGCGCGGCGCGCGGGCGACATCGCTGCGCGCTACGGTGGCGAGGAGTTCTGCCTGCTCCTGCCCGGCGTGGAGCCGGCCGCTGCCCGCGAACGGGCCGAAAGCGTACGCCGCGCCGTCCGGCGCCTGAGCCTCGATCATCCGGAAAGCAGCGTTGCAAGCGTGGTCACGGTCAGCATCGGCATCGCCCACGCCGTGCCCGACGACGGCATGGAGCCGCCCGACCTGCTGCGTGCGGCGGATGCGGCTCTTTACGCCGCAAAGCACAAGGGTCGCGACCGGGTCGAGATCCTCGACCTCGCTGATCTCGAGACTTCCTGAGCAATTCCGCTCGGGCTAGCCGAGGAGGCTGTACTCCTCGTGGTAGTCGGCGACCGCAGCTTCGATCACGGCGTGTGCGTGGTCTGGACCGTAGGGCTTGCCGACGCTTGCGGGGTTGGGTTCGCCCGGCATCTGCTTGTAGGTGCTGAAGTAGTGGATGAGCCGCTGGACGAACTGCTCGGGCATCTCACTCACGTCGCGCACCTCGCTCCAGACCGAGTCGTTGTGGAGCACCGCGATGATCTTGTCGTCCGCCTCGCCGTCATCGAGCATGGGCAGGCCCCCGAGCACGCGCGCGCGCAGCAGCACCGCCTCGCGGGCGATGGGACGCTCGCTGATCACGCAGATGTCGAGTGGGTCCCCGTCGCCGCCCTTGGATTCGGGCATCAGCTTGCCCACCCGCTTGCCGCAGTAAGTCTGCGGCACGAAGCCATAGAGCGTCGGCGGCAGGGATGACGTCCGGTGCGGTCGGTCGACGACCAGGTAGCCGGTGACCTTGTCGACCTCGTACTTGATCAGGTCGAAGGGCGTGATCTCGATGAAGGCGTGGACGATGGACGGCGGGCTCGGGCCGACGTCGATGCCGTGCCAGGGATGGGGGCGCCAGCGGTTGAAGGGCGTGGTCATCAGAGGCTACCGAGTAGGAAACGGCCGCAGATTAGCACGCCGTACGTGCAGTCAACGTCTGGTCGGGGCCGGAACGCGACGAATGTCGTACGCGATTGCGCACGCAATTGTATTGGCATGAGGCGAGTCGTTGGAGAGAATCGCGGCCGCAGCGCCCATTCCGGGCTGTGGGGAGCTATGCAATGAGAAGATGGATCTTCGGGGCCCTGGCCCTTTCCGCGCTCTCGGCCGTCGCCAGCGAGCGCATCCTCGTGCCGCTCGACGGCGTTTCAGCGGGGAGCCTCGGCAGTGGCCACGGCTGTGCGGTCGCCGACGGGCGCGCGCACTGCTGGGGGAACAACGATCGCGGGCAGACGGGGCGCGACCCGTCACCGGCGCGGGGTTTGGCCGAGAGCGTCTACAGCCTACCACCAGCCACCGCCGTGGCTGCAGGCGGTCGGCACAGCTGCGCCATCGTCGCCGGAACGCCGTGGTGCTGGGGTGCGAACGATCTCGGTCAGCTCGGTGACGGCAGAACGGTCGATCGGCGATTTCCCGAGCCGGTCGACGCGGTGTTTCCGGGCCCTGCGATCCAGCTGGTCGCCGGCGCGAACCACACCTGTGCGCTGATCGACGCCCAGGACGGGCAGCTGTTCTGCTGGGGCAGTAACCGCGACGGGCAGCTCGGGGTTCCTGCAGTCGACAACGTGGCCCGACGCCCGGTCTCCGTTGATCTAGCGAGTGTGACTGCGCTCAGCAGCACGGTCGATCACACCTGCGCCATCGCTTCCGGACTCGCCTACTGCTGGGGCCGCAACGACTACGGCCAGGCCGGCAGCGGCGCGATCAACGCGGCGCAGCGGGAGCCGGTCGCTGTCGTCGGCCTCGAGCCGGACCAGGTCGCCATCGGGGCTGGCGACATCGTGACGTGTGCGCTCGACGCTGCAGGAGTCGTGCGGTGCCTCGGTTCCAACTACGCCGACCAGCTCGGCGTACCTGCGGCGGAAACGCCTGGTCTCGTGTCCGCGACGCCGGTGGTCGCGGCGCTAGCTCCGCAAGGGATCGTCGAATTGCTGCCGGGTTTCGCGACCACGTGTGTCGCTACGCCGACCGAGGTGTATTGCTGGGGGCTCGACGGCAGCGTGCCGGGCGGCCCCGAGCCGCGCCTCGAGCTTGCCGCCGCAGGTCCCGCCGACGGCTTCGTGGGCCATCCGGGCGCCTTCTGCTTCATCGAGGGCGGCAACCTGCGCTGCGTGGGCGACGGCCGGCGCCTCGCCCAGGGCAGCGCCATGACGGAACTCACCGGAACCGGTGTCCTCGGCCTCGAGGGTCGCCTCAGGTCCCTGTCCCTCGGCTTTCGCTTCGGTTGCGGTGTTCTCGATACCGGCGCGCTGCACTGCTGGGGCGCCAACGCGGTCGGCCAGCTCGGGCAGCTCGACCGGGACGCGCGCGAGGGCGCAGTCGTCGTGCCCTTGCCGGCCGACGAGCCGGCGCTCGACGTATCGGCGGGCTACGATCACGCCTGCGCGACGACTCAGCCGTTCCGCAACATCGTTTGCTGGGGAAACAACCGCTTCGGTGCGCTCGGCGACGGGACGACCGAAGAGCGCCTCGGGCCCGTCGAGGCCATGGTTCCGGTGGGTGGTCGCGCCATCGTCCGGGCCGGCAACGGCTTCACCTGCGCGACCGTCCCGCTCGGGTCCCAGTCGGTCTTCTGCTGGGGCCGCAATGACGTCGGACAGCTGGGCGGTGAGCCCACTTCGGAGCCGGTGCTCGAGCCCGTGGAGATCGTCTTCGAGGACGTCGTCTTCGATCTGCACGTTGGCGATCGCTACGCCTGCGCCGAGGTTTCGGGGGCCGAACAGGAAGTCTGGTGCTGGGGCGAGCTACCCGCGACGGACGAGGAAGCCGCGACGCTCAATGCCGGTGGTGCAATGCCGGCGGGTCCGCGCCGTTTTCCCGGCCAGGGCATCGAGACCGGCGGCCCCTTCTCGTTCTGCTTTCGATCTGACGGCCAGCTGCTGTGCACCGGCCGCGATTACTTCCTACAGAGCGCGCAGGGTCTTCTCCGCGGCGACTTCGTCGGTCCGCGGATACCCCAGGTGACTGGCGGCCTGTCGTCCCTGTATGCCGTCGGTGGGCGCCACTCCTGCTGGTCCACGCCGTTCGGCCAGACTCGCTGCCTCAACCTCCTTGGGCGCTCCTGCCGCTTCGAGCGCGCGACTGGACTCATCCAGACGCCGGGCCAGGGCATCAGCTGCGAGTACGCGGAACTGACGCTGGACGCTTTCGAGCTGACCTCGCAGCCCATCGAGTGCGTACCGCCCCCGCAGCCCGAGCTGTTCGCTGCGGGTTACGACTTCGCCTGCGGTAGCTGGGGCGATGACCTCAACTGCTGGGGTGTGAATGCCGACGGACAGCTCGGCGGCGGTGAACGATCCCGGCCCGAAGCCGGTGAACCCGTCGTCGTGCAGCGGGCGGGCGCCGTCGCCCCGGCGGTCGATTTGCCGATCGCGACCGACCCGGCGCTGGCGTGTCCCGCGTTCGTGGTGGGTTCTGTGCGCCTCCGCTATCCCGAGTCCTTCGAGGAGGGGGGAAGCTGGGGGCTCGAAATGCTCTTCACCGAGGGCGATCGGCGCCTGCAGGGCGGGCTGAACTTCGGCGGCTACGCGGTCGAGGGGGTTCCGGGCTTCGCCGCTTTCGACGTGAATCGCGACGACGGCCAGGCCACGGTCGTGACGCTATCGATGACGACCGATGACAACGTGACCGGCAACGCGGATTTCGACGTGACCGTGCGGGGCCCCTTGCCGGACGGCACCGAAGGGATTCTCTTCTCCGAGCGGATCAGGCTCACCGACGACGAACAGATCGTCCGGGAGGTGACGCTGCGCAATGGTTTCCACGTGGTCGCGCTCGCGCCCGTCGCCCCCGGCGACGAGCTGTTCCTGGTGTCGGCCACGGCCCGGGCGGCCGACGGTGGACCCGGCTGGTTCAGCAGCGGGGCGGTGGTCGGCGGCCAGCTACGCGGGATCTGGTCCGGTTTTGCCGCGGTATGCACCGATCGCGACCAGCCGGTGATGATCCGGACTGAGGGACGGAGCGTGCGCGGCTCTGACGGCGCCGGCGACCTGCGGCTGGAGGTTTTCGACGGGCAGACCGGAGTGCAGCTCTACGACTCGGTCCTGGACGGCGGCGGCCCCTGATCCGGTCGCTGCGCAGCGGGCCCGATCAGCCGTAGCGGCAGATCCGGTTGCGGCCGGTCTCCTTGGCCTGGTAAAGGGCATGGTCGGCCCAGTTGACCAGCTGGATCGCTGAGTCGACCCGGTCTTTGCGACCGGCGACGCCCGCGCTGATCTTCACCGAGATCTCCCGGTCCTCGAAGCGGATCTTGAGCTTCGCCACCGCGACGCGGACCGCTTCGGCAAGCTCGGCAGCGCGGTTGCCGTCGACCCCCGGGAGAATCGCGGCAAACTCCTCGCCGCCGTAGCGCGCGAGGACATGGTCGTGCGGGGCCATCACCTCGTGGATGCAGCCGGCGATCGCCTTGAGGCATTCGTCCCCGAGCAGGTGGCCGTGGATGTCGTTCACCTGCTTGAAGTGGTCGACGTCGAAGAGGATGAGGCTGAGGTCGGAGTCCTCCTGCTCGGAAGCCGTCCAGTGCTCCTCCAGCATGTTGTCGAAGAAGCGTCGGTTGTGGACCGAGGTGAGTCCGTCGACGTTGGAGAGCTGCTCGAGCTGCTCGTTCGCGGCCTGGAGCTGGACCATGGCGTCGTTGAGCTCGCGCGTGCGGTCGTCGACCGCCTGCTCGAGCTCCTCGCGCGCGGCATGTTCGACCGCCAGGGCGTGCTGCTGGGCCTGCTCCCGCAGCGCCCGTTCTTCGCGCACGCGATCAGCCAGGGCGATCGACAGCAGGACGACGTCGACCACCGAGCCGATCAGCATGCCCTGTTCGGTCAGCGGAACGCTGGGCAGCACGCCGAACTTGTTCAGGGCCAGGGCGATGCAGCCGAGCACGAAGGCGCCCCACGCGAACACCAGATATCGTGCCGATGGCTCGCCGACCACCCACCCGCGGATACTCACTGCCAGGGACGACGCGAGGCTGACGATACTCAGCAGGCCCGCGACACGGAGGGACACCTCGTAGGGGACGAAGAGCGAGAGCACCGTCGTGATCGACGCGGCCGCGATCAGCCCCTGGAACCACCGCCCTGCCTTCGAATCCCGTTTGATGCCGAGAAACGACGTCACGAATAGACAGATGAAGACGACGGACAGGGCAACGAGCGTTGGGACCGCGCGTTCCTGCCACCAGATGGCGTCCGGCCAGAGGTAGCGATTCGCGAGTCCGTGCATCGTGGCGAGGAAGAGCGTTGATACGCCGACGTGGCACACGTAATAGAAGTAGCGCGCTTCCCGCAGGCTCAGGAACAGGAAGAGGTTGTAGAGGATCATCACGATCATGATCCCGAAGTAGGCCCCCTCGACCATCGACTGGATCTCGTCGTACTGGACGAAATCGAGCGGCATCCAGACCTTGATCGGCATCTGCATGACGCCGGTGGTCTCCACCCGCATGAGCAGGAGGTTCTCGCCGGGTCCGAGCTCGATGGGCACGACGAGGTTACGGTGGGCGACCGGGCGCTGATCGAAGGGCGCCGCGTCGCCCGTACGCCAGGGTCCGATGATCTCGTCGCCTCGCAGGAGGTAGAGATCGACCTGGTCGAGCATCGGATAGAGGATCTCGATCAGGCGCTCGGAGGGAACGACATCCGGGTTGTCGAGGGCGAGGCGGAACCAGAAGACCTCGTCTCGGAAGCCGAAGCTCGGCACGGCGTCGTCCTTTGAATCCCAGCCCTCAGCGGCGAGGACTTCCGCGGGCGTCAGCTGCCCGTCGACATCGACGAGGTAGTCGAGGTCGGGGCCTCGTAGGGGCTCCGATGCGTGCACGTGCAGGGCCAGCGTGATCGCCAGGAGCAGCCCTGTGAACAGTCGCATCGCCACGATCGGGTCAGCCCACCAGCGCCACTGCAACATAATAAGAGACCCAGATGACCGCTCCCAATACGAGCCCGAGTCCCGCCGCCAGCGCCGGCCGGATCCGGTCCATCAGCTTGAGCCCCATGTAGGCAAGCGGCAGGCCGATCAGGAATTCGCCGAGGATGATGTAGTAGGGCGCATTCAGGATCATGGGCGTGTCCCGGTAGTACCACCAGTCGGCGAACTTCGCGAGGCTCTCGTAGAGCGGGATGTTGAGGCCCGCGATCAGGCCGGTGACCAGCGCGGCGAGCGGCAGCGCCATCTTGTGCCGCAGCCACTGGCTCACGATACCGATCTGGACGAGCACCAGCATCCAGGCGAAGGGCATGTAGATCGGGGAGACCACGACCTTCGGCCCTTCGACGTAGACCAGGGTCTTCGTCTGGGTGACCAGCCACCAGTCAGCGGCCAGCTCGGCAAAGCCCGCGACCAGGGCAAGGATGAGCCAGTTCCACAGCATCGCGTTGCGCGCGCGGAAGGCGTAGGCGAACCAGATGAGCGACACAAGCGCGGTGTTGAAGCCGGCACCGATCCAGCCCTTCACCACGAAGCTACTGGCGATGTTGAGCGCGAGCATGAGGACGATCGAAATCACCGCGAAGCGGTAAATCTTCGAATCCGGGAACGGTGCTGTCGTGTTCATACCAGGCCCTCCCCGCGCAGTGCCTCCAGAGAATCGGGAATCACGAAGGCCACCTGGCCCCCGCGCGCCGCGTCGATCATGCCCTGGAACACGTGCCGCGCGAGAATGTCCACGAGGTGTGGCGTCTCCTTCGAGAAGTCCTGGGCCAGCATCAGGCCGAGATGGAGCAGCCGGTCGCCCAGGCCTCCGGTGCTTGCGGGTTCGATCTCAACGCGAGCCATCGCTTCGGGCGTCAGCAGCTCCGTCATCAGGACCCGTGGCGCGCGGCCGAACCCGAGGATGCGCAGCGTGTGCGGGATCATGTTCTCCATCATCTCAAGGTTCTTCGCCGCCAGCTCGGGCCCGTGTGGATTCTCGCTCGCCGGCGTGTAGTTGCGGCGCGAATAGGCATCGTAGAAGGTTTTCGCTGCCGTCAGGTCGGTCGGTACGAAGCTCGCGTCGTCCGGCGCGCCATCGGGGTGGATCCCCATCATCTGCGCGAATACGGCCCAGCTGTAGTAGAAGTCCTCGGCGGCCTCGAACTCGAGGTCCAGGGCCCGGTACCCGTCCACGACCAGGTACGAGAAGGCCATGATGGTCGCAAGCATGTCCTCGTGGTTGCTCGGCGGGCCGAAACGCTCGAGGTAGTCAGGCCGGTACTTCGGCACGATGGTCCGGACACCGGCGTGCAGGAGGCGCAGCTTCTGGGCGCTGACGATCGCTTCGCCGTCGGGGCGGAAGGCGCCGGGCGTTGCGAGGTTCACAAGCAGCTGCACGACGCCCATCAGCCGCTTGTAGGGGTGCGTTGCGAGGTTGTCGGAGACCGTGAGCACCTCGCAGAGGGATGGCGCGCCGTAGCCCTGCGGCAGACTTGAAGCCAGCAGGATCATGGCACCCGAAGCCGCGCGCTCCATGAACGCATCGGCGCCCTTTGCCAGGCGATCCTGATCGACACCGGCAGGCAGCCGGTCGGTCTGATCAAGGAAGTCGCGCAGCGGGCCGGGCGTGTCCTCGGGCAGCGGGCAACGTTCCGTACGCAGGGTGGCGAAGACCTGGTTGGCCTTGGCGATGCCATGCTCGTCGATCAGCGCGCGGACCGTCGCGTCCGCCAGCGGATCGGCCTGGGCCCGGATCCCGTCGAGAAAGCCGTCGTCGCTCCAGCGACCTGTCATGTGTTGCCCCCAGCAATTTACCGACGCCGCATTGTATACGACACGCCGTGGGGAAACCGGGCCGGTCGATCGGCGACAGAGCAAGTTTCCAACTGACGGACTAGCATTCATGCAGGGCCACGTTGGGTACACGCATGCGACTGGGAAGGGATGAGCAGCCGTTACTGGGGCTGCGGCGCGTCATGGGCGACCTCGTAGCGCACGCTCGGGCTGCGCTGGTGGCTTTCGATCCACCGGAGCGATGCGTCCATGCGATCCGGCAGGACATGAAGAAGCTCCGTGGTCTCCTGCGCCTCGCGGCCCCCGGCCTGGAACGCCAGGTGTTCCGTACGGCCAACCGGGCGTGGCGGGACGTCGCCCGCGGGCTGGCGCCCTGCCGCGAAGCGTGGGTACGGACCCGAACTGCGGCTCAGGTCCTTGAGGCTCTCGAGCCCGACGCGGAGAACGCACGTCTCCGGCAGGCGCTCGATCGCTTCGGCAGCGAATACGACCGCGAAGTCGAGGTGCTGATGTCGGGATCGGCCCGCGCCGCGCTCGTCGATCGGCTCGACGAGTCAGGTCGTCGGATAGCCCGGTCGACCTTTGCGGGCGCCGCCGTGCCGATTCTCGTTGCCGGCCACCGGACCACCTACCACCAGGGCCGGATCGGGTTCCGGCTGGCCCGAAGGGTGGGGGAGACGGCGTCCTTCCACGATTGGCGCAAGCAAGCGAAGTACCTCTGGTATCAGACCCGGTCCGCTCGATGCCTGGGCCGACGAACTCGACCGGCTGGCCGAGGCGCTGGGCGACGAACACGATTGCGCCGAGCTGGCAGCACTCGTCGCCGTGCAGCTTCCGCCCGAACAGGCTCGTAACCTGCAGACCTCGCTGGCTGGCGACCGCGCCCGGCTGCAGCAACACGCGCTGGACATCGGCGTCCGACTGTTCGCGGAGAAGCCCAAGCCCTTCGGGCGACGGCTGCGACGGTGGGTCGACGCGCTGGGGATGAGTCGCTGTTGCTTCACGTTTCTACCGACCCCGGCGGCTAAGCTCCCCGGCCTGGCGAAATTCCTGGACCCAATCCGATGACTCCGGCCACCGAGGATCTCTGGTTTCTGCCGCTTGGCGGCACCGGCGAGATCGGCATGAATCTGAACCTGTACGGCCACGACGGGGCGTGGCTCATGGTCGATTGCGGTGTGACCTTCAAGCGCACCGGCGAGCCTGGTCCGCAGGTACAGATGCCCGATCCGGGATTCATCGTCGAGCGCCGACGGCAGCTGCAGGCGATCGTCGTCACCCACGCTCACGAGGACCACGTGGGCGCGGTCGCCCACCTCTGGCCGAAGCTGCGGTGCCCGGTCTATACGACCCCGTTCACCGCCGAGATCCTCAAGCGCAAGCTCGCCGAGGCTGAACTTCTGGGGATCGTACCGCTGCGTATCGTCGCGCCGCGCAGCCGGCTGACCGTAGGGCCCTTCGATCTTGAATGGGTGAACCTGACGCACTCCACGCCGGAATCCCAGGCGCTCGTCATCCGCACCGGCGCCGGGACCGTCTTCCACACCGGCGATTGGAAACTCGATCCGGATCCGGTCGTCGGGCCGGTCTTCGATCGTCAGCGCTTCGAGGCGCTCGGCGACGAGGACGTTCTGGCCATGGTGTGCGATTCGACGAACGCGACGGTGCCGGGGCGATCGCCTTCGGAGGCTGCGCTGTATCGGGGGCTGAAGGCCCAGGTCGCCGGCGCGCCCGGGCGGGTGGTGATCGCCTGCTTCGGCAGCAACGTGGCCCGGTTACATACGCTGGCGAAGCTCGCTCTCCACACCGGTCGGCACGCCGGACTGCTCGGTCGTTCGCTGCGCACCTATCATCGTGCAGCCGTTGCAGCACGCGTCTGGGACGACCGTTTCCGCTTCATCGATTCGCGGGATCTCGGCTACCTGCCCCGGCACGAGGTACTGGCGATCGCGACCGGCAGTCAGGGGGAATCGCGCGCGGCACTTGACCGGCTTGCTTCCGGCACCTCCCGGGACTTTGACCTGGAACCCGGTGACCGGGTGCTGTTCAGCTCACGCGTGATTCCCGGCAACGAGCCGGCCGTGGCGGCGCTCGTCGACCGGCTCGGGGAGCGCGGCGTGGACGTGGTCCAGGACGAGGATTGCGCCGAGCCGATCCACGCGTCGGGACATCCTGCCCGCGAGGAGCTCGCCGACATGTACCGCTGGGTGCGTCCGAGGACCGCCATTCCGGTGCACGGCGAGGACCGTCACATGGCCGCGCATGCGGCCCTTGCGCGGGAGCTGGGTGTCGATCGGCAGCTGGTGGGCAGGAACGGGGATCTGTTCATGCTCGCGCCGGCCAGGGGCCTGCGCCGTGGCGCGGCCGCGACGGGTCGGCTCGGTCTCGAACGAGACGGCCTCCGTCCGATCGCGCCACGGCCGGAGACGCTGACCACCGGCTGAGCGGCGGCCAGCCCGGTCGCGCTACTTCTTCTTTCCGGATTTCTTCTTGCCGCCCTTCTTCGGCGCTTTCGCGCGCTTGCCGGCGGCCTTCTTGCCCTTCTTCTCCGGCTTCTTGGTTGCGGGCTTCTTCGTCTTCTTGCCTGCTGATTTCGCCTTGGACTTCTTGTCTGCCTTCTTGCTGACGGTCGCCTTCGGTTTCTTCTGGGCCTTGGCGCTCTTGCCCGCAGACTTCTTCGGCGACTTCGACTTCTTCGATTTGGCCTGCTTCGATTTCGACCCCTTTGCCGCCGACTTTTTCGGCTTCGGCTTCTTTGCGGCTGCCTTCTTCGGCTCCGGCTTCTTCGGTTCGGCCTTCTTCGGTTCAGCCTTCTTTGCGACGGCCTTCTTTGTCACAGTCTTCTTCGCGGCAGTCTTCTTCGCGACGGTCTTCTTCGCGGCAGTCTTCTTTGCGACGGTCTTCTTCGCGGCAGTCTTCTTCGCGACGGTCTTCTTCGCGGCAGTCTTCTTCGCGACGGTCTTCTTCGCAGCGGACTTCTTCGCGACGGTCTTCTTCGCCGTGGCCTTCTTGCGAGCCGTGAGCGTCCGCGGGCCTGCTGCCGCGAGGGCTGTCGCGGCCGCAATCACCCGCGCCGCGCGCGCAGGGCCGAAGCCAGGAACCGCCGCCAGGGCATCAGGCCTGGCCTTGGCCAGTGCCGCGACGGTGCCGAAGCCCGCCGCAGCAAGCTGCTTTGCCGTTGCCGGTCCGATGCCGGCGACATCCTCGAGTTTCATACTCGTTCTCCTCAATCCACTCCCGGTCGAGTATAGGCGGTCAGCCGGATGGCGTCCGAAGCCCTACTCGATGAGCGCCGACGACGGGCCCGTCGGGTGCTCGCGCGGGTGCTCGCAGCGGCGGTACACCTGGTGGTGCCGCTCCATGGAGGCGTAGAAGCGCACCATCCGGTCGCGCCGTGGCTGGTAGCGAAGCCGGAAGATGGCGGGCGCCGGTAGCTCGTACCGGACCACCAGATTCTGGTCCTCGCTGTCCGGGTCGACCTCGAGGCTGTAGTCGGCCGCGAAGCCCTGCCGGTCGACCACGATGAACCCATCGAACAGGCGCAGGTCGTCGAAGGGTCCGCACCACTGGCCGGCCAAGGTCTCGGCGTAGTCGTTCGCCGACGGCGCGTAGTGAAAGGCGGCGCCGTACTCGGTGCCGAGGGCGCGGAACGTGATGCCCTGGACGATCGGCCGCCCGCTGCAGTACGGGGACGCGAGCAGGTGCCAGGCATCGGCCATCACGTCGCGGTCGGAAGCGCTCGGGCCGCCTGCTGCGTGCAGGAACTGCTCGGGAAAGCGGCGCCGGTCAGGGTAGGGCAGAGCCTCGAGTTCGCGCCTGAGGGCGCTCGCTAGCTCCGTTGTGCCAGGCACCGCGTTGCAGTGCTCGGGCGCCTCGACCTCGAGCGCCCGCGCGCGCCGCTCCAGCTGCTCGAGGAAGCGTCCGGGGGATTCGACGCTAAGGGCGAAGAAGGTCTCCCGGTCGCGACTCGATTCGGCTTCCGCGGCAACGAACACTAGGCTGAAAAGCGTGATCAGCATGACCGGGAGTTTCCGACGCGCTGGGAAGGCGGTCAAATCGGATGGGCTGCTTTTGATCGACCGCAAATTGTCCTCCGGAGCGCAACCGCAAACTGGAGTTCCCGACCGATGGAATCGCCGATGAAGAACCCGGCCGCCGGTGTGCTCGACCGCGAACGCGTACGTCGTCCGACGCAGTCGCTCGACCTCCCGCGCACCCCGGCGCCGCGCCAGCAGCTATGGATGGAACTGCTCAGCGGCGGCAGCGGCCTGCTGCTGGCGCTGTTCATGTGAGGCCACATGATCTTCGTCGGTTCGATTCTGCTGGGTACCCGCGGCTTCGACTGGCTCGCGGAGGGGCTCGAGATTCTGTGGATTGCCCAGCCGACGGTGGTGGTGATCTTCGCCCTCTTCCTGTTGCACGTGGTCACGGCACTGCGCAAGGTGCCTGCCCAGCTGCGCGAGCGTCGGCGCTTCTTCGAGCTTGCGGGCGAGCTGCACCGAGCGCGAAAGGCCTGGCACGGGGGCGATCGCATCACGGCGGTGGCGCCCCTCTCCGCCTCGATACTCTGGGTCTGGCAGGTCCGCACGGGAATCATCGTCGGCGTCCTGGGGAGCTTCCACCTCGTGCTCATGGCGATGGATGTGTTTACCCCGCTATGGGGCGAACGCATCGGCATCGAGGCCGTGACGTCGATGGCCCGGACCGGCGCGGGTCTCGTCTGGGTCTACGGCCTGCTCCTGGTCTGCGTCGAGTTCCACGCCGGGGTCGGGCTCTACCGGCTCGCCGTGAAGTGGGGTCTCGGCGAGCGGCTCAGGCGCGAAACCCTGGAACGGCTGGAGCGCTTCGTGCTCTGGTTCTTCCTCGGCTTCGGCCTGCTCATCCTTGTCGTGCTCGCCGGGTGGCTTCCGCCGCCGCTGGCGTTCCTGCTGCAGTAAGGACTCGCTCACATGGCGCACATTCACACAAGCGACGTACTCGTGATCGGCGGCGGCCTCGCCGGCGAGCGCTGCGCCATGGAGGCGGCCGCGGCCGGCCTCGAGGCGACGATCCTGTCGCTGGTGCCGCCGCGCCGCAGCCACAGCTGTGCTGCCCAGGGCGGCATGCAGGCGGCGCTGGCCAACTGCGTGAAGGCCGAGGGCGACAGCCCGGACGTCCATTTCCTCGACACCGTGCGGGGTTCCGACTGGGGCGCCGACCAGGAGGTGTCCCGCATCTTCGCCGACCACGCGCCGCTGGCGGTCCGCGAGCTGGCGCACTGGGGCGTGCCCTGGAGTCGCATGAAGAGCGGGCCGAACCGCTACTTCATCAAGGGCGACAAGGTCGAGATCGACGAGCCGGCCGAGAACCACGGCCTGATCGCGCAGCGGGATTTCGGCGGGACGGCCAAGTGGCGCGCCTGCTATGCCGCGGCGGGTACGGGGCACGCCGCACTGTTCGCGCTCGACAGCGAGGTCATCCGGCTGGGCATCACGGTCCGCGATCGGATGGAGGCCCTCGCGCTGATCCAGGATGGGGCGCGTTGCCACGGCGCCGCGGTGCGGTGCCTGCGAACCGGCCGGCTCCACGCCTTCCTCGCGCCGTCCACGGTCATCGCCACCGGCGGGCATGGGCGAATCTATGGCGGCTTCACGACAAACGCGACCATCAATGAGGGGACCGGCGCCGTGCTCGCCATGGATACGGGCGTCGTGCCGCTGGGCAACATGGAAGCGGTGCAGTTCCATCCAACCGGGCTCTGGCCCAGCGGCATCCTCGTCACCGAGGGGTGCCGGGGCGACGGCGGATTCCTGCTCAATGCCGACGGCGAACGTTTTCTCGTCGAGCTCGAACCGGACAAGCAGGAACTCGCGAGCCGCGACGTGGTGTCCCGCCACATGATGCGGCAGATCCTCGACGGCAAGGGCGTCGACCACCCGGCGGGGCCGCATCTGTGGATGGATCTCCGGCACCTCGGGGAAGCGCATCTGACGACCAAGCTCCGGGAGGTCTGGGAGATTTGCCGCGACTTCCTCGGCATCCGGCCCTGGGAGGCGTTGATTCCCGTCCGGCCGAGCCAGCACTACTCCATGGGCGGCGTTCGTGTGAACAAGGACGGCGCAGCCTACGGCATAGCCGGGCTCTACGCCGCCGGCGAAGCCGCGTGCTGGGACATGCGCGGCTTCAACCGCCTGGGCGGCAACAGTCTCGCCGAGACCCTGGTCGCCGGCCGCATCGTGGGGATCCACGCCGCACGCCATGCGCGGAAGGAGACGGCAGCAACGAATCTGGGCCTGGTTCGCGCGGCCTTAGCCGCCGAGCAGCAGCGCATCGATGACCTGCTGGCGCGACCGGAAGGGTCTCGGTCGATCTATGCGATCCGGGATGCGCTCGGAGAGCTGATGATCGGGAAGGTCGGCATCTTCCGCAACGGCTCGGATCTGGCCGATGCCGTGACGGAGATCGATCAGCTCGGCGATGAGCTCGCAAGAACCGGACTCCGGTGCCGCGAGCCCGGAGTCAACCCCGAACTCAGCTTCGCCCTGCGGCTGCCAGGGATGCTGCGCCTCGCCCGGGTGACCGCTTCGGGCGCCCTGGCGCGCACCGAGAGCTGAGGCGCCCACGCACGGGTGGACTTCCCCGCGCGGGATGACCTGAACTGGCTCAACCGAACGCTTGTGCACTGGGGGCGTGACGAACACGCGCCGCGTTTCACCTACGAGCCGGTCGGGCTGCTCGACCTGCCGCCCGGCGACCGGGGTCATGGGAAGAGCGAACACGTGGAGATGCGCATGACCCTCGACGAGTACAACGCGAGTGTCGACGCCGCCCAGCGCGAGGCCGGTCGGCCGGAGCCGGCGACGCCGATGGGGCACGATCTCAAACCGGGCGCCTGGCGGGAGGCCGCAAGCGCATGAATAGCGACACACCACGCCGACTGCGCTGCGAGATCTTCCGCTACAACCCGGAGGATCCGGAATCGAAGCCCCGCATGCAGACCTTCGAGCTCGACGAAGAGCCGTACATGACGCTCTTCCGCGCGCTCAATCTCCTGCGCGAGGAGCAGGACCCGGGACTCCAGTTTGACTTCGCCTGCCGCTCTGCCGTCTGCGGTTCCTGCGGCATGCTCGTCAACGGCCGGCCCACGCTGGGCTGCAAGACGCTTACCTCCGACCTCGAGCTGCCCATCCGGCTGCACCCGCTGCCGGCCTTCAAGCTCATCGGTGACCTGTCCGTCGATACGGGCACCTGGTTCCGCGACATGAGCGAGCGGGTCGGGGCGTGGATCGAGGAGCGAGAGCCCTTCGATCCCGAGGCTCCAGAGGCGCGGATGGAGGACGAGGTCGCCCAGGCAGTCTACGAGTCCGACCGCTGCATCGAGTGCGGTTGCTGCGTCGCGAGCTGCGGTGTGGCCAACACGCGTCCGGATTTTCTCGCACCCGCCGGCATGAACCGGGTGGCCCGCTTCATGCTCGATCCGCGGGATGCCCGCGGCCGCGGCGACTGGTTTGACGTGGTAGCGGACGAAGACGGCGTATTCGGCTGCCTCGGACTTATGGCGTGCCAGGACGTCTGCCCCAAGGAGCTGCCGCTGCTCGAGGTCTACGCCTACCTCCGCCGCCGCACCCTGACCAGCGCGTTTGCGAAGCGCAGAAAGGCCTGAGGGCCACGCCCGAGGCCGGCTCGGATTTGCTATCGTCCGTCGCCATGGTCGACCCGAAGGAGATCCTTGCGCCCGAGCGCACCGAGCGCGGCGCGCAGCACCCGACAATCGCGATTACGCCGGAGAACCTCGCGACCTGCATCAAGCACTGCGGCAGCTGTGCGAGCTACCCGGGCCGCGACAGTGAAGCGTTGTTCTGCGCCACGGGTCGCAGCGACGGACCGGTGGAGGCGCGGGGCTGCAACTGCTTCGACTGCCCCCTGTTCGAGCGCTGCGGCACCGGCAGCCGGGGGTTCTTCTGCGCCCGCGGCGAGGCTCGCGTCGAGCTCCGGTCCCAGGACGACTACCTGCAGCGATTCCTACCCGCGGACGAGCGGGTCGAACTTGATCCGTCGGAGGCCGGGCCGGATGCCTCGACGCTGCAGCTCCAGTTCGAGGACGAGCGCGTCATCAGCGCCAGCTCCGACCGCAGCATTCTCCAATGTGCGATCGATGCGGGTGTTCCCATGACCCACGTCTGCGGCGGCCGGGCGCTGTGTTCCACCTGTCGCGTGCTGATCCTCGATGGCGTCGACAACGTGCTCCCGCGAACCGAGCGCGAGCAGCGCCTCGCTGCAGCCAAGGGGTTCAGTCCCGAGGTGCGGCTCGCCTGTCAGACCCGCGCGCGCGGCCCCGTGCGGCTCAAGCGCCTCGTCCTCGACGCCGAGGACATCGACATCGCCATCGACCAGGGGCAGGTCGGTGCCGGTGCCGTTGGCAAGGATGCGCAAGTTGCGGTGCTGTTCTCGGACATCCGCGCGTTCACGTCCTTCGCCGAACGAACGCTGCCCTACGACCTGGTCCACATTCTCAACCGCTACTTCGAATCCGTCGGTCGGATCGCCGATGAGCACGGCGGCTACATCGACAAGTACCTTGGCGATGGGATCATGGTCGTCTTCGGGCTCGACGACACCTCGCGTGACAACCCCTCGCTCCACGCCGTCCGAGCGGCGATCGGCATGCTGGGCAATCTCTCGCCGTTCAATGCCTACCTCCGGGAACGTTTCGATCACGAGTTTCGCATCGGCGTCGGCATCTGCACCGGGCCGGCCGTGGTCGGTAGCCTCGGCTATCACCGCAAGAAGGAGTTCACCGCCATCGGAGACACGGTGAACACGGCCTCACGCATCGAGGCGCTGACGAAAGCCGTCGACCGGCCGCTGCTCGTGTGCGAGAACACCTACCGCGCAACGCAGGATGCATTTGCCTGGGCCCTGGCCTTCCGTGAGCGCGTCAAGGGCAAGTCCATGGAGCTGACCGTGCACGCGCTGGAGGAGGCGTGAGCGGCTTCACCGTCGTCACCTGGAACATTCTCGCCGATGCCTACGTCAAGCCGGGGCGCTACGAAGACTCGCCCCCTGGCGCGCTCGAACCGGAGACCCGGCGGCAGGGCCTGCTCACCGCGCTTGCGGGCTTCGACGCTGATCTGATCTGCCTGCAGGAGGTCGAGCCGCACGTCTTCGATCGGATCGCCGGGCATCTTCGTCCACACGGCTGGGACTGGCGCTACTGCGCCAAGGGCCGGGGCAAGCCCGATGGCTGCGCCACGGGTTTTCGGCCCACACGCCTGGAGCTGGTTGCGGAGCTGCGCTTCGAGTACCCGGACGGCGGTGAGCGGAGCGACTCCGGGCACGTTGCGCACCTGCTGCGCTTCGGGCTCGACGGGCGCCGCTTCACTTGCGCGAACACCCACCTGAAATGGTCGCGTCGCCGGGGCGACGATCCGCACCTGGGTCGGCGCCAGCTGAGCCTCCTGCTGGGCCGCCTCGACGCTGCCGACGACCGGATCCTCTGCGGGGACTTCAACCTGTCCCCGGACGACCCGGCCTTCGACCAAGTCACCGCAGCGGGGCTCGCGTCGGGTCTGCCGCCCGAACCGACGGCGAACTTCAACGGCGGGCCTCGCACCCTGGACTACATCTGCTGCCCCGTCGGCTGGGACGTCGATCCTCTACCACGACGCGACGTTTCTGCCACCGGCGGCCTGCCGGACCTCCGGGATCCCTCGGATCACATTCCCGTTGGCGCTCGGCTGACCGTGGCCTGACGCGACAGGCGGTCTTTACCCCGTTCTGGCGCAGGCGTAGCGTGATCCGACCATCAGGGAGGATCGGTCATGCGTTTGCTGCTCATCATCGCCATGCTTCTCTCGCCGATCGTTCCCGTCGGCGCCAGCGATGGCCATGAGGCCAAAGGCATCTTCGGCGAGCTGAAGGAGCGCCAGTTCGGTCGCTGGACGCTGCGCAACGACGGCATCGAAGGCGGGACGGTGTCGACCCTGGCGGTGCGGCCGGGATCCTCCGACGTGGTGTTCGGCGCGTCCCGGCTCGGCGTGTTCCGATCCGACGACGGCGGCGTCACCTGGGCACCGAGCCGGACCGGGCTCGAGCTCCAGACCGGCGGTCAGGGCCTCGCTTTCGACCCGCAGGATCCGGACCGCATGTACATCGGGACGCTCCGGGGGCCGTTTGCGAGCCGCGACGGTGGCACGACTTGGTTACCGATCAACGAGCAGCTCCGGGCGGAGGTGGTGAACGTCGCCGTCGACCCGACGGATCCGGATCACCTCCTTGCGAGCGTCGGCTTCCGGCCACCGAACTACTTCGAGAGCTTCGATCGCGGCGAGACCTGGCAGCAGATCTCGCTGGGCGTCGACGATAGCCGCGGCGGCACCCGCTTCATCTTCTTCCACCCGACCGATCCCATGATTCTCTTCGCTGGAGTCCAGTCCTTCGGTCAGGGCTACCAGGGCTTGCTCCGGTCGATCGATGGCGGCGCCACCTGGCTGGATGCGGGCACCGAGCTCGGGGGCGCACCGGCCCTCGATCTCGTCTTCGATCCCGGCGACCCGGATCGGCTGTTTCTCGCCGCGAACTGCGCTGGGGTCTTCCTGAGCGAGAATGGCGGTGATACCTGGGCCCCGCTGCCCACCGCGGGCTGCCAGGGATCCATCGACATCGATCCGCTCGATCCCCTGCGTCTCGTCGCCAGCAGCCAGGTCTCGCTCGACGGCGGGGCGTCCTGGAGCAGCTCGACACCGGGCGGACGCTCAGCGGAGCGCGTTGCAGCCGTGCCGGGTGGGACCGTCCTGCTGGCGGGCATTCGCGACGGCGCCGTCTATCGTTCTGTGGACGACGGGACGACCTGGATCCGTTCCGCAGACGGCTTCGCGGGCGGCGGCAACGTGACCGACATCGCGTTTCGGTCGAGCGACGAGGCCTATGCCGTGGCGAGCCGATCGGGGATCTTTCGCACCACCGATCGGGGTTTGAACTGGGAGCGCCAGGAATCCCCGGACCGCGAGGAGCGCAGTTTTTCCGCCATTGCGTTCAGTGCGGCGGATCCGCTGATCGGCTACGCCGGCTCCGACGACGGCGTCATGCGGACCGGAGACGGGGGCGGCACCTGGAGCATGGTCAATAACGGGATGGCGGCCCAGAACGTCGTCGCTCTCGCCATCGATCCCACCGACGCGCAGCGCGTCTTCGCGGCGACGAGCAACAACGCCACCGCGGATCTCTGGCGCAGCGTCGATGGCGGCGCGACATGGGAACGCACCGACGTGCCGCGGGTAACCAACGGCTTCCAGGTCACCGCGGTCGTCATCGATCCGTCTGCGCCGAACACAGTGTACGTCGGGATCGAGGACGACGACGACGACGGAAACATCACCGAGCCGAAGCAGATGGTCTACAAGTCCGTCGACGGCGGCGACTCCTGGAACGCCACGGACCCCGCGATCGACGTGGGCCAGGGGATCACGGCCCTGACCATCGATCCCGAGGATCCGCGGCGGCTCTACGCGGGCACCTTCGACAACGGCCTGTTCCGGACGCTGGATGGCGGCGACGCCTGGGTGCGCGTGCCGGAGCTGGGGGACAGCCTGCAGGTGGCATCGATTGCCATCGATCCCGCTGACCCGAACCGTCTGTTCGCGCGCCGTTTCCTGAGCGTCGATCGGGGCGACAGCTGGGTCGAGCTCAGACCCGACACGAACTTCCCTGGCGGGCGGCGCACGGTCTTTGTCCCCGATGCGGGCGAGGTCATCTTCAACGTCAGCACCACCGGGGTCTACGAGCGTCGCCTCCTCGAATCACGGCTCGACTTCGAGGCCCTCGGTCTCAACCGCGATGATCGCTTCGGCGAGCAGGTGGTGATCGAAGGCAGTCTCATCGCCGTCGGCCTGCCCGGTAGCGACGAGTTCGGCCCGGATGCGGGCGCGGTGGCCCTCTTCGAGCGCGAGGACGACGGTGGTCTGGTCGAGGTCCAGCGTCTGGGAGTGCCGCCGGGGTTCACCGCCTTCAACTTCGGCAGCGCCATCGACGTCGAGGGCGACTTCCTGATCGTCGGCGCACCCCGCCGGGACGGCAACATCCTGCCCAAGGGCGCGAGCTTGCTGCAGGCCGCCATCTTCGAACGGCTCCAGCAGGGCTGGACCTTCAAGGCGCCGGTCGCCTCACCGGGCGGCGACGATGATGAGTTCGGCGCCGCGCTGGCCCTCGACGGCGAACCCGTGCTGATCGGCGCGCCGGGCGATGACGGCGATGCCGGCGCGGCGTACGTCTTCGAGTTCGAGGCGGGCGTCGTCGGCGCCGGGCAGCGCGTCGATCCCGCGGCGCCTTGAAGGTCCAGCCCTGCTGGAGCCGTTCGAAGATGGCGGCCTGCAGCAAGCTCGCGCCCTTGGGCAGGATGTTGCCGTCCCGGCGGGGTGC
>JBCCZC010000004.1:0-49318 GCA_039188505.1 Pseudomonadota bacterium | reverse complement strand
TTCAGCTCCTACCAGGTCCTGCGCGAGCAGTACGGCGAGGTGAATCTGAGCTTCGGGCGGCCCATCCACCTCGACGAGCACCTCGACGCCTGCCATCCCGACTGGCGCCGGGAGTCGCTCGACCGGGACGGCAAGCCGCCGTGGCTGGCGCAGGCGGTCGACCGCCTGGCTTACGGGATCCTGACGCGGATCAACGATGCCGCGAGCGTCAACGCGATCAACCTCGTGGCGATGGCGGTACTCGCCAGCCCGAAGAACGCGATGTCGCAGGAGGATCTCGAAAGCCACCTTGCGCTCTACCAGGAGCTCCTCGCGGTCCTGCCGCCCTCGCCGGAAATGACCGTGACCGATCGGGAGCCCTCGGCCATCGTTGCCCACGCGGAGAAGCTCGGCGCCATCCAGCGGCGGGAGCATGAGCTCGGCGACGTGTTGAGCTGCGATGAGCGGGGGGCGTTCCTGCTTTCCTACTTCCGCAACAATGTCTCCCACTGCGCGACCGTTTACTCCTGGTGCGCCTGCGTGTTCATGAACAACATGAACTTCAGCCGACGGGAACTGCTGCGCATGGGTCGGGTGATCTTCCCGTTCCTGAAGGGTGAGCGATTCCTGCATCACTCCTCGCAGGAGTTCGTCGAGGCCTGCGAGCGCTGCCTGGACTTCTTCCTCGAGCGCGGCCTCATCGTGGCGACCGACGATCCGGACGTCCTGAGCCGCGCCCCCGGGGGGTCGACGGAGGCCTTCCACATGCGCCTGCTCGGTCATAACGTGTTCTCGTCGCTCGAGCGCTACTACATGGTGGTAGCGATGCTGACCCGGGCCGGGAAGGGCGCCATCACGAGCGCCGAGCTCGAAAAACAGTGCCAGCAGACCGCCGAGCGATTGTCGATGCTGCACTTCATGGAAACGCCGGACTACTTCGACAAGCACCTCTTCCGAAACTTCATTCGGCGCCTCAAGGACCGCGGCATCCTCGGGTCCGACGGGGAGGGCCGGCTCGAGTTCGACGACACCCTGAGCGTCGTGCTTGAGGACGCGAAGAAGATCCTCAGCAAGGACGTTCGCCACAGCATCCTCAAGGCGTCCCCGGACCTGCCGACGCTCGAGGAGCGCGACGCCGCCTGAGGCGTCGTCGACCTCGCCCCGCCAGGACCGACGCGAAGCTGCATGGTCGATACGCCTTCGGACCCGACTGCGCCCCGCCTCGACCCGGACGTCGAGGCCATGCGCGAGCTCGGTTATCGCGTCGTCGACCTGATCGTCGACCACCGCGCCTCGCTGCCTAGCCGGCCCGTGACCCGCCGAGCGGCGCGTGCCGATCTCGATCGCGCGCTCGGCCGGACGCTCCCCGAGCACGGCACCGAGCCGGCAGCGGTCCTGGCGCTCGTCGAGCAGATCCTCCAGACGGCGATCGGCCATACGGATCACCCGCGCTTCATGGGCTACGTGCCGAGCCCGGGCAACTTCGTCGGCGCCATGGGGGACGCCCTGGCCTCGGGCTTCAATGTCTTCGCCGGTCACTGCCTGGTCGGTTCCGGTCCCGCGGCCATCGAGGCGACGACCCTGACCTGGCTCGCCGATCTCATGGGTCTGCCGCCAAGCGCCGGCGGTATCTTCCTCAGCGGCGGGTCGATGGCCAATCTTTCGGGCATCCACGTGGCGCGCACCCGGCTGCTCGGGCCGGACCGCGGGCATGACCCGGCTCTGCGCGTCTACGGCACCGAGCAGGCGCACTCGTCCGTGACCAAGGCGCTGCGCATCCTCGGCTTCGGGCCGGAGCAATACCGCACGATCGACGTCGACGCCGCGCACCGGCTCGACCTGGGGGCGCTCGAGGCGGCCATCGTGGCCGATTCAGGGTTGGGCGCGCGTCCCTTCCTGGTGGTCGCCACGGCCGGTTCCACCAGCGTGGGTGCCGTCGACCCCCTGCCCGCAATCCGTGCGCTCTGCGACCGGCACGGGCTCTGGTTGCACGTTGACGGCGCCTACGGGGCCGCGGTGCGCCTGTGCAAGTCCCGTGCGCACGCGGTCGAGGGCATCGAGCTGGCCGATTCCCTCGTGCTCGACCCGCACAAGTGGTGGTTCCAGCCCTACGAGATCGGCTGTCTGCTGACGCGCGACGGCGCCGACCTGCAGGCCGCCTTCTCGACCCACGCCGCCTACCTCGCGGAGGCGGCATCGGTCACGCGAACGGCCGGCGAGCGCTACCTGGATGGCGAGATCACCTTCTACGAGCACGGCCCTCAGCTGACGCGCGGTTTCCGCGCCCTGAAGTTCTGGATGTTCCTCATGACCCAGGGGCGCGACGCCCTGGCCCAACTCATCGAGCAGGGGGTCCGCAACGGCGAGACGGCCGAGGCGATGCTGCGCCGGACGGGTCCCTTCGAGATCGTCACGGCGGCGAGCATCGGCATCCTGACCTTTCGGCCCGCAGAGCCGGGGCGGCGGGATCCGGCGGTGATCGCCCGCGCTGTCGATCGGCTACTCGACGATGGCCATGCGCTGATCACCACGACGGCCGTGGATGACGAGCCGGTCTTCCGCCTATGTCCGATCCATCCGGAACTGACCGCAGCGGACATCGAGGAAAGCCTCGAGCGCCTGGCCGGCTTCCTGGCAGCCTGAGCGCCCGCGGTCTATTCGGAATCGAGCTCGAGGGCGGTCTCTAGGGAATTGAGCAGGGCCCGGTACTCGAGGGTCATGAAGACGAACTCGGCATCCATGCGCTGGAGGTCGTCGTCGGCCGGCAGATCCTCGAACTGTTCGGACAGGATGTCTTCCGGCCGCACGCGGGTGAGTGCAAAGTCCTCCGAGACGCTGAAGCTCAGGCGTTCGTTCCAGCATAGCCCCAGCTTCACGACGCGCTTGCCGGCGTCGATGTGCTGGCGGACCTCCTGGGTCTCCAGGTCCTGGTGGCGGCACTTGACAGTCGACCGGGCATCCTCGTCATCACGGAGGTCGCACTCGTCGCTGAACGCCAGCTCGTCCGGGCACTGACCCTGCGAGAGCCAATGGGTGAGGTGGGTCTGGATCCGGTTGGCCGCATCGATGACCGTCAGCCGCGTACCGTCGATCGACTGGCGCAGCAGCGTCGCGATCTCGTCGGCCCGCTTGGCGCTGGCGGCGTCCACGACGAGCCATTCACCCTTCGGGTCGAGGTAGCAGTCCGTGTGCGCGGGCTTGATGAAGGCCTGCGGCAGCAGCTCCATCATCACCTCGTCCCGGAGCGTCACCTGCTGGCGGCGATTGGGCTTGCTGCCGGTTCGCTCGCGAAACGCGCTCGCGCGTTCGGCGACGGCTTCCTTCAGGACCGCCGTCGGGAGGACGCGCTCGTTGACGCCGAAGCGCAGCAGATGGCAGCCGTTGGCCGTGTGCGCAAGACGCTCATCGTCGCGACCATAGGGCGACGTCCAGCCAATGCTGGCAGGCTCGAGGCGTCCGCACGGTTTCAGCGCCTGCGCTTCGAGCTGCTCCGCGAGCGTCGCGTCGTCGGGCGCCGGCCACTGGTTCAGGCGGTAGACGCGCAGATTGCGAAAAAACGGCATGGGTTACTCCGTGGTGGGGTGGTGCTGGCGAGCGCCGCCGGGTTCTAGTCTTCGGCCGCGACCACGCGGGGCGGCATCAGCCAGTCGGGGGCATCGGCGGGCGCGCTCACGCCGAGTGCCGCGAAATCGAAGAGGTCGCGATCTGCGAGCTGACTCGGGGCCACGTTCCCGATGGCGCGGAAGATCGTCTCGACGCGCCCCGGGTTGGAGCGGTCCCATTCGGTGAGCATGGCCTTGATGGCGTTGCGCTGTAGATTCGGCTGGGAGCCGCACAGGTTGCAGGGGATGATCGGATACTGGCGATGGTCGGCCCAGGCCGCGATGTCCTTCTCCTTGCAGTAGGCCAGCGGCCGGATCACGATGTGGCGCCCGTTGTCGCTCAGCAGCTTCGGCGGCATGGCCTTCAGCGAGCCGCCGTGGAACAGGTTCAGGAACAGCGTTTCCACGATGTCATCGCGGTGATGGCCCAGGGCGATCTTCGTGAAGCCCTCGGCCTCGGCGAAGGTGTAGAGCGCGCCGCGTCGCAACCGCGAGCACAGGCCGCAGGTGGTCTTGCCCTCGGGGATCACCCGCTTCACCGTGCTGTAGGTGTCCTGCTCCAGCACGTGGTACGGCACCCCCAGGGACGTCAGGTACTCGGGCAGCACGTGCTCCGGGAAGCCGGGCTGCTTCTGGTCGAGGTTGACCGCGACGAGCTCGAAATCGACCGGCGCCTTCTCCCGCAGGGCCAGCAGCATGTCGAGCATCGTGTACGAGTCCTTGCCGCCGGACAGGCAGACCATCACCCGGTCGCCGTCCTCGATCATGCGGTAGTCCATGATCGCCTGACCGGTCGCCCGGCGCAGCCGTTGCTGGAGCTTGCCGATCTCGTGGCGCGTTTTCTGGATTCGAACCTGCATGGCGTGACTTCGTGACGGTGCCGGGATATTTTAGCTGGAGCGGGTGCGCGGCGTGTGAGCCGTTGCCCCGGGGACTGGCCAGCGCGATCCGGGGGGCGCAACGGTACTCGCCCGTCCGCGGCCGATCAAGCCCCGGCTCGCTGCTCTTCTGCCGCGGAGTTTGGATGAACTACAACGATCCCGGGGACGTCGCCCACCACCTTGCCGAGCTCCGCATGGAGCACCGGGCCCTGGACGAGGCCATCTCGCACATGGCCGCACAGCAACCCTTTGTCGACGACCTTCAGGTGCGGCGCCTGAAGAAGCGCAAGCTCCAGCTCAAGGACGCCATCGATCGGTTCGAGAGTCTCTTGATTCCGGACCTCGACGCATAGGGTTGGATTGACGCGTCTTGTCGCGTCGCCTCGCTTTGGCTCTCATGGTTTGATGCGCCCCTGCCGGGGCGGGGTTGATTGTTTGATGCGGGGTTTCGCCCCCGCGCGGCGAGTCAGGGGGCGCACAAGCG
Organism: Pseudomonadota bacterium; assembly: GCA_039188505.1. Classification (GTDB taxonomy): domain Bacteria; phylum Pseudomonadota; class Gammaproteobacteria; order Xanthomonadales; family SZUA-38; genus JBCCZC01. The sequence goes on along the minus strand of JBCCZC010000004.1, from coordinate 44,372 downwards.
CGCTCGCCCCCTGACAACCCCAGCGCTTTCCGTGACCGCCTGGCCCACTGCGCGGTGTCGTCTGCTTCGGCGCCCCCGGAACTCGCGCCCGGAGTCCGGGCGCTCAAACAGCCGGGGGCTTGTCCCGAAGCGCCGCCACTGCTCGGGGGCGGCCAACGGATTAGTCGGTCACGCAAGATCAGAAACCGGACGCCGAGCTCCTCCAGCCCAAACGCCAAGAAAGCCGGAGCTCTCTCGTCGTAGGTGGCAAACGAGAACTCCCCTTGGCGTTTCATTCGGGTCACAGGAGACGTGCCGCCAGGAGTGGATTGGTGTCGACCGACTCGTCTTCGTCGCGTCGAGCACGGAGGCTCGGCGGCGGGAACCGAGCGCGCGACTGTCTGAGCGCCCCGCTCGGGGCGCGAGTTTCGCGCGCGCCCGCCGCCCAGCCGGAGCGCGCAGACACCAAGCGACAAGACCTAGCGCTAGGGGTGGCGGGGAGCGAGCGCGATTGAGCGCTCCCCGCCTCGCCGCGCGGGGGCGAAACCCCGCATCAAACAATCACCGCCCCGGCAGGGGCACTAAACCCTAGAGAACAAAACGCCAAGCGAGGCGGCTCGACAAGACGAGCCGATCCCAGCTCTATGCGAGGCCGACGCGGCAAGACGCGTCACCCCCCATCAACGGTCCAGAAGGCCCGGATTTCATCGGCGCAGGCGTCCGGCGCGTCGAGGTGGACGTGGTGGCGGCCGCTCACCTGACGGACCGTGACGTTCGCGATTGCCGCCAGCCGGCTTTCCGCCAGGCCCTCGTCCATCTTGAACTGGCTGTCCGCGGCGCGAAGGGCCAGGACCGGCGCCTGGATCGCCGCGAGCAGGGCCGCGACCTGGGGTTCGCTCATGCGATGGATCGAGGGCCAGCGGTGGCGACGGTCGGCGCTCCAGCGCCAGCCGCCATCCTCGCGCACGACGCCGCGCTCGGCGAGGGCGCGAGCGCCCGCCTCGCTCAGGTTGCCGTCCGCCCGCCGGGCGGCGACGGCCGCATCGAAGCTGTCGAACTCGCGTCCCGAGGACGCGGCGCCGTCACGCTGCAGCAGCGCGGCGCGGATACGGTTGGCCGTGTGTTCGACGTGGTCGGAGATCGGGCCGATGGCATCGATGGCGACAACGCTCTGGATCTGCTCCGGGAAGGCGGCGGCGTAGGCCAGGCTGAGCGCGCCACCCATGGAGTGGCCGACCAGGCGCAGCCGCTTCCAGCCCAGATCGCGGGTGGCGTCACGGATGTCCTGGAGGTGGTCCAGGAAGTGATAGTTCATGCCCGGCGGGAGCGTGTCGCTGCGGCCGTGGCCAGGCAGATCGAGGGCAACGATATGCGCCTGGCGCAGGCGCGGCATCAGCTCGTCGAAGGTGCCGGCGTTGTCCAGCCAGCCGTGCACGGCCAGCACGGGTGGACCGTCTTCCGGTCCGGAGGCGACCGCCGCCATCCTGACGCGGCCGGCAAGCTGCAGTTCCCTAGGCTCGCTCATTCGTATCCCGTCATCTCCAGGTAGCCGACGCCCGACAGCGGACGACCGGCTCGCGTTCCTTCGACCTCGACCGCGCCTTCCCAGTACTCGAAGCGGCCCACGTGCTCCTGGCGGTCCCGCCGCGCCGTGACCGCGAGCTCGAGGTCACCGAAGCGAACCGTCCAGTCGACGGGGTAGCGTCGCCGCGTGGCGTCGCTGCGCCACTCGCGCCGGGGCACGAGCCTCAGCGCGTCCGCGGCGAAGTGCTGCACCTGACCCGCAGGGTCGATGATCACGCCTGCGCTGAAGTCGTGCATCTGCCCGTCGAGCGTACGCAGACGATATACCATTGCGTCGGTCCCGTCGTCGAGCTGCAGGGCGAACCAGTCCCAGCCCGCCTGGTCGGTTTCGAGGGCGGAGGTCGACCATTCACGATCGAACCAGGCAGTCCCTTCGACCGCCAGGATTTCGTCCGGCAGCCGCACGGTGCCGGTCGCCGCCAGGCGGGGCACGCTGTAGTAGTAGCTCGCGTTGCCCGGTGTCGGCCCCTTGCGGCTGAGGCCGCGTTCGCCCTGGAGTACGATCGGTCGGGCCGCGGTCAGCGTCAGATCGATGCCGAAGTCCCGATCGGCCGCGACGAGCTGGAGGTCGGTCAGATCCTTGCCGCTGATGCGCCAATCCTCGACGAACACGTCGAGCGTCGCCGCGGCAGAACCCGCGAGCCCGGGGGCGCCGCGGCTCACCCGTTCCGCCTGCAGGAAGCGATCCGCTTCGAGATCCGACACCGCGAGCTGGCCGAGCCAGACCTGCCGGGTCTCCCAGCCCGTCCGCGGGTCTGGCGCGATCGGAGCGAGGGCGAAGCGGAAGATCGTGAGCTGGAAGCCGAGTTCACGGTCGCCGGCGGCGAGGTTACCCGTGAAGTACCACCACTCGCTGCGAAAGTCCGGGTGCGCGGCGTGGTCTGCTGGAAACACGAACTCGCGGGGCGAAACGGCCCGCTCGAAGCCGTCAACGTCATCGCCCTGGAGAAAGCCGAGCGGGTCGGTCGCGGTCTCGCTCGGCGCCTCGGCACAGCCGCCCAGCGCGAGTGCCAGCGCCGCCAGAAGGCCGGCCGGCAGTCTCACGACGTGCCCCCATCAGCGAGGCTCTCGAAGCGTCCCGCGATGCCGCCGGCGATCCACGCGCCCAGCAGGGCGACGACCGGCCCCAGGGCCAGCGCGGGCCCGGCGAAGTCGGGCGCGAGCGACCAGCCGAAGGCGCGCAGGTTGATCACGGCGGTGAGTGCCCAGGCGAGCAGCAGGCCCAGGGGGAGCGCGAAGATACAGGTCACCGCGCCGATCAGCAGCGCCTCGATGCGCAGTGCTCGCCGCCGTTCGCCGGCAGTCATCCCGAGGGCCTCCAGCAGCCGGAGTTCCCGGCGACGATCGAGCTGTAGCGCCAGCAGTGAGCCGGTGAGTCCCACCAGCGCCACAATGGCCGCGATCCACTGGAGCGCGCGCGTGATCTCGAAGGTCTGATCGAAGATCGACAGCGACAGGGCCCGGATGTTGGTGGTGTCGGAGAGCCGTAGATCCGGTCGCCCGTTCAGCGCTCCGAGCAGCGCGGCCTCGACATCGGGAATCGTCGCGCCGGGCGCGGCGTAGAGGCCCATCGACCCCAGGGAGAGCGCACCCAGCTGACGCTCGACCGACTGCCAGCTCATGGTCACCCGCCCGGTGCCCGCACGGTAGTCCGATGCGATTGCTGCGACCGTCGCTGTGACCTCGCCCCGGCCGGTCTCGACCGTCAGCGAGTCCCCCGGGCCGAGGCCGCTCCGCCGTGCGAGGGCCTCCGAGACGACGGCAACCGCCTCACCGTCGAAGCGGGCGCGCAGGTCGTCGATGGTTCCCGTCTGCAGGGTGAAGCCCGCGTAGCCCGCGGCGGGTAGATCAGCGGCCGTCAACTCGGTCTCGATCGTGCCGAGTCGCGCTGGCGAGGTGGCGAAGCGGCTTACCGCTTCGATGGCCGCGGTCGCGCGAAGCTGATCCGGCAACGACCCGTCGAGCGGCGCGCCGTCGGTAGCCACGTAGTAGTCCGCCGTGAGGCTCTGGCGCAGCCAGTCATCGACGGTGGCCCGGAAGCTGTCGATCATGGTGGCGACACCCACGACCGTGGCGACGGCGAGCGTCAGCGCCGTCGCCGCGGGCAGCATGCGATCGACGGCCCGCGGTAGGCGCCTGAGGGACAGGCCCAGCAGGGGAATGCCCTGCAGCGGGAAGGCGCGCACGACGGGTTCGGTGACGCGGGAGAGGAGCGGCGCGCCCAGGGCGGCGTAGGCGAGGGCCGTAAGAAACACGCCGAGCAGGGCGCCGGGCAGGCCGGTCGGTGTGACCAGCAGCGTGATGCCGGCGGCAAGACCGGCGGTCAGCACGAGGAGCAGCCACCCCGCGGAGCCGGACCGGCGTCGCTCGGCGGATCCGACCTGACGGGCCGGCCAGAGCGCCGCACCCACGCAGGCCGCGATGCCCACCATGAAGCCGGCAAGCAGGACGCGAGGGTCGATCTCGAGGGCGGCCCCCGACACATCGAAATACAGGTTCGAAACCGTGCGCCGGGTGATGCGCAGCGTGACCTCGCCCAGCGCGATTCCGGCAGCCAGCCCAATCCCCGAGCCGACGATCCCGGTGCCCAGCGCTTCCAAGAGGATCTGCCGCCGCTGGCTGCGCAGCGGGACGCCGAGCCGGTGCTCGAGGGCGAACAGATCCCGCCGCTGCAGGACCAGGAAGCTGAAGGTGTTGAAGACGATGAACGCGCCCACCAGCGCGGTCAGGAGGCTGAGCGCGGTCAGATTGAGATCGAAGGCCCGCGTGAGGCCGCCCGTTGCCCGCTCGACCGGTTCGAGGCGGGCGCCCGCCGGGAGCGCGTCCTGGAGGGCTTCCAGATCGCCGGCGGCGGCGATGACGTCGATCGCATCGAGCTCGCCCGGGCGGTTCAGCCAGCGCGCGACGGTGCCGATATCGGCCAGCAGGACGCGCAGCGTGCCCGGGGCGTCGACGCGGTAGTCCGCCGCGACCGTCGCCGCGATCTCCTCGCCGCCCACCGTGAAGCGTAGCGTGTCTCCGACCGGAGCCGTGCCCGCCGGAACAATGACGAGCGGAGAGCCGGCGAACCAGTCGGCTGTCGGGAAAGCCGGTCCATCGTCGGCCCCCGAACCCGCACGCGCGAACGGCGCTTCGCGCACGACGTCGATGCCGCTGAGTGTCCAGGGCATGCCGTCAGGACCCGTGACCTGGGCGCGGATCCGGGGCGCCATCGGAACGTAACCTGCGGTGCGGCGGAGACTCGCGTAGGCGGAACGGTCCAGCGAACCTTGCCCGGCCACGATCGTGTGCGTCGCAGCGCCGGAGAGCGCAATGCGTGACGCCTCGAAGGCCTGCTGCACGCTTTCGCGAGCCAGGCCAACGGCGACGACGGCGGCGACGCCCGTCGCCACTCCGACCAGCGCCAGGATCCACTGGGCCTGGTGCTGCCGGAAGTAGCGCAGACTTGTCAGCGCCCGCAGCCTGGCGAGGGTCGGCATCACGCTTCGACGAGCGAGCAGTCTTCGATGCGCAGGGCCCGATCCAGGGTGACCGACAGGTCGGAGCTATGGGTCACCAGCAGCAGCGCCGCCCGGCGCTCGCGGGCCTCCGCCAGGAGCAGCGCCATGACCGCGCGCGCGCTGTCCACATCGAGGTTCGCGGTCGGCTCATCGGCGAGCACGACATCGGGACCGTGCGCCAGGGCCCGCAGGACGGCAACGCGCTGCTGCTCGCCACCCGACAATTCTGCAGGGAAGCGCTCGCCGAGTCCTTTTAGGCCGATCCGGTCAAGCTGATCCCGGAGCACGACTCGCGAGGTTTGTCGTCCGGCCAGCGCGCTCGGGTACTCCAGGTTCTCGAGGACGTTGAGCGTCGGAATGAGGTTGAACTGCTGGAAAACGACGCCGATCCGCCGCCGCCGAACGCCGGCGCGGGCGTCGGCAGAGTGCGGATCCAGGGCACCGCCACCGATCTCGATCGTGCCGCTGTCCGGGGCCAGGATGCCGGCCAGCAGATTCAGCAGGGTGGTCTTGCCGGATCCGCTGCGACCCAGGAGCGCAACGGCCTCGCCGCGCGCGATGGTCAGGTCGACGTCCGCGAGAATGGTAGCGGCACCGAAGCCCTTACCAATGCCGCGCGCGGACACCGCGGGGGCGCTCACGCCGGTGCTCCAGCCTCCACCGCGCGCTCGGCCGAGGCGTCGGCGAGCGACTGGGCCTCGTTGGTGTTGTAGGCCGGTGCGAGCTCGGGCCAGCCGGCCGCGTGCTCGTGAACGAGGCTGGCGAGAAACGCCGCGTGGGTGTCTGCATCATTCAGCGCGGGGATGTAGCTGAAGCGCTGGCCGCCGGCCTCGAGGAACAGCTCGCGGTTCTCCTCCTCGATCTCCTCCAGGGTCTCGAGACAGTCCACGGCAAAGCCGGGACAGATGACCTGGACATCCGTCGTCCCGCTCTTGGCGAGCGCCTCGAGGCGGAAATCGGTGTAGGGCTGGACCCAGGGCTCTCGGCCGAAGCGTGACTGGAAGGTGACCTCGTAGTCGTCGTGGTCCAGTTCCAGGGCTTCGGCCAGCAGACGCGCTGTCTTGCGGCACTCGCACGGATAGGGATCTCCGGCGAGGTGATACCGCTCCGGGATGCCGTGGAAGGACATAACCAGCCGCTGCGGTCGCCCATGAGCCTCCCAGTGATCGCGGACGCTGCGTGCGAGCGCCTCGATGTAGCCCGGATGATCGTGATAGTGGTTGATGACGCGCAGTTCGGGAAGCCAGTTCATCGACTGGAGCGATCGCGCCAGCGCGTCCGTGGCCGCGGCGGTGGTGGTGGCCGAATACTGTGGGTAGAGCGGCAGCACCACGAGGCGGCGTACACCGCGTCGCTGCAGCTCCTCGATCGCGCTCGGAATCGACGGGTTGCCGTAGCACATACCCACCGCGACCTCGAAGCGCTCCCCCAGTTCGTTCGCGATGCCACCGGCCAGGTTCCGGGACAGCGCGAGCAGTGGCGATCCGGCATCGCTCCAGATTGACGCGTACGCGCGCGCGACCCGCGGCGGGCGAAACCGGAGGATGATGCCGTGCAGGATGATCTTCCACAGGAGCGGATTCAGATCGACGACGCGCCGGTCGCTGAGAAACTCCGCGAGATAGCGTCTCACCGCCGCGGGCGTCGGGGCATCCGGCGTGCCGAGATTGGCAACGAGAACGCCCGCGCGAGCTGCTGTCGCGTGGCGAAAAGTGTCCGTCATGGCTATCTTGTGTGGTCTCTGAAGGATCGACGCAAGATGTTGTGTCGATCTCGAAGTTATACGTCGAGAAAAGCTTAGGGGTCGGTCCGTAAGCTCCGCGTGAGGGGGGCTGCGACCTTGAATTCACGTACGTTACTGCTATGCTCCATACTCCTGCAATGGCAGGAACGATTACCAGAACATAAGAATATCAGCGGGTCCACGTGCATGGCGTCATTGCGCGGCACAATGCTCGCAGCAGTCCTCTTCACTTCCGGGGCTGCAGCGGAGACCATCGGTTTCGCGGTCAATTCGGATGACCAGCGCGAAGCCGATCGCCTGTTGTCTATTGATCTGGACACCGGCCAGGCCCGCATCGTGGGCGAACTCCCCAATCTACTCGAAGACGTCGAAGGCGTAGCCTTTGATGAGAACGGCACGCTGTTCGGCGTCGATAGCGCCACGCGGACGCTGGTGCGCGTCAACGCCGAGAGCGGTGCCGCCCAGTCCGTTGACGGACGGGCCGGCAACCTCGGTTTCGCGCCGACGGCAGCGTACGATTTCGGTCTGACGTTCACCTGCAGCGGCGAACTCCTGCTCACCGCCGAGCAGACGCAGTCGCTCTATATGGTGGATCCCGAGAGCGGCGCGGCCCGGCTCATGGGCGAGTCTGGGGGTCTAGGTGATGCCATGACCGCGCTCGCGGCTTGGGGCGAGAACATCTACGCGCTCGCGGCCGGCGGCAACTTCTATCGCGTTGACAAGATGGCCGGCACGGCGAGCCTCGTCGGTAGGATCGACGCTTTCGAGATCACCGATGGCGGCCTTGCCTTCGATGCCGATGGTGGACTGTGGGCCATCACCTCCGACTTCAGCTTTGACGACAGCCGGATCTTCCGGATCGATCCGGCGACCGCAGGGATTCAGGAGATCGCGCGCACGCGCGCCGGCATCGAGAGTCTCGCCATCACGGGCCCCGGCGGCTGCGAGCCCAAGGGCACGGCGCCGGTACCGGTACCGGCCGGTGGTCCCCTCGGCTGGCTGATCCTCGTGGCCGGCTGCGCCGCGGTGGCCTGGCGCCGCCGCGCGCTCCTCGTCACGTAATCCAGCCCCATTTCTTGCTACTGTCACGTTGGGCCCGCATCATGGTGGGTCAGCGCATCGCCGGCTGTGCCGGTGTTCTGGCGAAACGAACAAGAGGTTCATGCACATGGGTGTTTCCGGCATCAGCGTCTGGCAACTTCTGATCCTGCTCCTTATCGTCCTGCTCCTGTTCGGGACGAAGCGTCTGCGCAACCTCGGCAGCGACCTTGGCAGCGCCCTGCGCGGTTTCAAGAAGAGCATGAGCGACGAGGAGGACGGCAGCGGCGAGCCGCGGCTCGAGGCTGATCCGCCGGCCGATGGCGTCAAGGATGGCGCTGCGCAGGCCAGCGCCGAGAAATAGACCGCACTCCCGCGCGGCGACATGTTCGACATCGGCTTCCTGGAGCTGCTGCTCCTGTCGGTCATCGGGCTCGTGGTGCTCGGGCCGGAACGCCTGCCGCGCGCCGCCCGGACCATTGGCGCCTACGTGGCGAAGGCGCGCCGGACCTGGACCAATGTCCGCATGGATATCGAGCGCGAGCTCGCGGCCCAGGACATCAAGCAGCACATCCAGGAGCCGCTCGATGCGATGAAGGAGGCCGTCGAGGACGTCAATCCGGCGGCCGAGATCGACGAGCTCCGACGCAATACCGAGGAGGCCTTCCGCGAGCCGGCCAAGGAAGCCGATGAGCAATCCCGATCCCAGTAACGAGACGGAGCAGACCTTCATCTCGCACCTCGTGGAGCTGCGGACGCGGCTCATGCGGGCGATCGTGGTGGTGCTCGTGCTGATGGTGGCGCTGCTGCCGTTTGCCAACCGGCTCTACGCGGCGCTCGCCGGGCCGCTCATGAAGCATCTTCCCGAGGGCAGCTCGATGATCGCCATCGAGGTCGCCTCGCCGTTCCTCACGCCCTTCAAGATGACGCTTTTCCTCGCGGTCTTCCTGGCGGTGCCTGCGATCCTGTATCAGGTCTGGGCCTTCATCGCCCCGGGCCTCTATCAGCATGAGAAGCGCCTGGCGGTGCCGCTGCTGGTCTCGAGCACGCTGCTCTTCTACCTGGGCTGCCTGTTTGCCTACTTCGTGGTGTTCCCGCTCGTCTTCGGCTTCTTCACCTCGGTGGCGCCGGAGGGCGTTTCGGTGATGACCGACATCGGCAAGTACCTGGACTTCATCCTGGTGCTGTTCCTCGCGTTCGGTATCGCCTTCGAAGTCCCCGTGGCCGTCATGATCCTGACCTGGACCGGCATGGTCGAGCCGAAGGACCTCGCGGCGAAGCGGCCCTATGTCGTGGTCGGGGCGTTTGCCATCGGGATGCTGCTGACGCCGCCGGACATCATCTCCCAGACGCTGCTTGCGATACCGATGTGGATCCTCTTCGAACTGGGCATTCTCATGACTCGGTTCATCACGCCGCGCACCGAGCAGCCCGCCGAGCAGTAGCGGCCGCGTGCTCGAGATCACCATTGTTCCCGTGACGCCGCTGCAGCAGAACTGCACGGTCCTGCGGTGCACGGAGACCGGCCGCGGCGCCGTCGTCGATCCCGGGGGCGACCTCGATCGCATTCGCCAGGTGGTGGCCGACCGTCGCATCGAGCTGGAGAAAATTCTGGTCACCCACGGGCACCTCGACCATGTCGGCGGGGTGGCGGAGCTTGTGCAGGAGACGGGACTGCCGATCGAAGGTCCCCATCCCGACGACCGATTCTGGATCGAACAGCTGCCCATGCAGGCGGAGATGTTCGGCTTTCCGCCCCTCGAGTCCTTCGAGCCGGATCGCTGGCTACAGCAGGGCGATACGGTGCAGGTCGGCACCGCGACCCTCGACGTGCTCCACTGCCCGGGACACACGCCGGGTCACGTGGTGTTCTTCGATGCGAATTCCCGGACCGCGATCGTGGGCGATGTCCTGTTCCAGGGCTCGATCGGCCGCACCGATTTTCCCCGCGGCGACCACGCGACGCTCATCGCGTCGATCCGCGAACGGCTGTGGCCGCTGGGTCGGGACGTCCGCTTCGTGCCGGGTCACGGTCCGACGTCGACCTTCGGCGCCGAGCGGGAAGCGAATGCCTTCGTCGCGGATCGCGTCTTTGCGTGAGTCGGCCGTCCGGTGCTCCGAAACCGGCGGTCAGATGAGCCTGCCGACGGGTTCTTCCCGGCGAGGCGTCGGGTGGGGCAGCACGCTGTCGGTCATCCAGCACCCCGCGAACTCACCGTCACTCTGCCGGGAAAGGACCCAGAGATAGGCGTAGCGGGCACCCTCCCGCGTCACGATGACGACGGGCACCATGGCGCTATCCTCGGTGGCCTGGGCCTCGCCGTAGATGGCTTCGACGTGATCGACCAGGGGCTCGTAGCCCTCGCTCCTCACCATCTGGATGAAGCGGTCGATCGGCCCGGTCGTGGCGCGATTGCCCGGTGACGCAAAGCGAAACGCCGTGCGGATACCGGCATCGGGCCCTGGCTCGTCGTTGTGCTGCAGCGCCTCGAGCTGGATGCGGACCACCTCGAGTGGATCAAGGCCCGCGGCGGGGAAGGGCTCCTGGCCGCCAACCCATCGGAATGCGAGCGCCAGGCCGGCAGTCAGGGCCAGAGCGAAGAGCAGAATGCGGGTCGTCGTCATCGTGCCGTACCTCCATGGCAGAGCCCGAGGCTAGCGCGCGACGGATCGACGTTGCGTTAAGGCTTCCTGGCAGACGTTCCCGTCGCCGCCGGCTAACGGAACCGGCGGCGCAGGAGTTCCCAGCACGCGCGAAGCGCATGGGCTTCGCCGCCCCTGGGTCTTCCGGGCCGATCGACGGGATTCCAGGCGTAGACGTCCAGGTGCGTCCAGGGGGTCTCGGGAGCCACGAACCGGCGCAGGAACAGGCCAGCGGTGATGGCGCCCGCCATGGGCATCGAACCGGTATTGGAAACATCGGCGATCTTCGGGTCGATCATCTCGTCGTACCCGTTGTAGAGCGGCAGTCGCCAGAGCGGGTCTTCCACCGACCGCGAAGCCTCGAACCAGGCCGAGGAGAGACTCTCGTCGTCGGTGAAGATCGGCGGCAGATCCGGCCCCAGGGCGACCCGGGCCGCGCCGGTCAGCGTCGCGTAGTCGATCAGCAGGTCCGGCTTCTCCTCGCACGCGAGGGTCAGCGCGTCCGACAGGATGACGCGACCTTCGGCGTCCGTGTTGCCGATCTCGATGGTCTGGCCGGAGCGCGTCGACACGATGTCCCCTGGCCGGTAAGCGTTGCCGGCGATGGCATTCTCGACCGCAGGCACGAGCATCCGCAGCCGCACGGGCAGCTGTCGTTCCATGATGAGGCCGGCAAGCGCGATGACGTGGGCGGCGCCGCCCATGTCCTTTTTCATGAGCCGCATGCCCGCGGAGGGCGTGATGTCCAGCCCGCCGGAGTCGAAGCAGACGCCCATGCCGACGAGGGTCAGTTTCGGATCGTCCGGGTCACCCCACAGCAGGTCGATCAGGCGAGGTGCCCGCGTTGCGGCGCGTCCGACAGCATGGATGGCCGGAAAGTTCTGCTCGAGGAGCTGGTCCCCGACGATGGTCTCGAAGTCTGCGTCATGCGCCTCGGCAAGACTCCGGGCCGCGTCCGCGAGCTGCTCCGGTCCCATGTCCTCGGCGGGCGTATTGACGAGGTCGCGAACCCGGAACGTGGCCCGGGCGATGGCGTCGAGCTCCGCGGCGGCCGGCGTATCCGGCCACAGGAGCTCGGTCGCCTGCCCCTGATCGCGATAGCGGTCGAAGCGATAGGTCGCCAGCCGGTAGCCCAGAGCCATGCGTGCCGTGCCGGGATCGGCCCAGTCTTCGTCCGTGAGCATGAGCGGGACATCGAGGCCGAGCCCTGCCAGGGGCGCGAGGCCGAAGAGCGACGGCCGTCTGCCGAGGCCGCAAAGGACCTGGGTGATATGCCCTGCGTCGTCCGGGACGGCCAGGGATGTCCCCGCCTGGCCCTGGAAGCCGCTTGCCCGCGCCCAGTTTCGAGTCGACTCGGTGCGCGATGCCAGCCACGCCTCGCAGGCGGTGGTGGTCAAGGGGATGATGCGCGCGGCTGGGGACATGGTGGCTCCGCTCTCGTCGACGGGGCGAATGATAGCGATTCCGGGCGACCCTTGGCGACGAAAATCACTTGATGCGACCGGCGGACGCGGGCATGGTGCGCCTTTCGAGTAACCGCATCGCCATCCGCGGGCACCGGAGCAGGGCCGGTGGCCGGCGGAGTCGTCGTCCGCGAGAGTCGCAGCATGACCTGGGAAATACACAAGTTCGGGGGATCCAGCCTGGCCCGAGCGGACGCGTTCCATCGCGCCGTCGGCCTGGTGTCCGGTTCCGGAGATGCCCGCCGGGGCGTCGTCGTCTCGGCGCTCGGTGGAGTCACCGACGATCTCCACCGGCTGGTGGAAGCGGCCGCTGCCGGCCGCGATCTCACCGAGGCGCTGGGGGCGCTCCACGATCGCCACGACACGATGGCTTCCGACCTCGGCGTTGCCGTGCCGGATGCGTTTGCCGTGGACCGGGACAATCTGCGCGATCTGCTGCACGCGGTGCAGCTGGTCGGCAGCGCCGATCGGATCATGAGCGATCTCATCTTCGGGTATGGCGAACGCTGGTCCGCCCGACTGTTCACCGCAGCGCTGACGGCCGCGGGGCGACCGGCCCGCTTCCTCGACGCGGGCGAATTCATCATTGCCGCAGATGGGGACATGGGGCCGGTCGTCGACTGGGACGGCTCCCTCGCAGCCCTGGAACCGCTGGTCGCGGGCTGGGACGGCGACGTCGTCATGACCGGCTACGTGGCCCGCTATGGGGACGGCCGCCCGCGCACGCTCTGGCGCAACGGCAGCGACTTCTCCGCAGCGATCCTTGGTCGGCTGCTCGCGGCCGAGGCGGTGCAGATCTGGACCGACGTACCGGGCGTCATGAGCGCCGACCCCAGGCTCGTGCCCGAGGCCCGGGTGCTGCAAACGCTCTCCTATGACGAGGCCCTGGAGCTGGCCTACTTCGGCGCGGCCGTCCTCCACCCGCAGACGCTGGCCCCGGCCATTGCCGCCCAGATCCCGGTGTTCATCCGCGATCCGCGGACGCCCGGTGAGCCCGGTACGCGCATCGCCGACATCAGCTCGACGCGGTTCGCGATCAAGGGCATCACGGCGATCCCGGAGATGGCGCTCGTGACGCTCGAGGGCGCGGGCCTCATCGGCGTTCCCGGAACGGCGCGGCGGCTCTTCGGCTGCCTCGAGCGGGGTGGCATCTCGGTGGTTATGATCTCCCAGGGCTCCTCCGAGCACTCGATCTGCGTCGCCGTGCCGCGGGCGCTCGCTGCCGACGCGGTGCTCCGGATCCGCGAGGAGTTCACCATCGAGCTGCGGGCCGGTCTCGTGCAGTCGGTCCGGGACGATACGGACGCTGCAGTGCTCGCCGTCGTCGGCTCATCGATGGCCGGTCAGCCCGGCGTGGCTGCCAGCTTCTTCTCCGCGCTGTCGCGCTGCGGCATCAACATCAAGGCGATCGCCCAGGGCGCCTCGGAACGCAACATCTCTGCGGTCGTGCCCAATGACGAAGCTGCGCGCGCGGTCCGCGCGGTCCATTCGGCCTTCTACCTCTCGCCGCAGACCGTCTCCGTCGGCCTCCTCGGCGTCGGTCACGTCGGTGGCGCGCTGCTGGAGCAGCTCGTGGCCCAGGCACCGAAGCTGACGGACCGGGTGGACCTGCGGATCCGGGCCATCGCTCGTTCGCGCACGATGCTGCTCGGCGAGGACCTGACCGCGCCACCCGGCAATGCCGACCCGGAGCTCGATATCGAGGCGCTGGTCGAGCATGTCGCCGCCGAGCACCTACCCCACAGCGTCATCATCGACTGCACGGCCGACGATGCAGTCGCCGCCCGGCATCCGGAGTGGCTGGCCCGCGGCATCGATGTCGTCACCCCCAACAAGAAGGGGGTCGGGGCGGGCTGGGCGCGCTACGAGGCCATTCAGCGCGCGATGGCAGCCGCCGGTTCCCGCTACGGCTGCGAGACCACCGTCGGCGCCGGCCTGCCGATCATCCACACACTGCGGGATCTCGTCGACACGGGCGACCGGGTCATCGAGATCGAAGGCATGCTGTCGGGAACGCTGGCCTGGCTGTTCCATCGCTTCGACGGCAGCGAACCCTTCTCCGAGCTCGTCCGGGAGGCGTGGCAGGCAGGCTATACGGAGCCGGACCCGCGCGATGATCTGAGCGGCCTCGACGTCGCCCGGAAGCTCGTGATCCTGGCGCGGCAGATCGGCCTCAAGCTGAATCTCGACCACATCAAGGTCGATGGTCTGGTGCCCGCGGAACTCGACGGTGGTGATGTCGAGACCTTTCTCGCGGCCTTTGCCGAGCATGACGACGCGTTCGCTACGCGCATCGGCGAGGCCCGCACCTCGGGCGGCGTGCTTCGCTTCGTGGCCCACCTGGACGCGAGCGGGACGGCCTCGGTCGGTCTGCGGACGATCGGGCTCGATCATCCCTTCGCGATGGCGCAGGCTACCGACAACGTGGTCCGCTTCCGGACGGTCCGCTACGACGCCAATCCTCTGGTGGTCCAGGGGCCGGGTGCCGGTCCCGAAGTCACGGCTGCCGGCGTCTTCGCCGACCTGCTCCGCCTCGCCGGCACGCTGGGGGGGAGGGGCGGATGAACTTCCGGTCCACACGTACCCCCGAGCACGAGGCACCGATCGAGGACGTCCTACGGCGCGGTCTGGCGCCCGACGGTGGCCTCTATGTACCGACCCGGTGGCCAACCTTCGCGCCCGAGGATTTCTCGGGACATGATCCTGCAGTCGTCGCCGAGACGCTGCTGGGGCCATTCTTCGCTGATTCGCCGCTGGCCCCGCGTCTGCCGGCCATCTGCCAGCGCGCGCTTTCTTTTCCGATGCCGGCCAAACCGCTGGACGAGCGCGCCTGGGTGCTCGAGCTGTTTCACGGGCCGACCTGTGCCTTCAAGGACGTCGGCGCCCGGTTCCTGGCTGCCTGCCTCGAGGCGTTGGCCCGGGAAGATGACGCGCAGACGGTCGTGCTGACGGCCACCTCTGGCGACACCGGCGCGGCGGTTGCCGCCGCCTTCGAGGGGATGGATCGGGCCGGGGCGGCGGTCCTGTTCCCGCAGACCGGTGTCTCCCCGCGGCAGCGGCATCAGCTGACGTGCTGGGACCAGCCGATCGAGAGCTTCGCCCTCGACGGGCCCTTCGATCTCTGCCAGGCCTTGGTCAAGGAGGCCTTCGTCGATCCGGTCCTCCGGGACGCCCTCCAGCTGACCTCGGCCAACAGCATCAGCGTCGGACGGCTGCTGCCGCAGATGAGCTATTACGCCGCGACCGCCCTGGCGCTCCATGCCCAGGCGGGTGAGAAACCCGGCTTCATCGTGCCGACGGGCAACCTGGGCAATGCGCTGGCGTGCGTCTGGGCCCGCTCCCTGGGACTGCCGATCGGCGACGTGATCCTGGCGACCAACGACAATCGCACCATCACGCGCTTCCTCGCGAGCGGGGAATGGGCGCCCCGGCCGACCGTGGCCACGCTCGCCTCGGCCATGGACGTCGGCAACCCCAGCAACATGGAGCGGCTGCGCCACCAGTATCCGGACGCCGATGCCGTTAATGCGCAGGTCGCGGCAGTGAGCGTCGACGATGCGGCCATCCGGGAGGCGATCGTTGCGGCCGACGCGGCGCACGGCGAAGTCCTCTGTCCCCACACGGCGACGGCGTATCACGTCTGGCAGCAGCTGCCGCCGCCAGAACGCGCGCGGCCCTGGGTGCTCGTGGCCACCGCGCATCCGGCGAAGTTCGAGCAGATCGTCGAGCCCCTGATCGGCCGTGCCGTCGCCGTGCCGGAACCGCTTGCCGAGCTCCTGGCCCGGCCGACGCGCGAACATGCGCTCGGGGGCAACCTTCCGGCGTTGCGAGACGCGCTGCTTTCGGCCTTCGGCGGCGCCTGAAGGCTGCGGGGTTCTAGCCGAGGAGTCGGTCCGCGAGCTCGGCCAGATCCCGGACCGCCGGTGTCGAAGCGGCCGCTTCTCCCCCGCGATTGATCCACATGGCGGTGAAGCCGGCCGCGGTCGCCCCCGACACGTCATGGTCGAGATCGTCGCCCGCGTGCAGGATCTGCTCCGGGGGAAGATCGAGCGCACGTGCGGCGGCGTCGAACATGTCGGGATGGGGTTTGCAGACGCCGACGTCCCGGGCGGCGACCGTAGCGACGAAGTGCCGATCAAGACCGATGCGCGAGAGCTGGGCGTTGCCGTTGGTGAGTGCCACGATGGGAAAGGCTGCGGCGAGTCGTTCGAGCGCCGGCAGTACGTCCGCGAACAGGGTCACGGCGTTGCGGGCCGCGAAGAACGCCTCGAAGGCCGCGTCCGCGAGGGTCTCGGCGTAGCCGGCCTGCGCCAGCATCCGCGCGATGGCGATGCGCCGCAGCGCCGAGAAGTCGTGGCCGAGTTCCGGGTTATCGCGGAAGACCTCCACGCGGATTCGCCGCAGATCCTCCCGGTCGAGCTGCTCGAGAACCCCGGGCGCGTGGTCGGCGAACCAGCGGCTGAGCGCAGCCTCGGCGCCGTGGATCACCGGTGTGATCGGCCAGAGCGTGTCGTCGAGGTCGAGGGAGAGGCCGCGTACGTGTTCCATGGGCGAGCTGCCGGGGGCAAAGCCGCACGGTCTCCGCCGGCCCGTCGACGCGCCGTGAGTACGCTGATCGTTAAAACTGGCAAAGTTGTTGGAATGCTCTAATCGACGCGTGCTACGCTTCCGGCCCTTGCGACGTCGCGAATTCCGTGCATATGCGCCTCCGAGCCAGCCTGCTCCTTCTGTGTTTCTTCCTACCGGCCGTCGCGTCTGCCCAGACGCTGAGCTATGCCGGCGATCTGCCGTCGACGCGAGCGTTCATGGCCGATCTCGCCGCGCTCTACGAGGCCAAGGGGCGGGGTGCGATCGGCGTCGAGCTGGTCTCTTCCACCGAGGCGCTGGTCCGGGCCTCCTCGGGCGAGGTCGACATGGGCGGATCCGCCCGTCCGGCCCAGGAATCCAACCGGCAGGAGCGCCGGGCATCGATGTATCCCATCGTCTGGGACGCGCTCGTCGTCGTCGCGAATCGCGACAACCCCATCATGAACATCTCGCTCGAGCAGCTCGTCGGCGTTTATGCAGGTGAGCTGACGAGCTGGAGCGATCTCAACGGCGCCGAGCAGCCGATCGAAATCCTGACCCACGGCGGCGAACGTCACGGGATCGACCACAACGTCGCCGAACTCCTCCTGGGCGACGCGACGCAGCCGCTGGCGAGCAGTCGGACGGTCGGCAACATGGAGGCCCTCGGTGAGGCCGTCGCCACCGCGCCCTGGAGCCTCGGCATCGTGACCTACAGCGCGGCCCGGAAGATGAACGTCAAGATCCTTGCCGTCGGCGGTCGTAGCGCGTCGTTCCAGACGATCCAGAGCGGCGACTACCTGCTCTACACCCCCCTCTACCTCGCGGTCCGCGAGGACGGGCGCAACCGCCGGGACGTACGCAACTTCATCAAGTTCGCCAGCAGCGGCGAAGCCAAGCGGGTCCTGCGTCGCAACGGCGTGGTGCCCTATGCCGATGGCCTGGCGCTCGTCTCACGGCAGCTCGACCGCGCCGAGATGTTCGAGCGCATCCGCCGTAATTGAGCGGCGCCCCCATCAGGGTTCCAGCAGCACCAGATAGGAGCGTCTGCCACGCAGGACGTTGAGCAGGAGCTCCGCGTCCTCCTGGGCCCGTTCGCGCAGCTCGGTGAGGGAGGCGATGGATTCGCGGTTCGCTCCAAGGATGACGTCGCCCCGACGCAGGCCGTAGTCCCAGGCGCTGCTGCCGCGCTTCACGCCCGCGATCACCACCCCGGAGATACCCGCCTGCTCGGCGATCTCCGGGTCGAGATTCGCGAGCACGGTGCCGGTCAGCTCC
The DNA here is from genome assembly GCA_039188505.1 of Pseudomonadota bacterium. GTDB lineage: Bacteria > Pseudomonadota > Gammaproteobacteria > Xanthomonadales > SZUA-38 > JBCCZC01. The sequence continues at coordinate 26,577 of JBCCZC010000004.1, read as the reverse complement.
GGATGGATGGTTGCGCCGTAGGCCCGGTCCGGTTCGGCCGCCTCGATCGTGAGGCGGGCCGTCTCGAGACGCCCGTCGCGGTAGTAGGCCAGGCGCGCTTCCTCGCCGACCCGCAGCAGCCCCTCGGCGTTGCGCAGGTCATCGGCCGACGTGATGCGCTGATCGTTGATCGAGATGACCACGTCGCCGGCCGCGAGTCCGTCCCTGGCGGCGGCCGCTTCCGGCAGCACGCGGGTGATGAGCGCACCGGACGCCTGGTCGAGGTCCAGCGCCCGCGCCAGGCGTTCGTCGAGATCCTGGATGAGGACACCGAGACGACCGCGCCGGACCAGCCCGTATTCGAGCAGCTCCGAGACCACGTAGTTCGCGAGGTCCGCGGGAATCGCGAAGCCGATGCCGACATTGCCGCCGCTGGGCGAGAAGATCGCCGTGTTGATCCCGACCAGCTCGCCGCGCAGATTGATGAGAGCGCCGCCGGAATTGCCGGGGTTGATCGAGGCGTCCGTCTGGATGAAGTTCTGGTAGTTGAGGCCACGCAGGCCCTTGCGGCCAAGCGCGCTGACGATCCCGGACGTCACCGTCTGGCCGAGGCCGAAGGGATTCCCGACAGCGACGACGAAGTCGCCCACGCGCAGCGGGAGCCCGTCGGCCAGGGGCAGCTCCGCCAGGCCCTCTGCGTCGACCCGGATCACGGCGACGTCCGTGTCGGGGTCCGTGCCGACGAGCTGGCCTTCGAGCGTCTGGCCGTCGTGGAGCGTGACCTGGATATCGTCGGCGCCCTCGATGACGTGATTGTTCGTCAGGATCAGGCCGTCGGCAGCGTCGACGATGACCCCCGAACCGAGGCTCTGGTCCACGCGTTCCCGGGGGGCGCCGAAGAACCGGAAGATTGGATCGCGGGCCCGCGGATTCTCGCGGACCGATCGGGAGTGGATGTTCACGACCGCGGGCGTCACGCGCTCGAGGATCGGTGCTAGAGAGGGTAGCGGCTGTCCGTCCACGGCGGCGGGAAGGGCGGCCTGCGCGCCGCCGGCGCCTAGGAGGAGCAGGGGGAGAAGAAGGTAGCGCATGATGATGTCCGGGCCGTTCTCAGGTCTTGCGAATTCCATTGGATACGCTCGCTGCCGAAGAGTTCGGCGGGGTCCGCCGGGAACCGGTCTGCGATCGTCCGAAAAAGCCGATTTCAGGCCTCGAAAAATCCGTTGCCGCGCAAGGCCTTGATCTCCCGTTGCGGGCCGCCGGAAGGCCCGGAAAAACGATTGACTTGCATAAGTTGCGCGCTGTAGCCTGCTGGGCCTGGACACAATATATTGTGCATCCACAGCTTATCCACAACTAATACTAGTAGTTTTCCCAGAATCCTGGGATTTTTCCGACGAGGGTGGGTCATTCATGAGCAGCGTGCGCCTGGAATCAGTGCCGGAATCCGTCACAGATATCGAATTACAGCCGGCATCGGTCGACATCTGGGACAAGAAATATCGGCTGAAAAGCAAGCTGGGGGAGGTCATTGATCAGACGGTCGACGATACCTACCAGCGCGTAGCCCGGGCGCTTTCCAGCGTCGAGACCACGGACGAGAAGCGCGCGTACTGGCGCGAGCGTTTCCTGTGGGCCCTGCGGCGCGGCGTCATCCCCGCCGGTCGCATCACCTCCAACGCCGGCGCCCTGCAGCACAAGCCGGCGACGTCGACCATCAACTGCACCGTGTCGGGCACCATCGAGGACTCGATGGACGGCATCCTCGAGAAGGTGCACGAAGCCGGGCTCACGCTGAAGGCCGGCTGCGGTATCGGCTACGAATTCTCGACCCTGCGGCCCCGCGGCGCCTACGTCTCCGGCGCCGGTGCGCACACGTCGGGCCCGCTGTCGTTCATGGATATCTACGACAAGATGTGTTTCACCGTCTCGTCCGCCGGCGGTCGCCGCGGCGCCCAGATGGCGACCTTCGACGTGGCCCACCCGGACGTGCGCGAGTTCGTCCGCGCCAAGCGCGAGGACGGTCGCCTGCGCCAGTTCAACCTGTCGCTCCTGATCACCGACGGCTTCATGGAAGCGGTCAAGAACGACGGCGACTGGCCGCTCGTCTTCCCGATCAACGAGAAGGAAGTCGACGAGGTCGACCTCGAGGACGCCAGCGAGATCACCTGGCGCGAGTGGCCCCGGACCGAGGGTTATGTCGTCAACGCCGAGGGGCTGATCGCCTGCCGGATCTACCGGACGGTGCCGGCGCGCCGCGTGTGGGACCTCATCATGTCGTCGACCTACGACTTCGCCGAGCCTGGTTTCATCCTGATCGACCAGGTCAACGACATGAACAACAACTGGTTCTGCGAGAACATCCGCGCGACCAACCCCTGCGGCGAGCAGCCGCTGCCGCCCTACGGTTCCTGCCTGCTCGGTTCCATCAACCTCACCCGCTTCGTCGAGAATCCGTTCTCCGAGGAGGCCGAGTTCAACTGGGATGAGTACCGGGAGACGGTCAACGTCTTCACCCGGATGCTCGACAACGTCGTGGAGATCAACGGGCTGCCCCTGCATCGGCAGCGGGACGAGATCACGCGCAAGCGTCGTCACGGCATGGGCTTCCTCGGTCTCGGCTCCACCCTGACCATGCTGCGCATGAAGTACGGCGACGAAGCAGCGGTCGAGTTCACCGAGAAGGTCGCGCGCGAGATGGCCGTGGCGGGCTGGGAGACCGCGCTGGAACTCTCCAAGGAGAAGGGGCCGGCGCCGATCATGGAGGAGTCCTTCACCGTCACGGAGGAGATGCTGCGTAAGCGTCCGGAGATGCGTGAGGACGGGTACAAGGCTGGCGACAAGGTCAAGGGCAAGGTGCTGCACGCCCGCTACAGTCGTTACATGCAGCGCGTTGCGGAGGTTGCCCCCGAGCTGGTGGACGATCTTGCCGAGACGGGGGCACGCTTCACCCACCACTCGTCGATCGCGCCGACGGGCACCATCTCCCTGTCGCTCGCCAACAACGCCTCGAACGGGATCGAGCCCAGCTTTGCGCACCACTATTCGCGCAACGTGATCCGCGAGGGGCGCAAGACGAAGGAGAAGGTCGAGGTCTACTCCTTCGAGCTGCTGGCCTACCGGTCCCTGGTGAACGAGCAGGCCATGCCGTATTCGGACAAGGAAGAGGAGCAGCTGCCGGAGTACTTCATCACCGCCGACGACATCACGCCGACGCAGCACGTGGACATCCAGGCAGCAGCGCAGAAGTGGGTGGACTCGAGCATCTCGAAGACGGCCAACGTGCCGACCGACTATCCCTACGAGGATTTCAAGGACATCTATCTCTATGCCTACGAGAAGGGGCTGAAGGGCTGTACGACCTTCCGCTTCAACCCGGAGGCCTTCCAGGGTGTGCTGGTCAAGGAGTCGGACCTCGAGAACACGATCTACGAGTTCACTCTCGAAGATGGTTCGACGGTCCAGCTCAAGGGTAACGAGGAAGTGGAGTACGACGGTGAGACGCACACCGCCGCCAACCTCTTCGATGCCCTGAAGGAAGGCTACTACGGGAAGTTCTGAGATCCCCGCGGGGATCGTCGCAAGACTGCATGGCCGGCCGCCCGTTCGCGGCCAGGAGCACAAAGACAATGACAACCAAGATCGCCAGAAAAATCGTCGGTTTCGAGGTGCGCAAGCCCGAAGCGGAACCCACCGAAGCGCCGCGCGAGGAGCGCAAGGAGCGCGCCGAGGTCATCCAGATGCACGAGAAGGTCGAGCGACCGGAGGGCACCGAGTGCCTCGACGGCTCGACCTACAAGATCAAGACGCCGCTCGACGAGCACGCGCTCTACGTCACGATCAACGACATCATCCTCAATCCCGGCACGCGCCACGAGCAGCGTCGCCCCTTCGAAATCTTCATCAACTCGAAGAACATGGACCACTTCCAGTGGATCGTCGCGCTGACCCGCGTTGCGTCCGCGATCTTCCGGAAGGGCGGCGACGTGACGTTTCTCGCCGAAGAGCTGCAGGCGGTATTCGATCCGCGGGGCGGCTACTTCAAGGCCGGCGGTAAGTTCATGCCGTCGCTGGTCGCGGAGATCGGCGCGGTGGTGGAGCATCACATGCGGCGCATCGGCCTCATCCAGGACGAGGAGCTCTCGGTCGAGGCCCAGGCCATGATCGCCGAGAAGCGCCAGGAGGCCATGCAGCAGGTGGAGGAATCGGGCGAGTATCCCGACTCGGCGACGCTCTGCTCCAAGTGCAACACCAAGGCCATGGTCATGATGGACGGCTGCGAAACCTGCCTGTCCTGTGGCTACTCGAAGTGCGGCTGAAGCCGATAGCCGCCGCTTCGATCGATTCGCAAGTACAGCCGGCTGCCCCGGCTGACCCCAGCGGCTCCTTCGGGAGCCGCTTCTTTCTGCCGTGATGGCCGCTGACGTCGTCGTGGCGTCGGGCAATCCGGTCAAGCTGGCCGCAGCCCGGCGCGGGTTCGAGACGGTATTTCCAGGACAGGCGTTCGCTTTCGCGGCCCACCCCGCGCCGTCCGGTGTGGCGGCCCAACCCTTCGGGCAGGAAGAGACTATCCGAGGTGCTGAACATCGGGCTCGCGAGGTCCGCGAGGCGTGTCCCGCGGCGCGCTACTGGGTTGGAATCGAGGGCGGCGTCGAGGAGTCGCCGCTGGGCCTCGTCGCCGGCGCCTGGATCGTGGTGCTGCACGCCGGTGCAGTTGGTCGCGGCGCGACCGCGCGGTTCCTGTTGCCCGAGCCCGTGGCGTCTCGCGTCCGCGGCGGCGAGGAGCTGGGCGCGGCCATCGACGTGGTGTTCGGGCAGACGAATTCGAAGCAAGCGGGCGGTGCCATCGGCCTGCTCTCGGGCGGTGCCCTCGACCGCACCGGGCTCTACGCCCAGGGCGTTGTTGCCGCCCTCCTGCCGCTGCGCTCACCTGAGCTCTACGGTGCCGGCTCGTGAGATTGCGGCGACGCAAGTTCCAGCACCAGCGTGCGGCAGTAGCGCTCGTGGTCGTGATCTTCCTCGCGATCGGCTCCCAGGTCCGCGAGGGTTTCGGCCCATCGTCGGGAGGGAGCGTCGACGAACTCTTCGCCGCGCAGCGCAGCGGCGTGATGCTGACGGTCGATGGCACCGTCGAGCGCGTCCTCTCCGACGACAACGATGGCTCGCGGCACCAGCGCTTCATCATCGAGACCCCTAGCGGTCTCACACTCCTCGTCGCGCACAACATCGACCTCGCCCCGCGGGTGGCCGGTCTACGCCGTGGCGACGCGGTGCGGCTGCACGGGCAGTACGAATGGAACGACCGGGGCGGCGTGATGCATTGGACCCATCATGATCCGGCGGGCCGTCACGAGGAAGGCTGGATCGAGCACGAGGGCGAGGTGTACCGCTAGCGGACTCATCTGGCGACGACAGTGCTCACGGGGGGTACGGATGCGCCGTCGATCGCCGCGGCTGTCGGCGCGTGAAGGGATGCGGAATCCGAGAGCCATGCGGGTCGACACGCGGGTCGGAAACGGCCCGCCCTGACCCGTTTCCGTGGAATTCTCGCTGTCGCATCCCGCGGCGCAGGTCAGCGGCCGGATTCTCCCGGGTCGCGAGGCGTTTTCCCGGGATCGCCGGGCAGCGGGCCGTAGCGCGCCGCGAGGGCGGCGGCCGCCGCCCGGTGCGCGGGGGCCTTGCCGGGCTCGAAGCGGGCCAGGAGTTCCAGGGCGCGGATGCGGAGCCGGTCGACAGCCCACGCGGGCTCCTCCCCGCCGGCTGCCGCAACCCGCCGGAGATCCTCCCTGGCCGCAGCGTTCGGGTTCCCCGCGAGCGCGGCAGCGGCGCTGACCACCTCGGCCTCGAGCCTGAGCGGATGGTTCATCTCGAAGCGGACTTCGCTCCGCTGCCGAATCGCCTCGGCGAGCGGGGCAGCCCCGGCCGGATCCCCCGCCAGCAGTAGTGCATCCGCGAGGCCCAGCTGGGCCGCCCACCGGGACGGGTGGTCCTGGCGCAGCCGCCCGTTGCGGATCTCCACGGCTCGCCGGAACGCCATTTGCGCCGCTGCCGGCTCGCGTTTTGCAAGTCCGCGGCGTCCTTCCACCATGCGAACGCGAGCCTCCAGCAGGCTGTTCTCGCCCCCGGTCTCCAGCGCGATGGTCAGCGCTTCGGCGAGCCAGGCGTCGGCTTCTTCCATGCGGCGCCGGTCGATCGCCAGAGCGGCGAGGCCGACGAGGCCGGATACAAGATTGGGGTGGGCGCCCGGGTAGACGGCTCTGCGGATCTCCAGCGACGCCTGCCGGTCGGTCCAGGCGGCTTGGAATTCACCCCGGTTCTGTTCGACCGTGCCGAGCACGGCGAGGGAGTTGGCGTAGGTCGAACGGGCTTCGAGGCCGAGCTCCCGTTTGAGGGCAAGCGCCTCCTCGATCCGCGCCTTCGCCTCGCTGTAGCGCGCCAGGCGATTCAGGGCGAGGGCCTGGTTGTGCATCGCCGTCGCGATGCTCGCGCGGTTGGGTGTCGGGGAACGCCGGTGCAGGTCGATGGCCTGATCGAGGAGCTGGAGCGCGCGTTCGTTTTGCCAGAGCTCGTACTGGAACAGGCCGAAGTTGTTGTGGGCATCCGCCAGGTCGTAGCTTGGGCCCAGATCCAGGCTGCGCCGGATCTCCAGCGCCCGTTCGAGCGCCGGCTCCGCGAGATCGAGGCGGCCGTACATCCGGTGGAAGTTGCCGATCCGGTTGAGCGAGTCGGAAACGGCCAGGCTCGTCGGACCGAGCTCGCGCTCCCGCAGCGCAAGGGCCCCCGTGAGCATGGCCATGCCGCGCTCGTAGTCGCCGATGTTCGAGAAGCTCAATCCGATCACGTGCATGAGTCGCGCGCGGAGCAGCGGGTCCAGATCCGCTTCGGCCTCGATCGTGGCCGCTGCGCGATCGAGCAGGTCCCGGGCCGAGAGGTCGCCCGAGGCTGATTCGCGCGGGTCGCTCACCCGGAAGATGTCGACCATGAAGTCCGCTACGGCGTTCGCTGCCGCTGCTTCCTGGCGGGCGCGATCCCGTTCCTCGGCGAGGCGCAGGGCCTGCCACCCAGCCGTCACCGCGAAGGCGATGAGGGTCGTCAGGAGGAGCACACCGAGCGCGGCGCCGAGCGGGTTTCGCGTGAGGAATTTGCCTAGCCGGTAGCCCAGGGCGTCCGGTCTCGCCGACACGGGTCGGCCTTCGAGAAATCGGTCGATGTCCTCGAGCAGGGCGTCTACCGATTCGTAGCGCCGCTCGGGTTCCTTCCGCAGCGCCTTGAGGACGATCCGATCGAGATCGCCGCGGAGCCGCCGGCGCGGGAGGCGCGCGGATCGGGCGCCGGACTGGCGTGTGCTCGGCGGTTGAGGCTGCGTGTCGCAGATCTGACGTCCGAGCTCGAGCGCATCGGCATCGGCGGTCACCCGGTAGGGCAGGCGGCCGGTCAGCAATTCGTAGAGGACCACGCCGAGGGCGTAGACGTCGGACTGGGTGGTGACAGGCTCGCCACGGATCTGCTCCGGGGCCGCGTAGGGGGGCGTCATCGCGCCCGCGCGTGTGAGCGTCCCGGGCTCGGCATCGCCATGCCGGGGGAGTTGCTTGGCGATCCCGAAGTCCAGGAGCTTCAGGTGCCCCGCTGCGTCGACGATGACGTTGTCCGGCTTGAGGTCCCGGTGAACCACCAGATTCCGGTGTGCGTAGGCCACCGCCTCGCCGAGCTGCCGGAACAGGGCGAGGACGGCCTCGAGGCGTAGCTCCTGGTGCTCCGCGTAGGCGGTCAGGGACTCCCCATCGACGTATTCCATGGCGACGTAGGGGAGACCGCGCTCGGCCTCGCCAGCGTCGATGAGACCGGCAATATTCGGGTGGTTGAGGCGCGCCAGCAGCGATCGCTCGACCCGGAAGCGCTCGATGAGCGATGGCGACGAAACGCCCGTCTGCAGGAGCTTGATCGCGACGGTCTGGACCGCATCATCGACGCGGCGGCTGCCCCGGTAGACCCGCCCCATGCCGCCGGCGCCGATCAGCCCCTCGATCTCGAAGGGGCCGATCCGGGTCGGCAGCGGTTCATTCGCTTCACCTTCCAGCGCGATTACGGCGGCGAGCAGATCCTCGCCGCTGTCGTCGGCGGCCAGCATGGCCCTAAGCTGATGGGCCGTCTGACCGTCGCAGCGATCGTCGATGAAGCGGTCCCGGGCCGCACCGGTCAGGGCGACGGCCTCGTTGAACAGCGCGTCGAGCCGCGCGAAGTCGGCGGGCTTCACGGCGACGCCTCCAGCTGGACGAGCAGCCACGCACGCGCGGTGCGGAGGTCGCGTTTCACCGTCGCTGCGGACAGCGCCAGCTCGCCCCCAACCTGTTCGTAGGTCATGCCGCCGAAGTACGTCAGCTCGATGATCGCGGCCTTGCGGGCGTCAACGGCGGCAAGGCCGTCGAGGGCCCGATCGAGATCGAGGATGTCCGAGGTGACGGCGGTGCCGGGGACGGCGGAATTCAGGGTGACCTTCAGGCCGCCGTCTCGCTTGCCCGCGCCCCGGGCCCGGGCCTCGTCGACGAGCACCCGGCGCATCACGCGCGCTGCCATCGCGAGGAAGTGCGCTTCGCTCTCCCACTCCATGCGCAGATCGGCCATGCGCAGCCAGGCCTCGCTGACGAGCGCCGTGGGCTGCATGAGATCGGGCCGCGCCTCGCCGGCGACCTGGCCCCGAGCGATGACCTTGAGGCGCTGATAGAGCTGCTCCCAGAGCGCTGGATCGACCTCGCGACCGGGCCGCGAGCGTGTCGATTCCGTCATGCGTCGGTCCTCCGTGACCCGATTCTCCCGCTGTTCACGCCGTTGGAAGAAGGCGCACTGCTAATCGAGAACCATGGCATCGAACAATCATATCCTCGCCGCCGCCCTCGCGGCGGCCGTGACCACGTCCGCGACGCGGGCTGAAATTGCCGACAACGCGGACTACGAGTTTGCCTATACGGCCTTTGCTTCCGCATTCCTGACTCTCTTTCCGACCTCGCTCCTGCCGGGACCCGTCGGCGCCGGCGCCAGCCTCGCGACCATCGCGCTCGACATCGGCGGCAAGACCCGGCGAGCCGTGCTGATCACCAGCGATCCGGAACCCGCGGAACCGAATAGCCCGGACGGCTGCCTGCTCGACTTCCACCTGCCCCAGGTCAAGGGCGACTACGAGAACCTCTTCGGGCTTGCCGACATCGACGACCTGCCGACGGACTGGGGGCTTCTTGCCACCACGTCGCCGGTGGTACGGCACGCGAACGCCGAGGTCGAGCTCCGTGTCACCAACGAGTACCTCGTTGACTGGACGCCGGACGACCGGACGGTCGTATTTCCGTCGGGCAACCACCCGATCGAGTGGACGGCCGCCACCCAGCTTGACCCCGTGCTCGACGTTGCGCTGCCCGTTGCGCTGTTCTACATCACGAACCAGGTGAAATATGTCAAGGCCTTCTTCGAGCTCCAGACCAGTCCGAGAACCGCGAAACGGGCCCTGGAGATCGGCGGGCTCTTCCTCATCAATGCGGGGGTCGAGGCCGGAGTTCTCAGCGTCGGCTTCGCGCTCGAGGACGACAGCGCCTGCGACGCGGGCTTCGAGGAACGGGGTACCTGCCTCGCGGCCGAGGCACGGGGTTCGGCCTTCCATCAGCAGTCGCGCTCGCTGACCGTCTTCGACGTCACGCCGCCCGAGATCGCCTACCGGCCGCCGCCGGGCACCGCCGATCCGGTCGTCCTCGAGGCCAACAGCTTCGGTGGCGAGCGCTTCGAGCCTTACCGCGATCTGTTCCGCAGCTACATCGCCGCGGAGGATCCCTGCGGCGAACCGCTGCTGGTCGGCAACGATGCGCCTTTCCTTCTACCCCTCGGCGCCAATGCCATTACCTGGGAGGCCCGGGATACCGGCCCGGTGGGCGGTGGCAACAGCGGCGTGGCCACAGTGATCCAGAACGTCCTGGTGCAGGACACGCGTCCGCCGATCCTGCTGGTGCCGCCGAGCCGCGTCTTCGAGTCCACAGACCCACCTGAACCCGCCGCGGTGGACATCGGGACGGCGGTGGTCTTCGACGTGGCGGATCCCGATCCCGAAGTGGCCAACACGTCGCCCGCGGCATTCCCGGTCAACGCGCGCACGGAAGTGATCTGGACCGCCATCGACAGCTCGGGCAACAGCGACACGCGGTCCCAGTGGATCACCGTCAAGGCGCCGGGGAGCAACACGCCGCCCCGCGTCGACGACGCAAGCGCGGCAACGCTCACGGGGCAGGGCGTCGAGATCACCCTGTCGGGGAGCGATGGCGATTTCCTGTCGGGGCGTTTCGATCCGCTCATGTTCGACATCGTCACCCCGCCGGGGGACGGCTTCTTCATCGCCCCGCTCGTGCCGTACTTCATCGAGGATCTGCGGGTCCGTCCGACCGATCTGGTGGGCGAGATCCTGAATACGTCGAACAACGCGGTCAACGACCTTGCGGCCGCCTTCTGCGGTCCCGGTGACCCCGGCGTCATCCCGGTCGATTTCGTGTACCGCCCCGAGTTCGTCCACGTAACCGACGCGGGCATCCACTTCGTGCTCGACGAGTACTTCGAATGCACCGGCGGTGGGAATGCGATCACCCGGAACCGCATCTCCAAGTGGAGCCCCGATGGCGAGCTCCTCGACCAGGTGGACGCGGCGGCGGGGGTCGAGCGCATCACCCTTGACAACGCCGGCGGGCTCTACACAGTCACGCCGGCCGGTGGCAATGCCACCAGCAGTCCCATGTTCCTGACGCCGCTGAACGAGGACCTGAGCCGGGAGACCAGCTTCAAGTTCACGGTCCGCTCGCCGGCGGCGGTGCCCTCCCTCAAGTCGGCGGAGCTCGATCCCGCCTCTGGGCTCATCTACGCCACCGATCGGCAGCGCCTCCACGTCTACGACGCCAACGACGTCCGCAACCAGGAGCCGGCGTACGTCGGCAGCCTCGCGGGGGGCAGTTCGTTCCTCTCGGGCACGAGCGTGGCGGGCAGCAGCACCGCGGGCTACACGATCGAGGTGGATTCGGAAGGCGCGGTCTACGTCAGCGATTCCGACGCACACCGGATCTTCAAGTTCGCACCGTCGACCTGGGACGGCCAGACCTTCACCCCCGGCGCCATGGTCGGCTGGATGGGTCGATGTGATTCCGGCCCTGGCTGCGACGACGAGAACGGTCGTAGCTTCGGCTACTCCTGCAGTGCGACCACGCCCTGCACGGTGACCCAGGAGACGGGCACCGGGCCTGGGCAGTTCAACACGCCGGCGGGGATGGCCCTCGACCCCGAGGACATCCTCTACGTCACCGACTACGACAACAGTCGCGTTCAGCGCTTCACGCCGCTGGGCGATTTCGCCGGCGAGGCGGCCTCCGTCTGTGACGGAAGCTGCTTCGTGCTGGGCGACATGGGGCGGCCGATCGACATCAGCGTCAACGCGACCCAGTTCTTCGTCCTCGACCGCGATCGCGCGCTCATGCACATCTTCGAGACCGCGCCGTTCAAGGACATCCGCCCGGATGGCGTCGTTGTCGAGTACGCCTCGAACAACGACTTCCAGGGCACGGACCGCTTCACCTTCCGCGCTTCCGATGGGCTGGCCGACTCGAACCTCGGCACCGCGACGATCGCCGTCACGCGCGCCTTCCGGCCACCGGAGGCGTTCGATGATGCGGTCACGACCGATGAGGAAACGCGGGTTGATGTCGATCTGCTGGCTTCGGACCCCGACGGCATCGCCGGCATTGACTTCAACGGCCTCGATACGCTGACCTATCGGATCGTCGAAGGGCCAGCGCACGGCACCTTGACCGGGACCGGTGAGCTCCGGAGCTACACGCCCGAGAGAGATTTCGTGGGCGTCGACCAGGTGGTCTTCGAGGTCGACGACGGCCGCGACCGGTCGAACCCTGCGGTGGTGGACATCACCGTCAACCCGGTCAACGACGCACCGATCGTCCGCCTGACGGGCGATGCCAAGTCGCGGATGCCCAAGGCGATCAAGGGTCTCCTCGAGGGCAAGATCGTCGGGTCGCGCGCGCAGGCAGGGCTCGGCTATCCCGTGCCGCTGATGGGTGAATTCGAGGACCCGGATTTCGACCAGGACCACTTCCTGGTCATCAACTGGGGGGACGGGAACAGCGATGCCGTCGGCCAGGCGCCCCCGAGCGATGCGATGGCTGGCGACGAGCCCATCATCACCCCGGTGGTCCGGGGGGTGGGCCAGTTCGTCGCCGAGCACACCTGGTTCGAGGGGGGCATGAAGACCGTGAACGTCGCGGTGTTCGACAACGGCTTCGGCAGCCCCTTCGGCGATGCGGAGGCCGAGATCATGCTCGTGCCCATGCTGGACCTCGTCCTCGAGGCCACGCCCGAGTCCGACGCCCCGGCGGCGCCCGGGACGATGGTGAGGCTGCTGATCGACGTCACCAATGCACCGCCGACGCAGCCCGAACCCGGTTCGGGTCTGCCGCCGCTCGTCGAGCTCCCGGCCACGAACGTCCGCTTCACCGGCGAGCTACCGGATGGTGTCCAGCTCCTTGCGGCGGACGGCACGCAGGGCACCTGCAGGCACGTGGGGAGCACGACGACCTGCGACCTCGGCACGCTTGCGCCGGGGCAGGTGGAGACGATCACCGTGCTGCTGTTGCCCGAGCCAGACTTCGATCCCGAACGCCTGGGCTATGTGATCGACGTGACCAGCCCGGAGCCCGACACGACGGGCGACAACCTCACCGTGGTCGAACTGCCGGTGCTGCCGCAGACGGTCTTCGCCAGCGGGTTCGAATAGGGCCGTTCGATGCGCTGCCTGGAGTGCGTCCGCACACGACCATCCGCAGCAATCAAGGCCGGAACCCGAGAAACGTCGTTTCCGAGCTCCTGACCATTTCCGCGCGGCGGCGGAACGGGTTGGTAGCGCTTCCGGGTACCGTGCTTGCGCCCGTCGTTTTCGGATGGGCACGAGCTACCGTCGCCGGACGTGACGGCGACCTCGCCGCGAGGTCGCCCGTTCACGCTACGATGGCCGCCTGAAGGATCAGGAGATTGACGATGAAGCGGATCAATACAGCAGCCGGGGTTCTGGCTGTCACCCTTGCCATGGGGGCTCAGGCGGCCCCGGAGGTCTTCGAGGTGCTCGCCGGAAACGAGGAAGGGCTCATCGCGGCCTTCGAGCGCGCCGCGGCGGTCCCGGAGGCCGAGATCCGGGTCATTCGAGGCGTGTCGGGTGAGCTCGAGCCATTCGTTTTCACGCGGGATCTCTTCGAGCTGAATCCGCGCGGGGACACGGTGCTGCCCCGGATCAGCAGCCGGGTACGCGTCACGCCCGCGCCCGGAGATCCGGGCATCCTGCTCTTCGATGGTTCCCAGCTGGCCGCGGAGACGCGGCGCTTCGCCACGATCGGCTTCGGCGGTGTCCTCGAGCTTCGGCGTGCCCGGGTCTCGAGTTTCTCCACCACCGACAGCGGGGGCGCGTTCCGGGTGGACTTCAACGGCCGTCTGATCATGAGCGACTGCCGCCTCGACGCCAACGTCTCGGGCGGTTCGGGCGGGGTGATCTTCGCGCTGAACGATGCCTCGGTCAGTATCGACCGCTGCATCATCGATCAGAATCTCGCCGTCGGGTCCGGCGGAGTCCTGGCGGTCACCGAGCGGGCGCGGGCACGCATCAACAACGCCCTGTTCACCGTCAACGCGGGCGCCGCCGGCTGCGTCCTGTCCCAGGACTCACGCCTTGACGATGACGTCGTTGCGACGGCCATTCGTGGCAGCACCTTTCTCTCGGGCTGCGGCACGATCTTCAACAGCCTCATCGACAACCGGGACGGCGTGCTTGCGGTTCAGGGGAGCACGCTCATCGCTGCCGCCGATGCGATCAATGCGGTGGCGCCGGTGCGCCTATACGGCAACCTGCTGGTGGGGGATGTCGCCAGCAAGTCGATCTGCAACGGCAGCGACCAGATCGAGTCGCTGGGCTTCAACCTGAGCACCGAGGAGAGCTGCGCCCTGGACCAGGAAACGGATCAGTCAGGCGCGGAATCCGGCGTCGAGGTCCGCAACGGCGTGCCCACGCTCAAGCAGGGCAGCGGCGCGATCGACGGTGCGTCGCCCGAACTCAACGCCGCCATCGCGCAGAATCTCGGCGGGACGGGCCTGCCCTGCGGCTACAAGGATGCTCGCGAACTCGGGCGACCCCAGGACGGGAACGGCGACGGCGTCTTCGAATGCGATATCGGCGACTACGAGGTCCAGGGCGGTCCCGATCTCGTCGCGGCCCAGAGCGCCGCCTACTTCGATCCAGCGCGTCCCGGTGAAGGCGTGTTCCTCGAACTGCTCCCTGACGGCCGGGCCTTCGCCGGGCTGTTCACCTACCGTCCGGACACCGCCGGACCGGCGTGGGCCGTTGGCATCGGCAAGACGGTCGGTAACTCGGTGGTCTTCGACGAGATGCTGGAAGTCACCGGGGGACGCTTCGGCCCGGACCTGAACCCCAGCGAGATCGAGCGCAGGACGGCCGCAGGCATGGCGATGGTCTTTTCGGACTGCGAGGTCGACGCCCGCCAGGGCAAACTCGCCTTCCAGGGTTCGCCGGACAGCGCCTTTCCCGATCTGCTGGTGGACGCGACCCGGCTCTCCACGGTCGTCCCCTGCAGCGGTCCCGCGCCCGCCAACGCGGGCCGGTCCGGCTCGTTCTTCGATCCCGCCCGGGATGGCGAGGGCATATTCGTGCAGTGGCTCAGCGATGGCCGGGTGCTGGTGATCTGGTACACCTTCGATCCCGAGGGCAATCCGCTCTGGATCATCAGTGGCGAGGTTCTGGTGGACGGCGACCGGGTCCGGGCCCAGATGCTTTACCCGGCGCGCTCGACCCGCTTCGGGCCGGACTTCGATCCGGGGGAGATTGCTCTGGAGAGCTGGGGCGAGCTGGTTCTCGAATACACCGGCTGCGATACGCTGCGCCTCGACTACCAGTCGACCGTGCCCGGCTTCGGGGCCGGCGGCTACGACTACCAGCGGATCACTCGGTTGGCGGGAACGAGCTGTCCCTGATATCGACTCGCAGCGCGAATCGGCGCGGGGAGGTGTGCCGGTTCCCCGGGACCGACGGCCACCGGCTGCCGCGCGAACGAGTGAGGCATAATCGGGGTCATGGAATCGACATCCCAGTCCTACTGGCCGCTGCTGCTTTTCATCGGACTCATCGTCGCCGCGGCTTCGACCGGCGCGATCTTCCAGCCCGGCGCGTGGTACGCATCGCTGGACAAGCCCTCGTGGACCCCGCCCAACTGGCTCTTCGGGCCCGCCTGGACGGTGCTCTACGCGTGCATCGTGGCGGCCGCCTGGTTGATCTGGCGGGAAACGGGCAGCCTGCTTGCGCTGCCGCTGCTCTTCTGGTTTGGCCAGGTCGTCTTCAATGCCCTCTGGTCCTGGCTGTTCTTCGGGGTCCGGCTTCCGGTGCTGGCGCTGCTGGACCTGCTCCTCATGCTGGCCTGTATCCTCGCCTTCATCGTCTCCGCCTGGAGCGTGAGTCGCTCAGCGGCGCTCCTATTCGTGCCCTATGCTGTTTGGGTCACCTTCGCAGGGTCGCTCAACTTCGCTATCTGGCGTCTGAACGACTGGCCCCAGGCGATAACGACGGGCGGTTGAGGCTCACGATCGGAGGGAAACTGGACGGCGGGGCCCGCAGGCGCAAAAATATTGGCGAGACTTTGAAATAGAATCGAGACTACCCGGGTCTACTGGGGCGATCGATCAAAAGACCGGCGAGGCATCGGGGGCTTCGGGGATGGACCGGTCGTCAAACATAGACAGAAGAACATGACACCCGAAGAGTTTGACCAGATACTGAATAGCGAGCCGCGGTCGCAGGACCCTGCCTTCCTCGAAGCGAAGCGGAGTGACCTCACGCTGGCTCGCAAAGCTGCAGACGCCGAAGCGTTCGAGCAGAAGCTCGAGCGTGCGCTTGCGTTACCGGTCGACAACGACCTCACTGATCGGATCCTGTCCCGAATCGACGACCGACCGACGGCCTGGCAACGGTGGCCCGTGAGCCTCGCGGCAGCGGCGACCGTCGTGATCGCGGTGTCGCTTGCGATCCTGCTTCCGGACAGCGACGTCGCTCCGGCCAGCGATCCGGTGATCGCTGCGGTCGACAAGCAGGACATGATGGCCGACAAGGGCGCGATGGCGGGCGACCCGATGGTCGCCGCCTTCTACGACCATCTGATGAAGGATAAGTCGCAGGCGCTGGCAAGCACGGCGGCCTTCCAGAGCGCAGAGGCCGAGGCCGCGCTGGCCGAGGTCGGCATTCGGATGGCGGATTCGGGCATGAA
This sequence comes from Pseudomonadota bacterium, assembly GCA_039188505.1. Classification (GTDB taxonomy): domain Bacteria; phylum Pseudomonadota; class Gammaproteobacteria; order Xanthomonadales; family SZUA-38; genus JBCCZC01. The sequence goes on along the minus strand of JBCCZC010000004.1, from coordinate 10,252 downwards.
GCTGACCTTCGCCTACCCGTATCCCTGCCCCGTGGGCGGGCCGTCGATGCACCTGGTGATGACCGACGAGGAGTCGAGGCAGACGACGGTTCTGTTCTCCCCCGCCGGGCGGGTCGAGAAAGGTGTCGATACGATGGCCCCGGACAACCTGCCCGCGCGCGCTTTCAACGTCGCGGCCGGGGCCGTGTACGTCGTCGCGCACGATGGACAGCCCGTCGATGTCCTCATGGGCACGCTGTTTGGCGAAGGCGCTGAGACCGCCTCCAGGATCTGACCCTCGCAGCTTCGCCGCCGCGCGATGAAGGCAGCTGCTTGGCTCCCGTAAGGACCTGCGGTTAGCCTTGATCGCGGGGAGAGACGGGAGCCATCGCAGTGGGTCCAAAGAACGCGCTATACGCGCAGTCGGGCGGGGTTACCGCCGTGATCAACGCCTCGGCGGGGGGCTTGATCACCGCCTGCCGTAGACACTCGCACGAAATCGGCACGGTCTTCGGCGCCAGCAATGGCATCCTCGGCGCCCTCCACGAAGAACTGGTCGACACCGCAACGCTCTCCGATGAGCAGGTCGCATCGCTGCGATACCTGCCGGGCGGCGCGTTCGGCTCCTGCCGCTTCAAGCTGCCGCCGCTGGAGCAGGATCGTCGTCCCTACGAGCGCCTGATCGAGGTCTTCCGGGCGCACGACATCGGCTACTTCTTCTACAACGGTGGCGGCGATTCCTGCGACACGGCTCTCAAGGTCTCGCGGATCGGTGGCGAGATGGGCGTGCCCGTGCAGTGCATCGCCATTCCGAAGACGGTCGACAACGACCTGGCGGTCACGGACAACTGCCCGGGCTTCGGGTCGGTCGCCAAGTACGTAGGGACCTCGCTGATGGAGGCGGCCATCGACGTTCGTTCGATGGCCGAGACGTCGACCAAGCTCTTCATCATGGAAGTGATGGGTCGCCATGCGGGCTGGATCGTGGCCGCGGCTGGGTTGGCGCAACGCCAGCCGGGTGACCCGCCGCACATCATCCTCTTCCCCGAGCGCGTCTTCGACGAGGATGCGCTGGTGGCACGAGTCAACGAGACGGTGGCGGCGTACGGCTTTTGCACGATCGCCGTCTCGGAAGGAATCCGCGATGCGTCCGGGCGATTCCTCGCCGATTCCGGCCGCACGGACGCCTTCGGGCACACGCAGCTCGGCGGCGTCGGGCCCACGCTGGCGAATCTGCTGTCGGCGAGAACGGGCTTGAAAAATCACTGGGCCGTGCTCGACTACCTGCAGCGATCCGCCCGGCACCTCGCTTCCGCCGTCGACGTCGATCAGGCCTGGGCGGTGGGCGAAGCCACTGCACGGCTGGCCCTGGCGGGACACAACGCGGTCATGCCAACGATCGAACGGGTATCCGATGACCCCTATGAGTGGCGGATCGGCCATGCGGACCTGGCCGGCGTTGCCAACGTCGAGAAGACCGTGCCCGACGCGTTCATTACGGCGGATGGTTTCGGGATCACGGAGGCCGGTCATCGGTATCTCGCGCCGCTGATCAACGGTGAGGACCCGCCGCCCTTCGTCGATGGCCTGCCGGACTATCAGCTACCGCAGCTGGCGCCGGTGACGAAGGTGCTTGACGCCTACGACGTCTAGGTGTGGCCGCGCGACTGACCCGGCCGCCTCGGGTCAGCCTTGACTCAGGAGGGTTCGGAGCTGGATCAGCGCCGCATTGGCGCGGGAGATGTAGGAGCCCATCACCAGCGAGTGGTTCGCGGTGAAGCCGAAGCCGGTGCCGTTGAGGATGATCGGGCTCCAGATCTGATCCTGGGTCGGCTCCAGGGACCGGATGACGTTCTGGAGGCTGGCCGTTGCGTTCTTGTCCTCGAGCACCGCCGCGAAGTCGACCTCGGCGGCGCGCAGGAATTGGAGCAGCGCCCAGCTCGCGCCCCGCGCCTCGTAGAACACGTTGTCGATCTCCAGCCAAGGCGTTCTCTGGACGATCTCCTGCGGCGTGGGCGTCGATTGCATTGCGGACGTGTCGCCGGCGAGATCCTCGTTGACGCGCGAATCGCCGACGCTCGCCGCCAGGCGGGTCCCGAGGTCCCCGAGGCGCTTCTCGACCACCGCGAGCCAGTCGGCCAGGTTGTCGGCACGAGCGTAGAACTGGGCGTCCAGCTGATCGGCGTCGCCCAGTCGCTCGAGATAGCGCTCCATGGCTCGAATGCCCTCGCGATATTGCGACTCGGTCGTGGGCAAGATCCACGAGTCCGTGGGGAACTGGAACTGCGGTGCGGCAATGGCGAGGTCCGGGTCCTCGACGGACTGGGTCTGCGACCGGCTCATGTCGTTCCGCATGGATTCCGCGAGGTCGCGAACCTGGCGCACAACCCCGTACTCCCAGCTGGGCACGTTATCCATGAGGAGGCCCGGCGGGAGCATGTCGTTCGACAGATAGCCTCCGCGCTTGCCGAGCATGGTCTCGACGACGCCGATCAGAGTGGCGGTCGTGGCCGTGCCGACGACGGGTTGCTGGCCGAACTGCGCCGCCTTCTCCATGCCGAGGATCTCGACGTCGAGGCTGGCCGGTTCGTAGTCCCAATAGATCATCAGGCCGATGACCACCACCACATAGGCGCCGATGAGCGCGACGAGCGCCGATGCCTTGAAGTCGGCCAGCAGAAAGAACTCCTTGATGCGTCGAAACATGCGGTTCCTCGCGGGCGGGCCGGCGCGCAGCAGCGCGGCGGCGTCAGTCGGGCTGGTCGACCAGCGCGTCCTTGAGCTTCTGGCGGGCGCGGAAGAGCTGGGTCATGACCGCGCTGCGCGTGATGCCCAGGATGGATGCTATTTCATCACACGAGAAGCCGCCGACCACCTGCAAGACGATGGGTTCGCGATATTTGGGGTCAAGGTCCGCCATGGCGCGGCGGAGGAGGTTGACCTCGGTCTGGTCGTGGGGCTCAAGCTCGGTGTCATCGGCGACCATGACGTCGTCGATGTCCGTGAGGTCCGGGACCTTGCGCTCGAAGGTGCGCGCGTACTCGCGCCGTAGGATCGTGATCAGCCAGCTCTTGGCCGCCTTCTGGTCGCGCAGCTTGTCGTGGGCCTTCCAGGCACGCAGAAACGTCTCCTGCACCAGATCCGCGGCGAGCGCGGGGTTCTTGCAGAGCCATAGCGCATAGCGCTGAAGATCGTCGAGATACTCAGCGACTAGGCGTTCGAACTGGGTTCGATTGGAAGACATTGACTGCTGAATCGGCGAGAGTTCGCCCCCGGACGTTCTGGCGACTCGATTAAACGGAAGGGCGTGGCCAGCGTCAAGCCGGCGGCGGCGGTCCGCGGGCCCGCGTGACCTCTGGCACGCGATGACTGGGCGCCGCTGGGACATTCTTCGGTTGTCTGCAGGGACGAATCTGCTAACCTTGCCGTCTTTTCTCTGGCGGAACACCGGGACCAACGATGGACTTCGACCGCGCGCGATTCAACATGGTCGAGCAGCAGATTCGCACCTGGGAAGTGCTCGACACGGGCGTGCTCGATGTCCTCGGAAGGCTGCATCGTGAGGACTTCGTCAGGCCGCAGTATCGGAAGCTGGCCTACGCGGACATGATGCTACCGATCGGCGAGGACCAGTTCATGATGCGGCCGGTCATCGAGGGACGCCTGCTCCAGAGCCTCGACCTCACGAACGAGGACGAGGTGCTCGAGATCGGCACCGGAAGCGGTTTCGTCACGGCCTGCCTGGCACAGTTGGCGCGCCACGTGATCAGCGTCGAGCGCTCCGCGGAGCTGGCCGACGCGGCCCGGGCCCGGCTGGATCGGGCGGACGTCGAGAACGCCGAGGTCATCGTCGCAGACGCGCTGGGCGACTGGACCCCCGGTCGCTACTTCGACGTGGTGGCGGTGACGGGATCTGCGCGGGTGCTGCCCGAGCGTTTCCGGAGCTGGGTCAAGCCCGGCGGCCGACTGTTCGCCGTGGGCGGGGATTCGCCGGCGATGGAGGCGGTCATCTATCGCCACCTCGACGACGGAGGCTGGTCCGAAGAAAGCCTCTTCGAGACGGATCTGCCGCGGCTCGTCGGCGCTGAAGATACCGAGAGCCTGGCGTTCTGACGCCCGGCTGAAACAGAGAAAAAAAGCCGGGCGCCCGTCGCGCCCCAAGACTAAGGAACAACCAATGGGTGCGAGTAAACGCTTCTTGGGCGCGCTGATCGGCGCCATCTGCGTCACCGGGTCTGCCGGTGCGGAAGACCTCATCGATATCTACGAGCTTGCGATCGACAGCGATCCAGCGCTTCAGGCTGCCCGGGCGCGCCAGCGGAGCACGAACGAACTCGAGCGCCAGGCGTTTTCCAACTTCCTGCCGCAGATCTCGGGTTCGGCGTCGATGAACCAGGGCACCAACGAGTTCTCGATCGCCGGTAACCTGGTCAACGATCAGGATACGGACACCGAGCGCCTCGGCGTCGATCTCCGCCAGTCGATCTACGACCACGGCAACTTCAAGCAGCTCGACATCTCCCGGGCTCAGGGCGCCCAGGCGGAATCCAACTATCAGGTCGCCCTGCAGGACTTCGTGCTGCGCGGCGCCGAGCGCTACTTTGCGGTGCTGACGGCCGAGGATGGCCTCGACTTCGCCAAGGCAGAGGAGCGCGCAGTGGGCCGACAGCTCGAGCAGGCCGAGCAGCGGTACGAGGTCGGACTGACGGCAATCACCGACGTCCACGAGGCCCAGGCCAGCTTCGATAACGCGCGAGCGCGCGTGATCGTCGCCGAGAATCAGCTGAATGATGCGCTCGAAGCGCTGGCGGAGCTCGCCGGTCAGCTCCCGGACGACCGCCTGGACGAGCTGCAGGAAGAGCTGCCGACCGACATGCCGGAGCCGGTGGATCGCGAGGCCTGGGTGGGCATGGCTATCGAGAACAACCCCGCCCTGCAATCGCGGCGCGAAGCGGTCGAGATCGCCGAGGAGACTGTGGCGCTGAACCGCTCGGACTTCTATCCGACGCTCTCGGCCACCGTGAGCTACAGCGAGTTCACCAACAATGAATTCATCCTCCGGGACGACCTCCAGCGGCCGATCGCCACGGTCGATTCCGTGTCCGAGGACGCTTCCATTGGCGTGCAGCTGAACGTCCCGATCTACACCGGCGGTCGCACGAACTCCCGCGTCCGCCAGGCCGTCGCAGATCTTGAAGCGGCCCAGGAAGACTACGAAGCGGAATACCGCGCGGTGGTGCGTCAGACGCGCAACGCGTTCCGCGGTACCGAGGCCAGCATTCTCGAGGTGGAAGCCCGGCGCCAGGCGCTGATCTCCGCCGAGAGCGCGCTCGAGGCCACCGAGGCCGGCTTCGAGGTCGGCACGCGGACCATCGTCGACGTGCTCCTGTCGCAGCAGCGCCTGTTCCAGGCGCAGCGCGATCACTCGCAGTCGCGGCACGAGTACATCCTCAACATCCTGCGGCTGAAACTGTCGGCCGGCGTGCTGACGCGCGAGGATATCGAGGAGATCAACGCGCTGCTGGTGACGCCGGCGCCGGAAACCGCGCCGACGACCTGACGATTTCCGGGGAGCGGTCAGCCCGCTCCCCGCCGCTCCCCCGTCGCCTCATCGATCATCGCCAGCGTGCGCCTCAGCGCGCCTCGATTTTCCTGCACCAGCGCGTGACCCGCGCGGCCCATGGCCTCGAGGGTTGATGCGTCGTCTCTGAGCGTCAGCAGTTCCGTAGACAATTCGGCCCCGTCGTGGACCAGCCTTGCGCCACCCTGATCGAGTAGGAGCTGGGTGATCTCGGTGAAATTGAAGGTGTGTGGGCCTACGAGTACCGGAATTCCGAGCGCGGCCGGTTCGAGCACGTTGTGCCCGCCCACGTAGGCGATGCTGCCCCCGACGAACGCCAGATCGGCCGCAGCGTAGTAGCCCATCAGCTCGCCCATCGTGTCGACGACGAGGCACTGCGTGTCCGGCGATGCGCTTCCCTCGATGCTGCGCTGGGCCGTCCGGTAGCCCGCTGTCCGGCATCGCGCGATGGCGCGCGGGAAGCGTTCCGGGTGGCGCGGCACCAGCACCAGCAGCGCTTCCGGGTCACGATCGAGCATTTTGGCGAACGCCTCCATCACCGCGCCTTCGTCGTCCTCGTGGGTGCTCGCCGCGATGAACACGAAACGGTCGGTGCCCCAGCCGTCCCGGAGCTCTCGGCCGACCACGGCCAGGTCGTCCGGTAGGTCGAGATCGAATTTCAGGCTGCCGATCACCTTGATGCGCTCGGGGTCCCCGCCGAGCCGGAGTAGGCGTTCCGCGTCGGTCTCGGTCTGCGCGCCGACAAGCGTCGAGCAGTTCAGCGAATAGGCCGCCAGCTTCTGCACGGGCCGATAACCCTTGAGCGAGCGTTCCGACAGGCGCGCGTTCGCGACCACGATCGGAATTCCGCGGGCCCGACATCCCGAGAAGAGGTTGGGCCAGATCTCGGTTTCCATGACCACGGCGAGTGCCGGGTCGACGCGGTCCAGGAATCGGCCCACGGCGGCGGGCAGGTCATAGGGCAGGTAGACGTGGAAGACGTCGTCACCGAAGACCGCCGTGACGCGTTCGGAGCCTGTGGGCGTCACCGTAGTGACGACGAACGGGCGGCCCGGGTAGACGTCGGACTTCAGCGCCTTGATGAGCGCTAGCGCCGCGTTGACCTCGCCAAGGCTGACCGCGTGAATCCAGATCGATTGCCGGAAATCGGGCTTCGGAAAGTAGCCGAAACGCTCCCGCCAGCGGCGGAAGTAGGCGCGCGCCTTGAGGCCACGGACCGCCAGCCGGTAGAGAATTACCGGGATGAGCAGGTACATGACGAGGGTGTAAAGGACGCGCATGGCTACCGGGTTGATCCTCGTGAAGGCGATGCCCGGCGCCGGATGGCGGGCGGGAAGGGCCAAAATTATAGCGGACTGCACGGTCCGGCCGGCGCCCGGCCCGCGTTCCCAGCCGGGCGCTGTGTCGGATCCCGGAAGCTCCGGTGCCGTCGGGGTAGCGAGCGGTCGCCCGGGCCACGTCGATTGATGTGCCGACCCCGGGGGCAACCATCCCCCCGGTCAGCGGTCCTGACCCGCGTCGCCAGCGAAACCCATGCGGAACTCGGGCTATCATCCCGCCATGCCAACGACCTCGTCGACCGGAGCGCCGACCGCGCCCCGCTTCACTCCTGCGCTACTGCACCCGCGCCACTGGCCGGCCTGGCTGGCTTTCGGCCTGCTGCGGCTCATCGCGGCCATGCCGCACGGCTTCCAGCTCTGGCTCGGCGCCCGCTTCGGCGATCTCCTGCGCCGCCTGGCGAAGCGCCGGATCCAGGTGGCCCGGCGCAATCTCGAACTCTGCTTTCCGGCCATGGATCGCCGGGAGCGAGAGGCGCTACTCGTGGAGAACTCCCGCTCGATCGGCACGCTGATCCCTGAGATCGCCTTCGCCTGGTGGGGCTCCGAACGTCGGCACCGGCGGATCCACGAGGTGCACGGGCTCGAGCATCTACAGGGCGCCGCGGAGCGCGGCGAAGGCGTCGTCCTCCTCTTCTGCCACTTCACGACGCTCGAGCTCGCGGGTCGGCTACTCGCCTACCACCACCCGATGGCCGCCCTTTACCGCGAGCACAAGAATCCGGTCCTCGAGTACATGGTGCGCGGCCATCGGCTGGACTACGGCGATGCGCTGTTCAACCGGACCGAGCTCCGCGGCATGGTCCGCTACCTCCGCAAGGGCGGGGTGCTCTGGTACGCGCCGGACCAGGACTACGAGCGCGGCCAGAGCGTCTTCGTGCCGTTCTTCGGCATCCCGACCGCGACCATCACGTCTGCACACGAACTCGCGCGCATGGGGCGCGCCCGGATCCTCGTCACCCAGAACCGGCGGCTTCCCGACGGGCGGTACCGGATCGAGATCCATGACTGGCTGGCGGATCTGCCGACCGACGATGCGACGCACGACTGCGCGCGCATCAACGAAGCCGTCGAGCGCCTGGTTCGCGAGTGCCCCGAGCAATACCTCTGGGTGCACCGTCGCTTCAAGACGCGGCCGCCCGGCGAACCGTCGCTCTACTGACGCGGAAAGTCAGGCGCGGTGGTAGGGATGTCCGTCGAGGATCGTCCACGCCCGGTAGAGCTGCTCGGCCAGCACGATGCGGACCAGCGGGTGCGGCAGCGTCAGCGGCCCGAGGGACCAGCGGCGTTCGGCGCGTGCGAGGCAGTCGGGGTGAAGACCGTCCGGGCCGCCGATCAGCAGGTCGACATTGCGCCCGTCCTGCATCCAGTCGGCAAGATTCGCCGCCAGCGCTTCGGTGGGCCAGGGCTTGCCGCGCACGTCGAGGGCGATGGCGCAGTGACCGCCAGGGCAGTGTGAGAGCAGGGTATCGCGTTCGGACTGCATGGCCCGGGCGACATCGGCGTTGCGGCCCCGGCGGCCCGGCGCGATCTCGATCAGCTCCAGCGCCAGGTGCGGCGGCATGCGGCGCGCGTACTCCTCGTAACCGGACTGCACCCAGCCGGGCATCTTCTGCCCGACCGCGAGCAGCCGCAGCTTCACGCCTCGGCGGCCGGGAGCTCGTCAACCGACCAGAGCTTCTCCAGCGCATAGAAGGCGCGCGTCCGCGGCAGCATGACGTGCACGAGCACGTCCGCCAGGTCCACGAGCACCCACTCCGCGTCTTTCTCGCCCTCCACCCCCAGCACGTCGGCGCCGGAAGACTTGCCCTTCATGACCACCGCATCGGCCAGCGTCTTCACGTGACGGGTCGAGGTGCCGGAAGCGATCACCATGTAGTCGGTGATGGTGGTCTTTTCCCCCACGTCGAGCACGATGACATCCTCTGCCTTCGCGTCGTCGAGGGCCGAGGTCACCAGATCGATGAGGGGTGAAGCGGAACGAGAGGAAGAAGCAGAAGCGGAACCGGAAATCTGTTGGTCGCTCAAAAGGTCGAGTCCTCACTCACATCGGGCCTGCCCGACACTATAGACCGCGAACCCGCCCTTGTCTCGGCCAGCCCGCTATGGCTTCACGCCTCCCGCAGCGTCCGCGACGAGGCGCGTCGCCCCGCCCTCAGCGATAAACGCGATGCGCCAGGAGATAGTCGCGTACCCGGTCCGGGACAAGGAACGCCGGGTCCCGCCCGGCCCGGAGCAGCCCCCGAAGCATCGTTGCGGAAAGCTCCAGCGGCGTGATCTCCGCCTCCAGGATGAGACCCGAGCGCGCGTCGGCGAGGCGCGCGGGATCGCGGGTGCGGCGCGGCGCTGCCCAGCGTTCCAGCACTTCCGGCAACGGTGCGGCCTGGCCCGGACGGTCGACGAGGATGAAGTGGGTCAGCTCGGTGAGCCGCTCCCACCGGCGCCAGCGCGTGAGGCCGGCAAAGGCGTCGGCGCCGACGATGAACGCGAACGCCGTCCCCGGCTCCTCGGCGGTCAGTGCCTCCAGCGTGTCGACGGAGTAGGTGTCGCCGGCGCGCCGCACCTCACGGTCGTCGACGACCAGGGTCGCGTACGTCGCCGTGGCCGCCCGCAGCATGGCCAGGCGATCGGACGCGCTGCCGCCTGGAGCATCGCGATGGGCGGGCTGGCCACTGGGAACGAGTCGAACCGGAGACTTCAGCCATTCCGAGATTTCGAGGGCGCAGCGCAGATGGCCGTTGTGGACGGGGTCGAACGTGCCGCCGAGCAGAGGAGCGATGGTGTAGCTCATGGCGTCGCGGCGATGCGGGCGAGAACGTCCTCGGTCAGTTCCCAGGGATCACGCTCGTCGAGCCCCTTCACGGCGCGGTCGAGGGCAGCGCAGGTGCCCAGTAGCTCGCGCCAGCCCGCGCTCGACTGCCGGCGCAGCGCCCGCTCGAGGAGCATCCGCTTCTTGTCCCAGACCCGCTGTTCCCGATAGATCTGCTGCAGGTTGCCACCCCGGTCGAGGAGCTGGCGCAGCTGCGTGAGCAGGCGGACCTCCCGGGTGAGCATCACCGCGATCACGGCCACTGGGCTGGCTTCGGCGCGCAGGCCCCGCGCCATCCGCACGGCGCGATCGCCGCGGCCCGACAGGGCGGCGTCGATCATTGCGAAGAGCTGGAAGCGCGCGCTGTCGGCGACCAGCTCCGTGATGTCCTCGGCGGTGACCGGGCCTTCGCCCTTCAGCAGGCGCAGCTTGTCGATCTCCTGGCCCGCGGCGAGCAGGTTGCCCTCGACGCGCTCGGCAAGGGCGAGCGTCGCCTGGCGGTCGGGTTCCAGCCCCGCGGCTCGCATACGCTGATCCAGCCACCGG
>JBCCZC010000003.1:0-51671 GCA_039188505.1 Pseudomonadota bacterium | reverse complement strand
TAACCGCGGGCTGACCGAGATATTCCTTGAGCGACTCGGGACGGAGCCGGACCTCGGTCAGGTCCTCGTCGCCCTGCCCAGGCTCGACGATGCGGTCTTCGCCCTCGATCACCGCTGGACCTGCGCCTTCAGAGCGTCACGGATGATGGTCTCCGCCGTGCTGTCCTCGGTCACGACCTGGCGGACCATGCGCTCGACCTCCTGCGCCTTGTAGCCCAGGTTGAGGAGCGCCGCTGTCGCCTCGGCCCGCGGATCGTTCGGCACGGCACCCACGCCGCTGGTACCCGGCAGCCGAGCCCCGCCGCTTGTCGGCAGGTCGCCCAGCTTGTCCTTCATCTCCATGATGAGGCGCTCGGCCGTCTTCTTGCCGATGCCCGGCAGCCGGGTCAGCGCGGCGACGTCGCCGTCGGCGACGAGCTGTGCGAACTCCTCGGCGTTCGCACCGGACAGGATGGTCAGCGCCAGCTTCGCGCCGACGCCGCTGATCCGAAGCAAGCTGCGGAACAGCGCGCGGTCAGCGGCCCGCATGAAACCGTAGAGGCTATGGCTGTCCTCCTTGACCACCAGGTGGGTGGTGAGGGTCACCTTCTCGCCGGGCCGCGGCAGATCCGCGAGCGTCGACAAAGGCACTTCGACCTCGTACCCGACACCGTTGACGTCGACCAGCGCGATCGGCGGATCGACGAACAGCAGGACTCCGGAGATCCGTCCGATCATCGTCGCCGCCTCGCCTGGGCCAGGACCGCAGCGCGGGCACCGTTGGCGTCGAGCCGCTGGGCGGTCTGGAGGTGGTGGGCATGGGTGACCGCAATGCCGAGGGCGTCGGCCGCGTCCTCGGGGATACGACCGTCGATGCCCAGGAGGACGCCGATCATGTGCTGCACCTGCTGCTTCTCGGCCACGCCACGGCCAACGATGGCCTGCTTGACCTGGCGCGGGCCATACTCGGCCACGGACCTGCTCATGGCCATCGCGGCGCAGATCGCGGCGCCGCGCGCCTGGCCGAGTTTCAGGGCCGAATCGGCGTTGTTGCGCATGAAGACGGTCTCCACCGCCACCTCGTCGGGTTGGTACTCGTGAATGAGCTCGGAGACGGCATCGAAGATGACCTTGAGGCGTGCGGGCAGCTCGCCGCCGCCCGTCTCGATGACCGTGTGGTGGAGATGGCGTGTCGTGATCCGGTCCAGCTCGACGATGCCGATTCCGGTGCGAACCGAACCGGGGTCGATGCCGAAGATCCGGGTGACTGCCACTCTCTTCAGGCCTCGAAGGCTTCGGCGGGGATTTCCGCGTTCGAGTATACGTCCTGCGTGTCGTCGAGGTCTTCGAGCACGTCGAGAAGCTTCAGCACGGACCGACCGCCGTCGACGTCGAGGTCCACGCGCGTCGCGGGACGCATGGTCACCTCGGCCTCGGCGATTTCCGCATCGGTCGCCGCGAGCGCATCGCGAACGGCCGCGAAGCTGTCGGGGTCCGTGATGACCTCGATCGAACCATCATCGTTGCTGATGACGTCTTCGGCGCCCGCTTCCAGCGCCTCTTCCATGACCGTGTCCTCGTCCGCGCCCGGCGGCAGCGTGATCACACCCTGCTTCTCGAACAGGTAGGCAACCGAGCCATCGGTGCCGAGCGAACCGCCGTGCTTGGTGAACGCGTGGCGCACCTCGGCGACCGTCCGGTTGCGGTTGTCCGTCATGGTGTCGACCATGATGGCGACGCCGCCCGGGGCGTAGCCCTCGTAGCGGATCTCCTCGTATTCGACACCCTCGAGCTCACCCGTCGCCTTCTTGATGGCGCGCTCGATATTGTCCTTCGGCATGTTGGCCGCGTTGGCCTTGTCCATGGCCAGCCGGAGTCGGGGGTTGGAATTAGGGTCCCCGCCGCCCTGCTTGGCGGCAACGGTGAGTTCGCGATTCAGGCGCGTGAAGATCTTGCCGCGCTTCTTGTCCTGGGCCCCTTTCCGGTGCTGGATATTGGCCCATTTGCTGTGACCTGCCATCGATCGATGATCCGTTGTTCAAATCCCGCCATTGTAGCAGCCGGCCGGCGCGACGTTCAGCCGCCGAAGCGCCCCCGGTCGAGGAATTCTGCGGCGGCCTTGGCCACACGGCGCGAAAAGAGCATGCCGAAGTGCGAAACCGGCAGCGCCAGGTGGTCGGTCAGGAAGTCCTCGCACGTTTCCTCGACGAACACGGAACCGTCGCTGGGGCGGGTGGCGCCGCCGGCGAGCACGCCGAGGCCGACGCGGCGCGTGCCCGCAATCTGCCCGACCTGCCAGGACCCCGCGCCCAGCCCCTGGGGCTCGGCCAGCAGCGAGCGGGCCGCCCCGAGGGCCCGCCCACCCCCCGGCCAGCTGGCAAACCGCATCGATACGCGGCTCCCACGCACCGGGCAGCCCAGCAGGACCAACCGACCCGCCGCGAGCTCCGGCGCACGAGCGAGGGCCTTGAGCGCGATGAGGCCGCCGAGGCTGTGGGCCACCATGGACTGGACGGCACCGTCGCGGAGCCTCGTGACGAGCTTCGCCGCCGATTCGTCCGGATCCCCCCTGACGGAACCGTAGCCGAAGGGCGTCGCGTCGAACCCGTGGGCCCTTAGCGATCGGGCCAGGGGCACGGTGGCGGCCGGAGTCATCCAGAGTCCGTGAACCAGCAGCACCGGCTTCGCTTCAACGCGCGTCATGACCGGTAGGCTAGCAGCCTCCGGGATCGATAGAATCGGCTCGAGACGTCGCGCCGGGCATTCGCGCTGCCCGCGCAGTCGATGCGTGTTCCGATCGGCCCAGCTGGCGTAGCGACGTCAGGCGTTCGAAGGCAGCGTCGCCGGCGTCAGCCCGAGCCCGCCGACCCGCGCACGAAGGCCGCCGCCATGCGGACGGTGCCCTCGTCGCTACGCGCCTCGCGGAGCGCCGTCCGAAGCCGTGCGGGGGGCAGGCCGGTGACCTGGGTGATCTCACGCGTGGCGTGGGCCTGGTCCGCAAAGCCACGGTCGACGGCAACGGCAGCGATCGGGGCCTCGCCGCGATCGAGGGCGTCGATCGTCGCCTGCAGGCGGACGATGCGCGCATAGGTCTTTGCCGGCAGCCCAACGGCGGCGAGAAACCGCGTCTGAAGGGTTCGCGCGGCCAGGCCCGTCGCCGCGGCCAGGTCACTGACCGTAACCTGCCCGAGGGTCGCGTCGATCTGCTCGACGGCCACCACGATCGCGGGGTCGACCGGCGATCGCGTGCACCGATCGCGCAGGATCTCGTGCAGCGCCTCGGGATCGTCGCCGGACGCAAGGGTCGCAGCGCCGCGAGCGAGCGCGCCAGCGAAGGCGGCATCGACGCCGGCCAGATCGACGACGTGGTCGCGCAGCGCCGCGACCGCCGTGCCGGCCATGCCCGCCGACGCCTCGGGCCGGATGCGGACACCAACGCAGTCCAGCGGCCCTCGCGCCGCCAGTCGGATCGCACGGGTGAGCTGACCCGCGAACAGCACCGGCGCCTGCGGAACCCAGCCGGTCTCCGGCCGATGGCGCGCCATCGGCGTACCGAGATGGACCATGAGCTCACAGCGTCCATCGGGATAGACCGTTTGGGCATTGTGTTCCGGCGCGCCGTCGCGGAGCCGCCAGAGGCACAGCACGTGGTTCTTGAGGTCGCCAGGGGGCTCGAACTCGACGTAGTTCATTCGCTGCGCAATTCTTCAATACCGCCCGGGCGCCCGACGGCAGACTCGTGGCTCCAATGTAGCGGAGATCGAACATGCTTATGCTGAGAATGCACCTGGTCCTCGGGCTGACCCTGGCCAGCAACGTCGCTCTCGGCGAGGAACTGCCGAGCTGGCTGACCGGACACTGGTGTCGCAACGACGACGGTGCCCGGATCGAGGAACGGTGGCTACCCGCGTCCGCGAACCGGATGCTGGGAGTCAGCGAGACCCTGGCCAGCGGGCGTTCCCACGCCTTCGAGTTTCTGCGGATCGAGCGGGACGACGATGGCGCCGTGGACTACCTGGCCCAGCCTGGCGGCCGCCCCCCGACCACGTTCCGCGCAACCATCGTCCAGGAGCACCACGCACGGTTCGAAAATCCGGATCACGACTTTCCGCAGGTCATCGAATACCGACGCGACGGCAAGCGCTTGACCGCGACCATTGCCGGCCCGGGCGAGAACGGGCAGCGCTTGGAGATCCCGTTCGCTTTCGAGCGGTGCGATGGCCATCCCGTTGCCGACTAGCGCCGCGGTATGCCCGGGGCAGGCCCCATGACCCTGACCCGGCACCGGAGGGCTGTCTCGGGCGAGCGCCCCGGTATACTCGGCCGCAGACACGACGGGAGTTTGCCATGCAGGCCTGGGTCATCCACGAAGCCGGCGGACCGGAGCAGTTTCAGCTCGAGGAGCGTCAGAAACCGGCACCCCGGGACGGCTGGACCCTGATCTGGATTTGCGCCTTCGGGCTCAACCGATCGGAGTGGTTTACCCGGATCGGCGATTCCCCCTCGGTCCGGTTTCCCCGCGTGCTCGGGATCGAATGTGTCGGTGAAGTTGTCGATGCAGGCGGCCTGGACGTCGAGGTCGGCTCGACCGTTGCCGCGATCATGGGCGGCATGGGGCGCGAGTTCGACGGGTCCTACGCGGAATACACGCTCGTCCCGCACGGGTGCGTATTCCCGCTCCGGACCGGCCTCCCCTGGGAACGGCTGGCGGCCCTGCCCGAAATGCTCCAGACCACCCATGGGTCGCTCTACGCCGGCCTGGAGATCAACCGCGCCGACTCACTCCTCATCCGTGGCGGCACCTCGTCCATCGGCATGGCTGCCCTCGCGCTTGCCAAGGATGCGGGCCTGAAGGTCGCCACGACATCTCGGAGCGACCGCAAGGTAGGGATGCTCGAAGCCGCTGGCGCCGACGAGGTCTGGATCGATGACGGCCAGCTTGCCGAGCAGTTGAGGTCCGGGCAAAGAGCACCCTTCGACCGGGTGCTCGAGCTCATCGGCACCAAGACCCTGCTCGACTCGCTTCGCTGCGTCGGACCGGGCGGCATCGTCTGCATGACCGGCATCCTCGGCGGCCAATGGGAGCTCGCTGCGTTCCAGCCGATGGGCGACATTCCGACCGCGGTGAAGCTCACCGCTTACAGCGGCGGCGCCGAAGATCTGGCCCCCGACCAGCTGCAGCGCTACGTGGAACTCGTCGAAGGCGGCCGGCTCGACGTCCAGACCGGGCCAGTCTTCGAATTCAACGAACTGATCGAGGCACACCAACTCATGGACCGGAACGAGGCCGGCGGAAAGATCGTCGTGCGCGGCGTGCCGTGACCCTTCGCGCGCAGTACCACCTGCGGCGGACGCCCATCGGGATCGACGCCTTCGACGTACGCCGCCTGGTCGCCTTGAGCCGGCAACTCCCGGTCCGGATGATCGATCCCAACCGCGTCGCGGAGCTGGACGAGGACCGCTGGTATTTCGAGCCCGGCGAGCAACCGACGCCACGCAGCATCGTTCAGCACCTCGAGCTGATCCAGGCGTGCGACCTCCGCTACCCGATCATCCTCGATCGCTCGGGTCGGCTCATGGACGGCATGCATCGAGTCTGCAAGGCGGTGCTGGAAGGCGTGGAACGCATTCCCGCGGTCCAGTTCGAACTCGACCCGGAACCCGACTACGTGAACTGCAAGCCTGCGGATCTGCCCTATGACGACTGAAGCCCCGGATCCACTCGTTGCCATGACGGCAACAGCACTGTCCTTCGAAGACGTCGGTTCCGGCACCAGCTGCAACCAGACGGCCTTCACCGTCGGCAAGGGGAAGTTTCTCTTCCTCGGCCCGGGCCCGAAGGGTAAGAGGTGTAAGGCGATGTTCAAGCTGAAGGCCTCGATGCCCGAGGCGGAGGCTCTCGCGGCATCCGCGCCGGAGCGCTTCGAAGTCGGGAAGACAGGCTGGGTCACCGCGCGCTTCAGCGCGGCGGAACCGATGCCGCAGGACCTTTGGACACGCTGGCTCACCGAGTCCTACGAGATCACCCGGAAGTAGGACGCCCGCCGGCCTGAGCGTCTGCCGCTTCCTTCTCCATCAACCAGGCATTGGCGCACAGCCGGTAAAGGCCGAAATAGACGCCGAATTCGGCGAGGCCACACTTCGTTGCCGCGCCGTTCGTGCTGCATCGAAACGACCGGCCCGCTCGAGGAAGTCACCGCGCTTCCAGGTGCCCGGGCATGCCCGGCACAGCAGTGCGTTCCGTCGGGCCAAGGAACGGGATCGCAGGCGGATTCCCTGTCGAAATATCCACATGGACCGAGGCCCTTCCAGACTCGCGCATGCGGCCGCCCCGAGGGCGCCGCGCGCGGAAATCATTGAGAAAACCCGTGATTGTCAGTATTCTCCGTCTCCGAACCCGCCGCAATCCAGCTGCCGCCAGGTAGCGGCGGATCGCCGAAAAGCGATGCTCCCAATTGGTGAGCGTCTGCCCGATCACGCCTTTCTTGGTGACGCGATTGAGCACGCCGCCGGTGCCGCCACGGCCCGAAACGCTGGACGTGATCGATTCCGACATCGACGGCTTCGAGATTCAGCTCCAGGGCCAGCTGTCCGACCGCTGGTCGGTTGCCGCCGGCTACAGCTACCTCGACGGTGAGCAGGTCAACCGTCAGGGTGCGACGGGACTCCGTCCGCGCGAGCTGCCCGAGAACATATTCTCGCTCTGGACCGACTTCCGGGCGACCGAACGCTTCGGCCTCGGACTCGGCGTGGTCTACCAGGACGACAGCTTCATCAACAACAGCAACTCGGCCGTCCTGCCCAGCTACACCCGCGTCGACGCTGCCGCCTACTACCAGCACTCTGCGGACCTGCGCTTCCAGGTGACGGTCGAGAACCTGACCGACGAGCTGTATTTCCCGAACTCCCACAGCACCCACCAGGCGACTGTGGGCGAGTCCGCGAACGCGCGCCTGACCGCGATCTGGGCGTTCTGACTCGACGGTGATCTCGGCGCGCCGCGGGACCGAAGCAGTCACGCGGTGGCGCCTGGGCCCGCTGCGGTCGGTCCGTCGGCCGACCATAGCGAGCTGAAACTTGCCCGGGTGCATCTACGGTACCCGGGCTAATCCACGGCTCGGGTGAAGCCCCAGCGCGATCGGCAGCCCGTCGCGGGCTGCGGAGTCGGGGATTGACCTCGTCGCCGCCCAAACGCTAGCGGGTATAGGCAATCCGTACCGAGCGGATCTTCTCTTCGCTGCCGCGGGCAGCAACCCAGAACGAATAGGCAAAGTTCCGGTTGTCGACGGGCTCGTCGAATTCCAGGATGGCGAACGACTCCACGTTACCGGTTGCCTGACCGAAAACCTCGGCAGCGACGCTGACGGTCGCCGAACCGTCGCTGACGCGAGTCCGGTCGAACCCGAAGAAGAAGCCGCTTTCGCCGACGTCGACGGCGGCAAAGACTTCGATCGACTCCATCGTGGCCCCGTCGGGCAGGTTGAGTGGCGCCACCAGCGTGCGTTCAAGCGGGTCCACGAACGGTAAGCCAACGCCCGGCTGGAAGTGGGCGAAATTCCCATCGCGAACCACCTCGCCCCGGGTTGAGTCGTGGGGCTGGAAGGCCCACGGAGACAGCGAGTAGTAGAGCAATCCGTCACTCGCTTCCAGCACCAGATCGCCGTCCGGCTCGGCAAACACCGCGACCTTGCCGGAACCGCCGTGAGCCAGCGCTTCGATCCGGGCGTCGCCGCCGACGTGGAGGGTCCGCACCGGCGACGCCACGTTGAGCCCCGTTCGCTGCAGGCGGTCGAGGACCAGGCCGTAGGCACCGTTCCAGATGCGAAACTGATCGCTGCCCTCGTTGAATTCCGTGAAGGCCCGCGGCGTGCCGTCGACCGCGTAGCCGTAGAAGGGGATCTCGTTCACGGACCGGGCGACATCCACGTACATGCCGCCGAAGCCGTCAATGCTGAAGTTGTCGTAGTCCTGCACGGTCAGCGTGCCCGACCCGACGTTGTCGGTGGCCCCGCCGATGCCCACGCCCCGGGCGGTGGTGAGGAGGCTGCCGGCGTCCGCCCAGTCCCCATCATCGACGGACTGGCAGCCCACGACGCCGTTGGCGCCGATCGACCGGATGGCACTACCCGGCGCGCAGATGCCCTCCACCCGGGCCTGGACCTCCGACGTGTCGATCTGCCCTTCACCGACGGCTCCGGGAGCCAATTCGTCGGGTCCGACGACTCCGGCGCCGACGAATTCGGCGTGGAGCGCGTAGGGAACGGCCCGCAGGGGCTGCCGCGGCGCCAGCGTGGTGAACGCTCCCGTCTCGGCACCGGTACGAACGCCGATCTCGACCCACAGCTGATCGCCCGCGAAGGGGGCAATGCCGAAGTCCAGCGCCACGGCGAAGACACCGCCGGCTACCGGCACGTCGTCGAGCGTGATCGGGCCCGCGACCGCGTTCCCGCCGGCGTTCTGCCCGAAGAGACTGAAGGTGAGGTCGTAGGCGCCGTCCGCCGGCTGGCCGCTATCGTCCAGCAGCCCCTGGAAGCTGAAGGCGCTCTCGAGCGGCGCCGCCGTCGACGGCGCCGCGCAGACGAGCAGGAGCCAAGTGAGCAACGTACTGCGGAAGATCCCTTTCATGATTCACGCCTCTCGAATCCGCTTCGGAAGATGACTTCGGCCGTGCCGCCGACGGTGCCGGACGCGGAAACAAGACCGCTTCCGAGAGCGAACTGCCCGCCCTCGGAGCGCGCCGCGCCGACCGGTGCGGCGATGCTGTAGCTGAGGGAGAAGCGCCCGTTGCTCGCGACTCCGGCGCCGCCGGTCACGGCACCCGAGGAATGGTCCTCCTGGCCGGTCCACCCGGCCAGGGAAGCCACGGCCAGCGCTGCCGCCAACGTTCTGATGATCCTGTTCGACTTCATCCTGGCCTCCATGCGCAAGGTGCTGTTCTCATGCTTCGGAGTGCAGCGGCGAAACCGGACAGCGATTCCCAACGAGGCGTGGGGGCGTGGGTCAAGCAAGGCCGATTCGGCGGCGGATCCCGAGCTGTCAAACCCGGAAGCCAGACTCGTGCGAGCCGGCGCGTACGCCCTAAACTGGAGTCCTACCCAAACGGTGTTCAGGAGGAAGGCCGTGTCCGAGATCGAACGTCAGGTCAGCGCGCACTACACGACCGCGGAACTCGTGGACCGTATTCTGGCGGCCGTGGCAGCGGCGGGCGGAGCGCCGGATTCGCTCGCCGTGGACGACCTCAAGGGCGTCGACGAATTTCATACCGGCGGCGTGGAGGCGACCGACGCACTCCTGTCGCAGCTGGCGATCCAGCCGTCCACCCGGGTGCTGGACATCGGGTGCGGGATCGGCGGCACCAGCCGTCATATCGCGGCCGGCTGGGACGTCGCGGTAACGGGCGTCGATCTCACGGTGGCGTACGTCGCCGCGGCGGAGGAACTCAGTCGGCGGGTCGGTCTGGCCAAGCTGACGTCGTTCCTGCAGGGCTCGGCGCTCGATCTGCCGGTTGCGTCGGCGGCCTTCGACCTTGCAACGATGTTCCACGTCGGCATGAACATCGATGACAAGGCGGCGCTGTTTCGCGAGGCCGCGCGCGTGCTTGCGCCGGGCGGAACGTTCGCGCTCTTCGACGTCATGCGCGTCGGACCCGGCGAGATTCCCTATCCCATGCCCTGGGCGGAAGAACCGGACTGGTCCTTCGTGGCGGCTCCGGCGCTGTATCGCGAGGCGGCCTCGAGCGCGGGGCTGGCGCTCCGCGCAGAACGGAATCGAGCGCCCTTTGCGAAGGATTTCTTCGAGCGCGTCGTCGCGGCCGCGGCGGCCAGCGGCGGACCGCCTCCGGTGAGCATCCACCTGCTGATGCGGGAGACGGCAGCGCAGAAGCTTGGCCACTACGTGCAGGCGCTCGAGGCGGGCACGATCGCACCTGTGGAGATGATTTTCCATCGCCCGTAGCCACGACCGCGGCGCGACATCGGCCCCGGTTCGGCAGGCCCCACCTGCCATCGAATCGCAAGCCTGCCGCGATCAATCGGTCGCTTTTCGCCCGGATGCTTGGGCGGACACAGGAACGATACGAGCCGATGAACCAGAGACTCCCCATGAAGCTGGCGGGCGTTGCCCTACTCTGCCTCCTGCTGATGATTCCCCTGACCCTGATCCGGGGCATGATCAGCGAGCGCGCAAGCTACCGGGCCGAAGCGGAAGCCAGCATCGCCGCGAGCTGGACCAGCGCCCAGGCGATCCATGGGCCCGTGCTGGTCCAGCCCTACCGCGCGCGGGTCGCCGTCACGACCCGGGACCCGGAGGGACGCCTGCGGACCTCGACTCAGGAGCAGCTTCGCCACGCCTATCGGCCGGTAGACGACCTCGCCATCGACGGTTCGGTGCGAACCGAACTGAGGCGACGGGGCATCTACGCCGTCCCGGTCTACACGGCAGCGCTCACCTTTTCCGGCTCGATGGACGTCAGCGACTTTGCCCTGGGCGGCGGCGAAGTCGAGGTGCTGCGCCTCGAACAGCCCTACCTGGCCATCGCGCTGACCGACTCCCGCGGGCTGAGCAACGACCCGCGCCTGGCCTGGGACGGGCGCGAGGTCGCCTTCGAGCCCGGCAGCGGGCTGGCCATCGGTAGCCCCGGCATTCACGTCCCCGTAGCGCTGGACGGAAACGGCTCGAAGCCTTTCCGTACGACCATCGCGCTCAAGGGCATGGCGTCGCTGCGCTTTGCTCCGACTGGCCGGCAGACGCGCGTTGCGCTCCGATCTGCCTGGGAGGATCCGAGCTTCGACGGACGCTACCTGCCGGAGCATCGGCCGGCGGAGGACGGTGGATTCAATGCGGTCTGGGCCGTGTCGCGCTTCGCCAGCAATGTCGAGGCCCAGCTCGACGCGTGCGCATCCGGCCACTGCGCTGAGCTTTCCGGGAATCTCTTCGGCGTGCGCTTCATCGACGCGGTGGACGTCTACCTGCAGGCCGAACGATCCGTCAAATACGGACTGCTCTTCATCGTGCTGAACTTCGTCAGCTTTCTGCTGCTCGAGCTGCTTCGCAAGCTGCCGGTGCACCCGATCCAGTACGCCCTTGTCGGCGCGGCGCTGGCGATCTTCTACCTGCTCTTGATCGCCCTGTCGGAGCACGTTCCCTTTGCGCTGGCGTATGCGTTTTCGGCGGCCATGTGCGTCGGCCTCCTGGTGCTCTATCTGCGTCACCTCTTCGCCAGCACCCGCCTGGCGCTGACCTACGGCGGCGCCGCAGCGGCGCTCTACGGCATGCTCTACGTCATCCTCCAATCCGAGGACCACGCGCTGCTGATGGGATCGCTGCTCCTGTTCGGCGCGCTGGCGCTGGTCATGTTCGCCACTCGCCGAATCGACTGGTACGAGACCTCGCGCGCTCCGGGAGCACCGCAACCCGAGACGGTCGTCGGCTAGGACCGATGGCGTCATAGCGAGCCGTCACAGGGGGCGGTGGCAGCACGTGAATCAGCTACGCGACAAGCGGATAGAAGCCTGCTGATAGGGGGCCAGGGTAGCGCAAAAAATTCCTGAGTCGGACGGGTCGCTATGGCGTCGGCGCGGCCGCCGGTGGTTGGAGCATGAGATTCCTGACGTCCCGCCGGTCGACCTGCCCCAGGTCGCAGGACTCCCGGCGCTCAACCTTCGAGCAGCACCTCCAGCGCTTCGCGGTTGGTCCAGGAAAACACGCGCTCGGCGGCCTCGCTGATCGGCACCCACTCGTAGCGGACGTGTTCCCGCGGCTGCAGCTGCACGTCGACCGGGCTCGTGAGCTTCAGCCGGTACTCGTACTCGCGGTTGTGCGTGACGCCTTCGGGGTAGCGGTGGCGCCAGTGTTCGTAGATCTCGTAGACACGCTCGACACCGGTCGCATCCGGCGCCGCACACAGGCCGGTTTCCTCGACCAGCTCGCGCGCGGCTGCCGCATCGGGGTCCTCGTCGTGCTCGAGGCTCCCCGTCACCGACTGCCAGAAGCCCTGACGATCCGCCCGCTCCATGAGCAGCACGAGGCCGCCGACCGTATGGACGACGACCAGCACCGATTCGGGCCGCTTGTTCCCCGCAGCTGCCCCCTCCGCCGCTGCCATGCGCCGTCAGGCCCCCTGCTCTTCGGCCTTGCGACCGATGCGGGGCAGCACGCTGACGTGCAGTTCGCGTAGCTGATCCACGGAGACCGCGGACGGCGCGTCGGTCATCAGGCACGAGGCGCTTGTGGTCTTCGGGAACGCGATCACGTCGCGGATCGACTCGGTCCCCAGCATCAGGGTGGCGATCCGGTCGACGCCGAACGCGATCCCGCCGTGCGGCGGGCAACCGTAGCGCAGCGCCTCAAGGAGGAAGCCGAACTTCTCCTGCGCCTCGTCCGGGCTGATGCCCAGGATGTCGAACACGACGGACTGGAGTTTCTGGTCATGGATACGGATGGACCCGCCGCCAATCTCCCAGCCGTTGAGGACGACGTCGTAGCCCTCGGAGATCGCATCGGCCGGATCGGCCTGCAGCGCAGCGTAGTCCGGTTCGACCGGCGCCGTGAACGGATGGTTCACCGAGTACCAGCGCTGCTCGCCGTCGTCCCATTCGAACATCGGGAAGCCGATGATGATCAGCGGCGCCCAGCCCGCGGCCACGAGACCGCGGTCGCGACCGACCGCCAGCCGGAGCTGCCCCATGAACTCGGACACGGTTCGGTAGTCGCCTGCGCCGAAGAAAAGCACGTCGCCATCCTCGGCGCCGGTGGCCTCGAGGATGCCGTTGATCGCGGCCTCGTCGAGGAACTTCACGATCGGGGACTGCAGCCCCTCGGCGCCCGCTGCCTTGTCGTTGACCTTGATCCACGCCAGGCCCTTCGCGCCGTAGCGAGCAACGTACTCTCCGTACCCGTCGAGCTGCTTGCGCGTCATCTCGGCGCCACCGGGTACACGCAGCACGGCCACGCGACCCTGCGGATCCTTCGCCGGGCCCGAGAACACCTTGAACTCGACGTGCGCAACGGCTTCGGCGACGTCGACCAGCTCGAGGTCGATGCGGAGGTCCGGCTTGTCGGAACCGAAGCGGCGCATGGCCTCGGCGTAGCTCATCCGCGGGAACGGGCCACCGAGGTCAACGTCGATGGTCTGCTGGAAGATGTCGCGTACCAGCGCCTCGGCCATCTGCAGCACGTCCTCCCGCTCGACGAAGGCCATCTCGATATCGAGCTGGGTGAATTCCGGCTGCCGATCGGCGCGCAGGTCCTCGTCGCGGAAGCAGCGCGCGATCTGGTAGTAGCGATCCATGCCCGACATCATCAGGATCTGCTTGAAGAGCTGCGGCGACTGCGGCAGCGCGTAGAAGCTGCCGGGGTTGACCCGCGAGGGCACCAGGTAGTCGCGCGCGCCCTCGGGCGTCGCCTTGGTCAGGATCGGCGTCTCGATGTCGAGGAAGGCCCGCGAGTCGAGGTGCGACCGGATCGCATGGGTCAGCCGCGAGCGCAGGCGGATTGCCGCCTGCATGGCGTCGCGACGCAGATCGAGGTAGCGGAACTTCAGCCGCGTTTCCTCGCTCGCGTGCTCGTCCAACTGGAAGGGCAGCGGCGCTGACGGGTTGAGCACCTCGACCGTGTCGGCGACCAGCTCGATCCTGCCCGTGGCCAGCTTGTCATTGACCTGACCGGCGGGGCGGGCGCGAACGTTTGCAGTGACCCGCAGGCAGTACTCATTGCGGACATTGCGGGTATTTCCGAAGGCGGTCTCGTTATCCGGCTCGACGACCACCTGGACCTTGCCCGTGTGGTCGCGAAGATCGATGAAGATCACGCCGCCGTGGTCACGCCGGGTATCGGCCCAGCCACAGACGGTCACCGTCTGACCGACGAAGGTCTCGGTGACCTCGCCGCAGAGATGGGTGCGCATGGTGTACTCCGTTTTCTCGACGGGGGACCGCCGCTCTGTCCCCGTCCTCTTTAGATTCCCGTTGGACTCAGGAGCCGCTGGCCGCGTTCTTCGCGGTCCCGCTGTCCTTCGCCTTGCTTTCCTTCTTCCCACCGTCGGCTTTCTTGCCGTCGGCCTTCCCCTCGGCCTTGCCTCCCGAACCGGGCTTCTCGTCACCGGCCAGGTTTTTCTTCTTGTCGCCTTTCTTGAAGTCCGTCTCGTACCAACCGCTGCCCTTCAGTCGAAAGGCGGCTGCCGACACGAGCTTGCGGACGCTACCGGTCGCCCCGCACTTACGGCACTCCGTCAGCGGGTCATCGCTGATCTTCTGGATCGCTTCAAAGCGACTGCCGCAGGCGTCGCATTCATATTCATAGATCGGCATCGTGCGTCTCGCTGTGTCGCCGGCAACCGGGCCGTCGATTGGCCTCGATCCATCGCAAATGGGGCCCGCGACCCCTGCACTCAACCCATGGGGGAAGGCTTGGCGGGTATCACTCGATGTCTTGGAGTAGCGCAGCTGGTAGCTTTGGCTAACCGGACTGCCTTCAAAAGGAGCGATTCGATGTCAGGGAAGATCGCCACGCTCAGGGCCGCGTGGCCAATGCTGTCTCGCGCCATCGGCCGGGGCCAACTCTGCAATCCCCAGTGCAAGCTGGTTGAGCCCAGCCCCGATATCGCGGCTGACCATGACGTCGAGGTGCCGATCGGCGGCAACGTCGTTCTGACGGCCAACGTGTTCCGTTCGATAGCCCGCACGGGCGCGGGACTGGCTGATCCTGTCGTCATGTGCGCCCATCCCTACGACAACCATCTGACGCCCGCGCTCGACGGAACCCCGCTCGGAGGCCCACCACATCAGTACCGCCTGATTCCCCAGGCGGAAGGCACGCCCCGATTCTCGACGCTGACGAGCTGGGAGGCTCCGGATCCGGACTTCTGGGTCCAGGCCGGATACACCCTGGTGAATCTGAACCTCCCGGGGTACGCAAACAGCGGTGGGACGGCGGAATTCGTTTCGGCTCGCCAGGGGGAGGACTACTACCGGGCGATCCGCTGGGTCGCCGACCAGTCCTGGTGCAACGGCCGGATCGGGCTGACGGGCGTCAGCTATCTCGCGATCAGCCAGTATCACGCAGCCGTTGCTGCGGCGAGGGACGGGGATGCGTCGCCATTGAAGTGCATCTCGCCCTGGGAAGGCCTCTCGGACCTATATCGGGACGTCGCCTGCCGCGGCGGTGTCGATGACCCCGGCTTCTTCAACTTCTGGTGGCACACGGAGGTCAAGGAAACCCTCAATAATTCCGAGGCGGATCTCGTGGCCCGGGAGGGTGCCCTGCCCGAGGACCTCGTGAAGCTCCGTCCGCTCTTCGATGCCTACTGGGCGACAAAGGCCGCGGATTTCTCACGGGTCATCACGCCGATGCTCGTCTGCGGCTCGTTCTCGGATCATGAGTTGCACACTCCCGGCTCGTTCCGGGCCTTCGAGCAGGCAAGTTCGGCCAGGAAGTGGCTCTACACCCATCGCAGCGGCAAATGGGTCGCCTTCTATTCGGACGAAGTCAAGGCGCTGCTGAAGGACTTCATGGACCATCATCTGAAGGGCGAGAGCAATCGTTTCGATACCCTGCCCCCCGTCCGACTCGAAGTTCGGTCAAGCCGGACCAAGATTCATGACGTCCGCTGGGAACCGACCTGGCCGCTGCCGAAAACGAACTTTCGCAAGCTCCATCTCGTGCCTGACGGGTTGAACCGGTCTAAGCTCGAACAGGCGACCGAGGTCTGCTACGACGCCATCTCAGGCTCCGCGAAGTTCGACATGCGCTTCGACGAGGACACGGAGCTCAGCGGTCCGATGAAGCTCTGCCTATGGGTGGAGGCGCGCCCCGCCCGGGCGGGCGATCCGTGCCCGGACGACATCGTCCTGTGCGTGTACGTCGAGAAGCGCGACGCGTCGGGTGAACCGGTCCGCTTCAACGGCGCCATCGGCATCGCCGACGACATGCTGACTCGCGGCTACATGCGTGTATCGCGCCGGGGCCTGGACGTGGCGCGCTCAACCGAATGGCTACCCGTCGCCGCGGGAAACCGCGAAGAGAAGCTTTCCCCAGGACAGATCGTGCGTGTCGACATCGCTCTCTGTCCGAGCAGCACCTTTTTTGCCGCAGGCGAAGGAATCCGCCTGATCGTCTCGCCACGTGAAGAGGTCGGCGCGCCCGTCTTCAGGAAAGACACGAGCGCGAACGCCGGCCACCATGTGCTCCACGTCGGTGGCAGCTACGACGCCCATCTCCTGGTGCCAGTGATACCCAGCCAAACGGCTCCGCCGTGAAACGAGATTCGCGGCGGAGCGCCTCACTCAAGCCGCTGCCAGGCCGTCA
Organism: Pseudomonadota bacterium; assembly: GCA_039188505.1. Taxonomy (GTDB): domain Bacteria; phylum Pseudomonadota; class Gammaproteobacteria; order Xanthomonadales; family SZUA-38; genus JBCCZC01. The sequence goes on along the minus strand of JBCCZC010000003.1, from coordinate 35,390 downwards.
CCCACGCTGAACCGCAGCTCACCGCCGGCCGTGTCGACCCGGACCACGTCACCCGGCTTGAACTCGCCGCCGAGGATCTTCTCCGCCAGCGGGTTCTCGAGCCGGTCCTGGATCGCCCGCTTGAGCGGACGCGCGCCGTAAACCGGATCGAAGCCGACGTTGCCCAGCAGCGTGAGGGCCTCGTCGCTGATGTCGAGCAGCAGGTTGGCATCGCCCATACGGCGCCGCAGGCCGTCGATCTGGATCCGGGCGATCTCGCGGATCTGCTCGTTCGTCAGCGGATGGAAGACCACGAGCTCGTCCACACGATTGATGAACTCGGGCCGGAAATGCTGACCCACCACGTTCATCACCGCGGTCTTCATCTCCGCGTAGTTCTCCTCGCCGGCCATCTCTTGGATCAGGTGACTTCCGAGGTTCGAGGTCATGACGATCACCGCGTTGCGGAAGTCGACCGTGCGCCCCTGGCCATCCGTCAGACGACCATCGTCGAGGACCTGCAGCAGGACGTTGAACACGTCCGGGTGGGCCTTCTCGACCTCGTCGAGGAGGATCACCGAATAGGGGCGCCGACGCACCGCCTCGGTCAGATAGCCACCCTCCTCATAGCCGACGTAGCCCGGCGGCGCACCGATGAGCCGCGCGACGGAATGCTTCTCCATGAACTCGGACATGTCGATGCGGACCATGGCGTCCTCGGTATCGAAGAGGAACGACGCCACCGCCTTGCAGAGCTCGGTCTTGCCAACACCCGTGGGGCCGAGGGACAGGAAGGACCCGTTCGGCCGATTCGGATCGGCGAGCCCGGCGCGCGAGCGCCGCACGGCATTGGCGACGGCCTTCACGGCCTCCTCCTGGCCGATCACGCGCTTGTGCAGCGCCTCTTCCATGCGCAGGAGCTTCTCGCGCTCGCCCTCGAGCATCTTCGAGACCGGGATGCCGGTCCAGCGCGACACGACCTCCGCGATCTCCTCGTCAGAGACCTTGTTGCGAAGCAGCTTGGTCTCGAGGCCCTCGGCGGCTTCCGCGTCGGTCAGCTCCTTCTCGATCGACGGAATCTGGCCGTACTGGATCTCGGACATCCGCGCGAGATCGCCGGCCCGGCGGGCCGTATCGAGTTCGAGACGCAGTCGCTCCAGTTCCTCCTTGAGGTGCGCGGTACCGGAAAGCGCCGCCTTCTCGGCCTTCCAGATCTCCTCGAGATCCGCGAACTCGCGGTCCATCACCTCGATGTCCGCCTCGAGTTCAGCCAGGCGCTTCTTCGAGGCGTCGTCCGACTCCTTCTTCAGCGCCTCGCGCTGGATCTTGAGCTGGATGAGGCGACGCTCGAGGCGGTCCATCTCCTCGGGCTTCGAGTCGATCTCCATGCGGATCCGGCTCGCGGCCTCGTCCATGAGGTCGATGGCCTTGTCCGGCAGGTTCCGGTCCGTGATGTAGCGGTGCGACAGGGTCGCGGCGGCGACAATCGCCGGGTCCGTGATCTGGACCTTGTGGTGCACCTCGTAGCGCTCCTTGAGCCCCCGCAGGATCGCGATCGTGTCCTCCACGCTCGGCTCGCCGACGAAGACCTTCTGGAAGCGGCGCTCGAGCGCGGCGTCCTTCTCGATGTACTTGCGGTACTCATCCAGCGTCGTGGCGCCGATGCAGTGGAGCTCGCCGCGCGCGAGCGCCGGCTTGAGCATGTTGCCCGCATCCATGGAGCCCTCGGCCTTGCCCGCGCCGACCATGGTGTGGATCTCGTCGATGAACAGGATGATCTGGCCTTCCTGCTTCGACAGATCGCTCAGCACCGCCTTCAGCCGCTCCTCGAACTCGCCGCGAAACTTCGCGCCGGCGATCAGCGCGCCCATGTCGAGCACGAGCACGCGTTTGCCCTTGATGCCCTCGGGCACCTCGCCGTCGACGATACGCTGGGCAAGACCCTCGACCAGGGCCGTCTTTCCCACACCGGGCTCGCCGATCATCACCGGGTTGTTCTTGGTGCGGCGCTGGAGCACCTGGATGCAGCGGCGGATCTCGTCGTCGCGGCCGATGACGGGATCGAGCTTGCCCTGCTCGGCGCGCTCCGTGAGGTCGATCGTGTACTTCTCGAGCGCCTGCCGGTTCTCCTCGGCGTTCGGATCCTGCACCGACTCGCCGCCGCGGAAGGTCTCGATGCTCTGCTCGATGGCCTGCTTGTTGGCCCCCGCGTCCTTCAGCGCGTCGGTCGCCGCGCCCGAGGTCTCGAGGAGCGCGAGCAGGAACAGCTCGCTGGCGATGAACTGGTCACCGCGCTTCTGGGCGAGCTTGTCGCAGAGGTTGAGCTGCTTGACGAGGTCGTTCGACAGGGCCACCTGGCCTGCGTCACCGCTGACCTTGGGCAGACCATCGACGATCTCTCCAAGCTTCGAGCGCAGCCGGTTGACGTTGACGCCCGCCTGCGTGAGCAGCGGACGCACGGCGCCGCCGTCCTGGTCGAGCAGCGCAACGAGGAGGTGGGCCGGTTCGATCAGATTGTGATCCTGACCGATGGCCAGCGACTGGGCATCGGATAGGGCCAGCTGGAACTTGCTGGTGAACTTTTCCATGCGCATGAGAGCGCCTCCGAAATCAATTCGAAACTGACTCGGAAATGGGGGTGAAATGGGTGTGAATCAATGCTTTGGCGCGGCCTCAAGGGGGCGCCGGGAGGCTCTGGCGCGGTCCACGAACGGGACCGCGCCAGCAGGATCAGGCGGCGGTTTCGTCGTCGACCTTTTCCGAGGGGCCGTTCTTGCCGACCGACGCGATGCCGTTCTCGCACGAGGCCTGGGCCTTATACATCTCGCTCGAGCCGATGACCTGGCCGTTCGTCGACTTCAGATTGAAGAAGTGCTGACCGTCCTTCGCGACCTTCCGCTCGAAGCACGCATCCGTGCCGCAGTTCTTCTGCACCGAGGCGATGCCGTTCTTCGCCGATGCCTTCGATGCGTAGCCCTGGCTTTGCAGGATCACCTGGCCGTTGGCCGCCTTCAGCTGGAAGTAGAACTTCTCGTTCTTGCCCTTGTAGATCCGATATTTCCCTGCCACGTCTCTCCCTCCTTTAGCTCCCTTGGTCAATAGCGCTGCAAAAAATGCCCGCCAAGGGTAACCGGTTTCCGCGGCCATATCCGCAGCGAATCGCAAAAAATCGACGGAAAACCGTGACATTTGTTCGGTCGGCAGGGGCCCGAGGCCAAATCCAGCCCGAACCCCGCGCCCGCTGCACTATAATCTCGCGGTTTCGCGCTTCCGCGCATTCGCCCAACCGGAGTTCGCTTTTCCATGCCCGCACAAGTTCAACCCGGCAACACCCGGGGCTATCTCATCCCCATCGGTGGCGCAGAAGACCGGGTCCACAACCGCGAGATCCTGCAGCGTTTCATCGACGTCTGCGGCGAAGACCCGAACATCGTCGTGATTCCGACGGCCTCGGCTCTCCCCGATACCGGCCCGTCCTACGTCGAGATCTTCGAAACTCTCGGGGCCAAGAAGGGCCACGTGCTGCATCTGCGCGACCGCGCGGAGTGCGAGTCGGACCGCACCCGCGAGCGCCTCGAGAAGGCGGACGGCGTCTTCATCACCGGGGGCAACCAGCTCCGTTTGTCGACGACCATTGGCGGCACCGAGGCCGCCCGACTGCTGCGCTCGCGCAACGCTTCCGGCATGCCGATTGCCGGGACGTCCGCGGGCGCCGCCATCATGCCGGAGCACATGATCGCCGGTGGCGAGACGGGGGGCACGCCGCAGGCGGAGATGACCACGCTCGCACCCGGGCTGGGGCTCTCCAACAAGATTCTGATCGACCAGCACTTCCGCCAGCGTGACCGCATCGGCCGGCTGCTCGCGGCCATCTCCTACAACCCGTTCCCCCTGGGCCTCGGCATCGACGAGGACACGGCGGCCTTCATCGACGGGGACGACCGTTTCGAGGTCGTTGGCTCCGGCGGTATCACCATCCTCGATCCGAGCCACCTGAAGTTCTCGGCCGCCGCGGAGACCCCGCAGGGGCGCGCCGTCTGTATGATCGACCTGCGGCTCCACGTGCTGACACCCGGCTGCCGCTATGACATCACCACGCGCATGGCGAGCCCGCCCGACCGCGCCACGCACTGATCCGGAACGCCCATGAAAATCGTCAAGACCAACATCTACCGGGGCCCGAACCACTACGCCCTGTTTCCTGTCATCCGCCACGTGCTCGACCTCGGGCATCTGGAGGAATGGCCCACGGGCAGGCTGGGCCTGGCGTTCAACGACGGCCTCGTCGACGCCCTGCCGGGCCTCGGCGACCACGGTTGCTCCTACGGCGAGCCGGGCGGATTCCTGCGCCGGCTACGCGAGGACGAGGGGACCTGGCTAGGTCACGTCTGGGAGCACGTCACGCTCGAGCTCCAGTGCATGGCGGGTTTCGACGTCAGCTACGGCCGCACGCGGAGCGTGGACGGTCAGCCGGGCTTCTACAACATGGTCTTCGAGTACACGGACCGGGATGTCGGCCTGGCAGCGGCGCGGCTCGGCATCGAGCTCCTCATGTCCCTGCTGCCCGAGGAAGCGCGCAACGGCGAGCCCGCACCCGAGTTCGACTGGCCCGAGGAGCGCGATGACTTCATCCGCTCCGCGCAGCGCCGAGCGCTGGGGCCGAGCACGGCCTCGCTGGTCGCCGCCGCGGCTTCGCGGGACATTCCGTATCTCCGTCTGAACCAGTACTCGCTGGTGCAGCTCGGCCACGGCAAGTACCAGCAGCGTGTCCAGGCGACGATCACGTCCAAGACCGGCCACATCGCCGTGGAGCTTGCCTGCGACAAGGAAGAGACACACCGCATCCTCGAGGACGTTGGCCTGCCGGTGCCCAAGCAGCATCTGGTGCGCTCGGAGGACCGCGCCGTGCGCGCCGCCCAGCGCATCGGCTACCCGGTCGTGGTCAAGCCCTTCAACGCCAATCATGGCCGCGGCGTCTCGATCAATCTGACGGACGACGAGCAGGTCAGGGTCGCCTTCGAGCAGGCCCACAAGCACAGCCGATCGGTGATCATCGAAAGCTTCATCGCGGGCCTCGACCATCGGCTGCTGGTCGTCGATGGGGAGCTGGTTGCGGCTGCAAAGCGCGTTCCGGGCCACGTCGTCGGGGACGGTACGCACACGGTCGCCGAACTGATCGACAGCGTGAACCAGGACCCGCGCCGGGGCGTCGGTCACGAGAAGGTGCTGACGCGCATCGAGATCGACCACCAGGCGGAACGGCTGCTCAAGCAGGCGGGCTTCACGATCGACAGCGTCCCGCCCGCAGGCGAAGAGGTCTTCCTGCGGTCGACCGCCAACCTGTCGACGGGCGGTACCGCGATCGACGTCACCGACGTGATCCACCCCGACAACCGCGCGATGGCCATCCGGGCCGTGCAGGCGATCGGACTCGACGTGGGCGGGGTCGACTTCCTCACGACGGACATCACGCAGTCGTTTCGCAATACCGGCGGCGCGATCTGCGAGGTGAACGCCGCACCCGGTTTCCGCATGCACGTCGCCCCCTCCGAGGGCGAGCCGCGCGATGTCGCCGGCCCGGTGATGGACATGCTGTTCCCGCCCGGCACGCCGGCGACGATTCCCATCGCAGCCATCACCGGAACGAACGGCAAGACAACCACGTCCCGCATGCTCTCACACATCCTGAAGATGGCGGGGCACACGGTCGGCATGACGACGACCGAGGGCGTCTACGTCGACGGCAAGCTGACCTGCGCCGGCGACATGACCGGCCCCGGCGGCGCTGCCATGGTGCTGCGCGATCCCAATGTCGACGCCGCCGTCATGGAGACGGCCCGCGGCGGCCTGGTGAAGCGCGGCATGGGCTTCGAGCGCTCCAACGTTTCGGCCTGCCTGAACATCGCGGCCGACCACCTTGGCTCGGACGGCATCGAGACCCTCGAGGATCTCTCGCGCATCAAGCGGACGGTCGTCGAGATCGCCGACGATGTCGCGGTGCTGAACGCGGACGATGAACACTGCCTGCGCATGGCGCAGCACACCCGCGCCGAACGCATCTGCTATGTGACCATGAACCATTCGCACGCGCTCGTGCGCCAGCACATTCGTGCAGGCGGCCTGGCGGTGGTGCTCGAGGACGGCCTCAACGGCCAGATGATCTCCATCTACGACAACGGCACCCACACGCCGCTGGTCTGGACCCACCTGGTCCCGGCGACGATCGAGGGTCGCGCGACGCACAACGTCCAGAACGCCATGTTCGCCGCCGGGCTCGCCTACGGGCTCGGGCTCTCCCGCGAGAACATCGAGCACGGGCTGCGGACCTTCGCGACCTCGTTCTTCCAGACCCCGGGCCGGATGAACGTGTACGACGAGCACCCGTTCAAGGTGATCATGGACTACGCCCACAACGCGGCCGGTGTGGCCGCGATGGCGGGCCTGGCCGATACCTACAAGATCAGCGGGACCAAGCGGGCGCTGCTCGCCGCGCCGGGGGACCGGCGGGACGACGACATCAAGGCGATCGCCGAGGCGGCGGCTGGCCACTTCGACCACTACATCTGCCGCCGCGACGACAACCTGCGCGGCCGTGGCGAAACCGAGATTCCGGAGCTGCTCAAGGCGACGCTCATGGAGCACGGTGTCAAGGAAGCCGCCATCGCCATCGTCGCTGAGGAAGAGGAGTCGGTCGACACGGCGCTTCGCATGAGCCGGCCGGGTGACCTGCTCGTGATCTTCGCCGATTCCCTGGTCCGCACCTGGAAGCAGATCATCTACTTCGAGTCCGAAGACGCCGGCGAGCGCCCGGTCGAGCCGACCGCCGTGGCCGAGCCGGGTCCCACGCTGGTCGCGCAGCCCTGGGAAGGGCAGATGGACGACGTCGAGCTCATCAGCGACGAACGCGGCGTCTGGATCGTCCAGGACGAAGAAGCGGACTGAAGCAGGAGCTGAGCGATGAGCGCGTCGGACGACTGGCTCGATTCCAAGCGGCTCATCGGGCCGAGCCTGTTCTCACGCCACCCCGGCGCCCTCCTCGAGGTAGCCGGCGAGGGAGCCGAGTTCGACGCGCGGCTCCAACGCTGGCGCGAGCACGTCATTGCAATCATCGCCGACTTCTACTGGCCGGCCATCGATCCGGTGGTCCGCCCTCACCCCGGCGGAGCGATGCTGGTCATCGCGGCGCCCGAGGACCAGCTTTTCACCGCCACCGAGATCTGCGAGGCCGCCTGGGTTGCAAGCTTCGAGGCGGAGGGAAGGATCGAGGAGCGTGAACGCAATCGATTGGCGGAGCTCGGCAGCGACGAGGCCGATCCGAAGGGCCTGACGCTGCTTCAGGACGCCAGGCGCCGGGGCATCCCGGGCTTCATCGACGACGACGGCGTGCAGGTCGGTTTCGGACGCTTCGGCGTCGGCTTCGAGCCCGGCAAGGCGCCGCAGGACATCGACTGGGACCCCCTGGGCGGCGTGCCGATCGCGCTGCTCACGGGCACGAACGGCAAGACCACGACGAGCCGCATGCTCGCAGCAATGGCCCGGGCCGCTGGCGAAGTGCCGGCCCTGACCTCGACCGACGGCGCCCTCGTCGGCGACCGCGTTCTCGACCCCGGCGACTATGCCGGCCCCGGTGGCGCGCGGCTCGTGCTCCGGGAATCGGCGGTGACCCTCGGCGTGCTAGAGACGGCACGTGGCGGGTTGCTGCGGCGGGGGCTCGCTGTCGACCACGCCGATGTGGCCGTGGTCACCAACATCGGCGAGGACCACCTGGGCGACGGCGGGGTCAACACCCTCGACGACCTGGCCGACGTGAAGTTCCTCGTCATGACGGTGCTCGGCGAGCGCGGCATTGCCGTGCTCAACCGGGACGACCCCTACTGCCGGGCGCGTGGCGAGCAGCTCACCTGCCGCAAGGCGTGGTTCTCCATGAAACCGCCACCCAACGGCGAAGCCAACAGCGAGTGGGCTGCGCAGTGGGCCTGGCTGGAGAACGATCAGCTCTGGCTGGCACGCCGCGGTGAAGCACCGCAGGCGCTGATCGGCATCGATCAGATGCCCATCAGCCTCGGCGGCGCCGCCCTCCACAACGTCACGAACGCCCTGACCGCCGTGAGCGCCGCGGCGGCGCTGGGCATCCCCGTCGAGGCCATGCGGACGACGCTCGGCACCTTTGGCCGCGACCCGGAGGACAACTCGGGCCGCGCGACGCTGATGGACGTCAACGGCATCAAGGTCCTGCTCGACTTCGGCCACAACCCCGACGGCATGCATGCGGTCATGGGCACCGCCTCGCGGCTGGGCGCCAAGCGCATCCACGTGGTGCTCGGGCAGGCCGGCGACCGATCGGACGAAGCCATCCGGGACCTTGCCCGCGCCGCGGTGGAAGCCGGCGCGACGCGCTTCGTGCTGAAGGAGATGGCGGAATACCGCCGGGGACGCGAGCCGGGTGAGGTGACGGGCCTCATCAGGCAGCAGCTCGACGAGCTGGGCGTCCCCGACGCCGACATCGCCATGGCCGAAGAGGAGCTCGAGGCCTCACAGCTGGCCATCGACAACGCCGCGCCCGGCGACCTGGTGCTCCTGTTCGTCCATGCCGACAAGGAACCGGTCATCGCCGCACTGAGGGAACGGTCCGGAAACAGCTAGGCGATCCCTGATCCTTGCAGGGCCGGAATCCGAAAACCGCACCGCGTCCAGTTGCCGACGCGTCCCGGTGCGCCTCGGCTGGCGCCCCTGGGTGCTTCGCCCTTTGCTAACATCCGGGACAGTCTTCGTCGCCGGGAACATCCGTGAATCGAATCCTGTCGCTCGTTCTGCTGACCGTCGCCGGTCTGCCGGTCCTCGCAGCCCCTCGCATCGACAACTTCACCGTCCTCGACCACAACGGCGAGTCCCACGCGCTCTACGATCATCGACAGGCCGAAGCCATCGTCATCATGATCCAGGGCAACGGCTGTCCGATCGTGCGGAACGCCTGGCCGACCTATGCGGAACTCCGGAACCGCTACGAGGCCCGGGGCGTGGCGTTTTTCATGCTGAACGCCAACCTTCAGGACGACCGGGCATCGATCGCGGAGGAAGCGGCGCTCTTCGAGATGGACCTGCCGATCCTCGATGACGAGACCCAGCTGATCGCCGAGTCCTTCGGCGTCGAGCGCACCGCGGAGGTCTTCGTCATCGATCCGAACGGGTGGGAGCTGGCCTACCGTGGACCGATCGACGATCGGTTGACCTACGAGCGGCAGAAGAAGGTAGCTGGCGAGCACTACCTCGCGGACACGCTCGACGCGCTGCTGGCCGACCAACCCGTCCCGTCGGCGCAGCGCGACGCGGTCGGGTGTCTGGTGAATCTCCCGGGCCGAGACAAGGCGGAAACGCACGCGAGCATTTCCTACGCGGAGACGATTGCGCCGATGCTGCGCGACAACTGCGCGATGTGCCATCGGCCCGGCGGCATCGGGCCCTGGGCCATGACCGGCTACCCCATGATCAAGGGCTTTGCGCCGATGATTCGCGAGGTCGTGCGCACCCAGCGCATGCCGCCGTGGCACGCGGACCCGCACGTCGGTGAATTCTCCGGCGATCGCTCCCTGTCCATAGAGGAGCGGCAGCAGCTCGTCCACTGGATCGAGGCCGGTGCGCCGCGCGGCGACGGACCGGACCCGCTGGCGGACCTGGCCGCACCAGCGTCCGAATGGCCCCTGGGCGAGCCCGACCTCATCATCGACATTCCGCCCTTCGACGTCCCGGCAACCGGCGTCGTCGACTACCAGTTTCCGGCCGTCCTGAATCCACTGGATCGCGACGTCTGGGTGCGGGCCGTGGCCGTGCTTCCTGGCGAAGCCAGCGTGGTGCACCACGTGCTGGCGGGCAGCCAGGAAGAGGCGCCGAATACGGACAACCTCAACGACGTCTTCGACAACCTGCTCGCCACCTACGCGCCGGGCGCGGATCCGGACGTTTACCCGGAAGGGACCGGCGTGCTGGTCCCCGCGGGCGGGGCCTACCTGTTCCAGATGCACTACACGCCGTCGGGCCGAAGGGTCACCGACCGCTCCCGGCTGGGGCTCTACTTCCACGACGAGCCCCCGGAGCACGTGCATCGCCACCAGGTCATCCTCGATCCAACGATCCGTATTCCGGCCGGCGCACCCGCTTATGAGGAGGCGGCGTACTTCGAGTTCCACCGCCCGGCGGTCATCTACTCGCTGTTCCCCCACGCCCACTACCGCGGCCGCAGCTCGAAGTTCGTGCTCGTCAAGCCGGACGGGACGGAGGACACGCTGCTGTCCGTGCCCCGCTACGACTTCAACTGGCAGCACACCTATGCGCTGAAGGAGCCGCTTACGATTCCAGCTGGCTCGCGCATCGTCCACCGGACGGTTTATGACAACTCGGTCCGCAACTTCGCCAATCCGGACCCGGAACGCGATGTGCGTTGGGGCCTCCAGTCCGATGACGAGATGCTCTACGGCGGCATCAACTACCGCTGGGTCGACGAGACCACGACCGCGCCCACGCACAATTCTCGCCTCGCCGACCTGCGCCAGTTCTGGGGCTTCGCGGACCGGGACATGGACGGTCTGCTGGTGCCCGAGGAGATGTCGCGACGCATGCGCGAGGCCTGGAACTCGGGCAGCCTCAAGCTAGCGGATGCCGACGGCGACGGGCGATTGAGCCTCGAGGAATACCTGGCGGCGCGCTAACGCCCGCAGCGCTGGTTGACGCCTCGCCCGCGGCCTCGTAACGTTCGCGAGAATTTTGCGACTCGGGGAAGGAAGTGACACCCATTTGGCGAATTTTTCGAGGCGCCGCACTTGCCGGTGTCTGCAGCGTTGCCTGGGCGGGTGAGCCGCCGATTCACTGCGTTGATCCGCTCGATGAAGACTGCTTCGTCCGGATTCAGGACGCCATCGATGCGGCAGGCCCGGGAGACGTCGTCGAGGTGCGCCCCCATCCGAACGGTAGCTACCGCGAGTCGCTGACGATCGACAAGGCGGGGCTGGTGCTGCGGGGATCGGACCCGGTCAGCATCGAGGAGCGACCGGTGGAGACACTCGCAGCGCTGGACTGGACCAGCGAACGCGCCGCCTGCTCGACCGTCCGCCTCGACGTCTGCGACACGGTCGATATTCCCGGGGCTTGCGGCTTCGATGCCGACGAGGCGCTCGCCGATCTACGGACCGGCATCGTTGTCTCCGCCGCCAACGTCACCGTATCTCGGCTGACCCTCCGTCACGGTTTCACGGGCATCCACGCCCTTGCCGGTGCGGACGGCATCACCATCGACGGCAACTGCTTCGTGCGCAACGGCGCGGCCATCATCATTGGTCAGAATGACAGCGACAGCGAAGTTCCTGCCGTGATCGTCGACGGCGCGAGCGTCCAGCTGAATCGCATTTTCTCGGTCAACGGGGACGGCAACGATTTCGCCGTTGACGTTTTCGGCAACGGCGCCATCGTGCGCGGCAATCTCGTCGCGAATGCCGACGGCATCCGCGTTCAGGGCGGCACGAGCGGCGCCTCGCAGTTCGTTGCGAACGCCGTGGTCGGCACCGAGGATAACGCCGGCATCCGCGTTCGCGACGGCGCCGGCCACCTGGTCCAGGCGAACTATATCCGCGGCGTCGAGGACGACGGGATTCGCTACGCAGATCTGAGTGATTCGATCATTGCCGGCAACCTGGTCGAGGACATACCGGACGACGATGGGTCGCTGCGCATGGACGACACGACCGGCGTGATCATCGAAGACAACCGGTTCCTGGGCTCATCGAATCCGGCCATCGAGCTCGACGACGTGGTCGACACCCTCGTTCGCAACAACGTCGTCGCCTCCGTCGGTGGCGACTCCAGCGAGGGCTGTATCGAGCTCCAGGGAAGCAGCAGCACCAACACCGTCACGAGCAACACCGTCCAGCTCTGCAAGCAGGGCATTGCCCTGGAGTCCTTCCGGGAGGATGCGGCGGCCAACGTGATCCGTGACAACCTGGTGGAGTTCGCCATCCGGGCCGGCATCGATGTCGAGGAACAGCTCCGCGTCCGGATCCGGGACAACGTGATCACCGGTGCTGCGCTGACCGGCATCCGCCACCGGAGCGACGCGGTGGACTCGATCATCACAGGCAACAGCGTCAGCGGCCTTCTCCAGGATATCTGCAACGACGGCACGATCAGCGAATTCGCCGACAACAGTTTTGTCACCGGGGGTCAGGAGGTCGCATGTATCGACGACTGATATTTCGACTGGTCGGCACCTGCCTGCTGACGATGGCGGGCGCCGCTCACGCCGGGGGATTCATTTGCGTGGGCGGCCTGAGCTGTGAGGAGACCATCCAGGGCGCCGTCGATCGCGCGAACCCGGGCGACGTCATCGAGATCAGCCCCAGACCCGACGGGCTTCCCCGTGTGGAGACGGTTACGATCACGACGGCAGGCCTCACGATTCGCGGGTCGGAGCCTGTCGCGTTCGACATCGACGACTTCGAGTCGCTCGTTGCCGTTGACTGGGTCGCCGAGCGTGCGGCCTGCTCGACGGTGCAGCTGACGTCCTGCGGCGCGGGAGGCTCAACCGACTGCAGTCTCCCCTACTTCCGGGTCGAAGCCGACGATGTCACCATCGAGGGCCTCACGCTGCTCGGCTCGTCGACCGGCGGTATCGAGATGGTGAACGGCGCAGCCGCTCTAACGCTCGACAGCAACTGCTTCATCGGCCGCTCGCGCATGGTCAGCACGCTCGAAGAGACGCCGAGTCACAACCTTGTCGTCACGCGCAACCGGGCGTTCGGTCTTTCGAGTACGACCACGTTCCACGGTGACGGCACTCGGGTCGAGCTGAACCTGCTGAACAACACGGACGGCATCCGTCTGCAGGGTGACGACACCACCGCTCACCTGAACGCCGTGTACCTGATGACGGACAACGAGCCGATCGAGGCGCGCGGAAGCAACGCGACGATCACGAGCAACTACCTGCGCGCCAACGACGATGCCGGCATCATGTTCAGCGGTGTGGGCGCGACCATCGCGGACAACCTGATCGATGGCGCTGTCGAGGAATGGGGCATCCATATCAGGGCGCCCAGCGATTTCGACAGCGAAGCGGCCGACCAGAGCGACCAGGTGACGATCCGCAACAACGAGATCATCGCGGCGGGCCGCAGCGGCATCGAGCTGCGGGCAAGCAACAGCATTGTCGAGGGCAACAGCATCGAGCGCAGCGGCACACCGAGGGTCGGCGGCAACGACGAGCTGCCCAGCGAACTCGCCCGCCTCCACGCGGGCATCTGGATCCGCGGGAGCGATAACACCATCGAGAACAACGTGGTCACGCTTGCCGGCACCGCGGGCATCAAGAATGGCGACGGAGTCACGCCTTCCGACCGCAACGTCTTCCAGGGCAACCGCGTCTCGTTCAGCGCCATGAACGGTCTGCTCATCTACGCCGGCGACGCAATCACCGTGAGCAATAACGAATTGATCGACAACGACGGTGAGGGTCTTGCGACAAACGACCGGGCCGGCGCCATCACGGTCGAAGGAAACCTCCTGCAGGGCAACCGGCTGGACCTCTGCAACTGCGGGGCCGAACTCACGCTGACCAGCAACAGCTTTGATTCCGGTGGACCGACGGCCGACTGCATCGTGGCGCGTGAACCCGGATCGAGTTGCCCGAAGCAGATTTTCCGGGCCGGTTTCGAGGACGCCGACCTGTTCTGACCGCGGCGGCGTTCAACCGCCATAGGCGTCGTCCTCGCCAAGCTGCCGAAGCATCGCCTCACAGACTTCCGCGTAGCGGTCGACCTGCTGCTGCCACTCGAAGCCGACGAAGTTGTTGACGGGTTTCGGCGCCCACAGTCCACTCGCGCGCGGAAACCCGTCGATCCAGAGCCCGTTCCTGCCTTCGCTGGGCTCTGGGCGCAGGAGCGTCTGCCTGTCGCGATGACGCACGAAGTCCCGGACGTATTCGAGTTCCCTGTTTTCGATCAGACGCTGCAGGGCCGCGCGGACCGGGTTGTCGGCCAGCGCCGCGATGGTCGCCTCTGGGGCCTTTTCCGACGGCGATTCCCGCTCAACGCAGCTCACGAACCGCAGCATCTGCTCGAGCGTCCGATTCGCGGAGGTCGCATAGCCGTGTACCGCTTCGACCGCTGCAGCAGCGACGGCGTCCGGTGATCGCCGGCGGCGCAGGGGACCCAACGCCGCCCGGCCAACAGCATTGAAGTGGTTGCGATGGCCTTCGAGCCATTCGCTGTAGAGCACGACGGCACCGAGCGACGCCTCGCAGGTCTGCCGGAACTGCGCGGGCGCCCCGTCCAGTGCACCGGGATAGGCATCGCCAAACGCCGCACCGTGCTTCCGGCAGGTCGATGCCCTGACCTCCGCGAGGATTCGGACAACTCGAGTTTCGGCCAGCAAGGCAAAGCTCCAGCCTGGGATTCGCACGCCAGCGTGGCGCCCGGGGCGTCAAGATCCGGTGCGCACGCACGCAAGCGCTCCCGGCCCTGCTGCCGTCTCGCTTGTTCGGGCGGAGGCCCCACCGCCGGCGCTGAAGCGAAGTCATGCGTAACTGACCCCCTGCTGACCTGTTTCGCCGCGCGCTGGCATGCTATCCATGGGACCTTCGGAGCGGGAGTCCAGAACATGACGAGTCGCACGACAGCCGTAGCCGACCTGCGCCGGCAGGCCGGACTGACCCAGGAGGAGCTGGCCGAGCAGGCCGGCCTGTCACTGAAGACCATCAAGCGCGCCGAAGCGGGGCACACGCTGTCGCTTCGCTCGCGTCGGCAGCTTGCCGCAGCTCTCGAGGTCGACGCCGGGATGCTCCAGCCGCAGGACGACGCAGGCGGACCGGGCGCGCCCAAGCCGGGGCAGAAGGTCTGGGTCATCGACTTCGGCAAGGGGCCGCTGGGCCGCTGGCTGCTGGGTGCCCTGGGCACCTATGCGGTGCTTACGCTGGCGTCGTTCGCGGCGGTCGCGACCGGATCGAACCCGGCCGAGGCGGCACGGCAGGCCGCGGCCGAGCGGCTCGAGGTGCCCCTGGCATCGGTGCGGATCAGGAGGAGTGAGTTCACGGCCATTCCCCTGGCGTTGCTGACGCGGGCAGAGCTGCTCGTCGAGCAGGGTGGCGTGCTGCAGGAGGCAGACATCCGCCTCATTCACGTCCCCCTCGTCGAACGCTGGTCCGTGAGAGAGTTTCGCGTGCAGGATTGATGGAGCCCGGGTCGCTCTTTGCTAAGGATCGGCCGGAAGCTCCAGGGCCGTCAGGCGCCGCAGCCAGCGCGCGGCGACGGCAGGATCGCGCGCGGCCCGCCATCGCAGGCGGTAGCTGACACCGAGCTGGGCCGCGACCCAGCGGAGCGAATCGTCGCTGACCTCGGCCAGCTCGTCCACCGACCGGATGGCCGCGGCATCGGTTTGCGGCGGTGCGACGGGCACATCGACCCGCGAAGCCATCCACCGGATGTCGTCTTCGATCGCGCGCATCGGTGCGGCCAGCAGCGATGCCGCGAGGCGCAGCGGCGGGCCGTCGAGCGTCCGGAGTCGCCGTATGAGCCTGCCGGGCCTGCCGGCGTCCGGAAACTGTCGGTAGTACAGATAGAGCAGGCCGTTCGCTTCACGCGTCAGGCTGTCGTTGCGCCGCACGATGTCCGCCGGCTTCAGCGGAAGACCCATTCGTCCACAGATATCCGTGACGACGCAGCGCCCGGGAAAAGCCGGCGGATCGAAGGCGATGTACTGCACGGCTTCGCGAGTCAGCACGCGCTCGAGGGTCTCGAAGCGCGGTCGATAGATCGGCTTCGCCAGATGCGCATCGAATTCGGTGACGCCGTTTCGAAGCAGACCCTGAAGACTACTGGCCGCGTAGCCCGCGGGATCACGGACATAGGCGATCGCCTCGACGGTCCCGTACCGGGCAAGGCGCTCCGCCAGCGCTTCCAGCTCGCGAGGACCGAGGCCCCCGATGCCCTCGGCCGACAGCACGAGCGTCCGGCCATCGGCCGCCTCGAGGGCGGCCTCGAGGCGCCGCTCGCAGCGTGCGCGCTCGGCCGCCAGCTCCGCGGCCGTCCACCCCCGTCGTCGAACGAAGTGCCACCGGGACGGATCTTCCCGGAAGATCAGGCTCAGCGGCGTGCTGTGGTTCTCCCAGCCGAGGTCCGGATACGAAAATCCAGACCCGGAGAGATCGGCGCGGTGGAGGGTCGCCTGGATCGACGACGTCCCGGTCTTGTGCATTCCGGCGTGGAGAATGATGCGCGGCAAGGCGGCTGCTCGAAGCCCTCAGGGCGCCTCGATGAGATCGAACGCAAGCAAGCGCTCGCGCCAGATCCAGGCGTCGTCCGGCAACGCTTCGAGACCACTGATCTCACGCAGAGCCTGGAACGCCCAGGTGCGGGTGTCGTCCAGGGCCTGGGCGTCCTCGGCAATGATCAGCAGCCCCGGCAGAGCGGCGTAGCGCTGCGCGACGTGCAGGGTCGCGCCGTGCGCCAGAGCGCAGAAGGCTCGCTCGCGCACGATCGGGGAGGGATCTACAGCAGCGATCTCGAGGAGGGGCTCGATGACGACGACGCCGCCAAGCTTGCCCAAGCCGTCCACCGCCCAGCGACGGACCCGTTCGGACGGGTGGGACGCCGCAAGCCTGAGCTCGTCGAAAACCCGCGCCCGGTCGACGCCGCGGGCACCGATCACACCGATGCTCCAGAGGGCCCACGGACCGGCGCCCTCCGGGTCCTCGAGATAGCGCTCCAGGAGAGCATCGACAGCTTCCGGCGACCTGGCCAGCTCGTACTGGGCCAGATGGATCTCGAAGGTGGCCATGCGCACCTCGATCCGGGGCGAGTTGATGCCCACCGTGATCAGGGCGGTCAACCGCTCGCTCGACGCGAACTGACCGCGCCACTGCTGGGCGTGACCGATCACGTAACGGGCGGCGCCGTCGACGCGGTTGACGGCTAGCTGCAGCGCCTCCTCGGCCCGCGTCTGCGGTGCCAGTCCGGCGAGACGGGCCCGGTGGAAGCCATCGAGCCTCGGGGCGGTCGCGTCGCCGGCGTCGATCGGGGGCTCCTCGATCGCTGTGAGGGCCACGGAACCCGACCCGCTCGCGCCGAGGACGGCGCTCACGCTGATCAGAACCATGGCGGCCAGCGCTCTCATGGACCTCAGTTTATACCGTGCAACAACCGCGTTTGGTAAAGAGACCGTAAAGTGGATAGACGCTGACGCCAGGAATCTCACCGCCGATCAGGCGGCAGCGCGACCCATGCCGGGAACCTTCCCGCGAACGCGCCCTCCTTCGCCCGGACCTACCGCGTCGCATGGTGGCGTCCCCTGCGAGACAACACGGCCTGCAGGTGGGCCAGACCGCTCTTTCAGCCTCCCTGAGCTGAAGTGCGGCAGCTGCTTATCAAATCGGCATGAGCCAGTTGGTCGCCTGCGGTTCCTGCGACAGAATCGCCGCGTCAGACGGTCGCCTTTCAACCGTCCGCGGCGACCTCGACCAGCAACGCTCGCAGCCACGCCAGCGCCGGGTGCTCGCCGAGGCGTCGGTGCCAGACGACCGAGGTGCGGGTAAAGGTGGCCGGCACTTCCACGGGGCACGGTCGGGTCACGAGCTGGTGCCTCCCGGCCTGGGCCAGGGCGATCCGCTCGGAGGCCGTCACGACGAGGTCGGAAGCCGCGACGATTCCGCCGGCCGGCGAGAACTGGTTGATGATCATGGCCACATGGCGCGTGAGACCGTGGGCCGCGAGCGCATCATCGACGAAACCGCGGGCGTCCCCACGAGGACTGATCAGCAGATGGCGGGCGGCGGCGAAGCGCTTCAAGGTGATGCGCCCGGTCGCCAGGGGATGGTCCGGGCGCATCAGACAGACGTAGCGGTCCTGCATCAGCACCTGCTCATCGAACCGTTCCGGCAGCTCTCCGAAGGCGCTGATGGCCATATCCGCCTCCTGCGCGTCGAGCATTTCCAGCGCCCTGCCCTCGGTCGGCCGGATGCGGACGCTCACGCCCGGCGCGCGCGCGGCGAGCGCCGCGGCCAGCTCGGCTATGAGCACCGTCACCAGGTAGTCGTGGGTGGCGATACGAAACACGCGGCTCGACGTCTTCGGATCGAATACCGGCGGATTCAGCGCCCGCTCCAGGGCGGCAAGCGCCTCGCCCACGGGGCCCGACAGCTCCAGTGCCTTGGGTGTCGGTCTCACGCCGGCCGGCACCTTGACGAACAGATCGTCCTGCAGCGCGTGCCGCAGGCGCCCCAAGGCGTGGCTCACCGCCGGTTGGGAGAGATAGAGACGCTCGCTTGCCCGGGTGACGTTCCGTTCGGCCATTACCGCGTCGAACACCCGCAGCAGGTTCAGATCGAGCGCGCCGACATTATCCATTTCATGAATAATAAAGATACGATCCATTCATTTCCAACATGACGTGTTGCGCCGTAGCCTGAACTCACTTTCAACGCAACGCCCCTCGGGGCCGCCAACACAGGAGCACCATCATGGAAAAGCTGAACGGAAAAGTCGCAGTCATCACCGGTGGCAACAGCGGTATCGGCCTGGCCACCGCTCGAACCTATGTCGAGCAAGGCGCAAAGGTCGTCATCTTCGGCAGGAACGCGACGACCGTCGAACGCGCCGTCGAGACACTCGGAGAGAACGCCCTCGGCGTGACCGGTGACGTCACCAGCCTGGAGGACCTCGACCGCCTCGCGCGGGAGACCGAACGCGCCTTCGGCCAGGTCGACATCCTGTTCGCCAACGCCGGGCTTGGGGTGTTCGCACCGATCGACCAGATCGACGAGGGCGCCTACGACAAGCAGTTCGATATCAACGTCAAGGGGGCATTCTTCACTATCCAGAAGCTGCTGCCCCTGCTCAACGAGGGTTCGAGTGTCATCCTCACGGCCTCCGCGGTTCATGAGAAGGGCGTCCCGACCGGGAGCCTCTACTTCGCCACGAAGGCGGCCGTTCGTTCCCTCGCCCGGACGCTTGCCGCGGAACTCGCGCCGAAGGGCATTCGGGTCAACACGCTCAGCCCGGGCATCGTCCGCACGCACTTCGCCGAGAAGACGAACGTCCCGGCTGATGACTTCGAGGGCTTCATCCAGATGGTCAAGAGCCAGGCGCCGCTGGCCCGCGAGGGTACCCCCGAGGACATGGCCAATGCCGCGCTCTTCCTGGCCAGCAACGATTCGTCCTACATGACGGCGGCCGACCTGGTCATCGACGGCGGCTGGATGAACGTCTGAAGCAATCGGCTCAAGAGGAACAACGAGCGGGGTCGCCGACGGCGGCCCCGTTCGTGCGCCTTGTGTTCGAGCGCTGGCGTGCGGAGGCCGGCACGCGGGAGCGGGTCGCTGCGCTGGCGGAGATCTCGATTCCCACCGACATTCATCGGGCAACCAACGAGAGAATCCTCGCCTGGGCTTGGGCAACCGGCATCCCGATCAGCGAGCAGCCGCGGAGCACGGAATGACCCGGCAACATGGCCTGCAGCAACCGGACCGCACGATGCGGCCCGGGCATCCCCTTCAGCGCTGCGCGGCACTCAGCCGCTCATCGACAGTGCGGCACGCCTGGGCCGATGCCAGCTTGCGTTCGAGCAACGGTCGCTGCGCCATCAGCGATGGGGCGAGCGCTTCCGCGCTCAGCAAGCGCGTGTACTGACCGATGGCCTGCGCGTAGTCGCCGGTTTCGTGGGCCGCGCGAGCCAGAGCGAGGTTTCGCATGTCCGTGGATCGGGACAGCCGGACGGCCGTCTCGAAGCTCTGCCGCGCTCCGGCGCTATCCCCGAGCGCCTCCAGGATCAGCCCGCGATTATGGAGCAGGATCGAGCGCTGCTCCCGGCTCACATCGCCACTGAGTGCGCGGCTGCACCAGACGGGCGTCGGCGTCGCGTCGCCGCGCGCGGCCAGTTCGGTCTGCGCGAAGCATCGTTCGGCATGCGCCATCACGGCGGCCTTGCTGCCGGAAGGCCCGGCCACAGCAAGCGGCGCCGTCAGGGCGAAGAGCATGGTTGCGGCGAGTCGCTGGGCTTTCATCGTGGGCTCCTGCTGATGGGGACCCTGACGTTAGGTCGGCCGCGCTCCGGCGGAGCCCGAGCGGGCGCAGCTGCGGCTTCTCGAACGTGCACCTGCGCGCATTGCGCCGAGCCGGCCCCATACCAATCACTGCCCGGTCGTCCTAGCATGGGGTGACATTCGGGACGAAGACGCATGCAGAACACCCCCAACAAGGACCGGATCCGCGCGCTGCTCAAGGGCATCGAGACGGGCGATCCCGCATCCGTCGAGGTGGTGAACGAGGCAAGGTACATCCAGCACAACCCGCAGACGCACGAGGGCAGCGAAGGCCTGGCCGCCCTCTTCAAGCGGCTGTCGCAGGCCTCGCCGCGCGTGAACGTGGTCCGCGCGTTCGAGGATGGGAACTTCGTCTTCGCTCACACCGAGTACGACTTCTCTCGGCGCAACATCGGTTTCGAGGTCTTCCGCTTCGAGGACGGTCAGGCGGTCGAGCACTGGGACAACATCCAGCCCCGGCGTGGCCCGAATCCCGCCGGCCACTCCATGGTGGACGGCCCGACCGAGGCCACGCAGCTCGATCAGACCGAGGCGCATCGTGCCTTGATCGGGTCCTTTCTGGACGACGTGCTCATCGCCGGCAAGACCGATCGCCTGGACCACTTCATCAACGCGACCAGCTACGTCGAGCACAACCCCGAGATCGAGGGCCTGCCGGCCCTGCGGACAGCCCTCGCGGCCACTAACGCGGCGGGAAACCGGAGCCTATGCTACGAGCGCAACCACCGGCTGCTGGCCGAGGGCGACTTCGTGCTGAGCGTCTGCGAGGGCACCCGCGGCGGGGCACACTCGTCCTTTTACGATCTTTTCCGGCTCACGGACGGTCGGATCGTCGAGCACTGGGACACGACCGAAACCATCCCACCGCGAACCCAGTGGAAGAACGACAACGGCAAGTTCTGAGCAGCAGGCGAGGGGGCGATCCGCTCATGCTCTGACTCACCGGCCGGCAGCGCGCGCCCCCGGCCCCCGGCGGGGAAACGCGAACTGAAGCGCCACCGGCGGCGGCTACGAGTGGTTCTCAGCGCTTCCTAGCGCTGGCAAGGACATAGTCAAGCCCGGCATAGACGTTATCCGGGGAACGGCGAAGCGCCATACGGGCGGGTATCCGGGCCACGGGGTGCAGGCGCTCCAGGCGCTCGGGATGCGCCGCGATGAACCGGTGGAGCGGCGCGTACACCGCACCACGGATGGAGCGCAGCTGGGTCACTTCGAAGCCAGCCGCCGCAAGACGCCTACGGTATTCCGGCAGGCCGTAAGCGTTCTGCTTCGGGATGACGAACTTGCTGGCAACGAGCCACCAGGACAGGCGCTGCCGCAGGCGCGCGGCCAATTCCGCCGCCGGCGGCAGCGGCAGGATGTCCGCGGTAACGAGACGACCGCCGGGCCGCAGGACCCGGAAGGCTTCCCGAAAGAAATCCTCGCGCGTGCGGTAGTGGAATGCGCTCTCGAGCGACACCACGAGGTCGATGCTCCCGTCCTCGATCGGCATGGCCGTGGCGGATCCCTCGCGCAGATCGATCAGGTCGTCGAGGCCGGCTTCCGCCACGCGCTGCCTGGCTCGTTCGACCTGCGATCCGGTGATGTTGAGGCCGATGATCCGGTCGGGCCGGGCCCGTTGCGCCCACAGCAGGTCCTGGTCGCCGAAGCCAAAGCCACAGTCGAGCACCACGTCACCCGGCCCCATGCCGCCCGCTTCGGCAACGAGCATGGCCAGCGCATCGCTGGCCTCGACCATCGTCTCCGCGCCGTTCCAGTAGCCGAGATTCAGGTAGAAGCCGTGTTCGCCCGCCGACGTGGTCGCCAGCAGATCGTAGACGGCGCTCGTTCCCAGCCCGTGGAGCGGATTGAAGATCCAGTTCAGGTACGCGAGGTAACGCGTGGTGCCAGAATCAACCATGCCCGAAGGGTGGTCCGGTGCAGGTCGTGGAAATGCGAAGCAGGCTCGCGGAAACTCAGCGTGGGCGCGTTGCCTCGAGGCTCGTGGCAAGCACTTCCGCGTCTGCCAGAGGCGCGAAATCGGCCTGCGCGCTCGACCAGCCGGCACGCGCCCGGGCAAGGCTTTCCCGCGCTGCGTCCACGTCTCCGAGCGCCGCCTCGGCACGGGCGGCCAGCAGGTTCGCCTCCGGGTGGTGGGGCCAGGAGACACGGATCTGATCGGCGGCAGCGAGTGCCTCCCTCGGGCGAGCCCGTTCGAGTTCCGTCCTCGCCGTCTCGATCAGAATCGTCTCCCGGTCGGCGCTGCCGTCGTCGAACGCCTGCTGGATTGACGACTCGTATTGCGCCAACGCCTCGCGGAGCAGCCTTCCGGCTTCGTCAAGGCGCCCACGATCCCGCGCAATGAGGCCCCGCGTGAGCGATGTCATGTGAAGCATGTCCGGTCGATTCATGTCGATGAGACCCTGCTCCAGCCGATCGCAATGGTCCTCGGCGGCATCGAGATTTCCTTCGAACAGCGCCACGAGCATGTAGCCAATGCTGGGAATGAAATCGATCGGTGGCTGGAACTGGACGTCGATTTCCGCCAGGAAGCTGCGCACATCGTCCAGGCGGTCGGCGTCGGCGTAGAGCTGGGTTGCGCGGAGCTGATCGATCCAGGCGTCGAAGGCCTCCCCGTTCTCGACCAGCAGGCCCAGCTGGCGCTCGAGGAGATCGACGGCATCACCCGGGTTGCCGGTCAGGGTCGCAAGACGGGATCGGAGCGCCGCGACCAGCGCCTGCTGGCGGAGCGCCAACGCGACGAGATCAGCCTCCTCGAGAACCGATTCTGCACTCTCGTAGTCACCGCGGCGCGCCGCATTCTCGGCCAGCTTGGTGAGCGGCGTCACCATCTCCGGTTGGGCGAGATTGCCCTGCCGATACCAGCGGGCCGCGTCGTCGAGCTCTCCACGGATCGTCGCAATGTCGCCGAGGCGGACAAGCGGCAGATAGGTGTTCGGATGCCGTTCGTGATACTGCTCGAAGGTCGCCGCCGCCTCGTCGAGCTCCGCTCTGACGAGGTGGTATTCGCCGACGCGCCCCCGCACCCAGTCCTGGTTGGGCTCGAGCTCGAGCGACATCTTGAACTCGGCGACGGCCTCGTCGGCGCGATTGGCGTTCCAGAGGTAGTTGGCGAGCATGTTGCGCGCCATCGCGTTGTCCGGTTCGATCTCGACCCAGGTCCGCGCCACCTCGATCGCCTCCTCGGGTTTGGCCCGCAGCTCATAGGACAGCGCCTTCACCTGAATCCTCTGGGCGGGCAGAAGCAGGTTGTTGACCCGGGTGAGGTCCGGAAGCACCTGCCTGGCGCTCTCGTAATCACCCGCTTCCAGGTGGCGGCGCAGCAAGAAGAGGTGTGCCCCGGCGAACTGTGGATCCGCCGCAACGGCCGCCTGGGCCGATTCGATCGATCGAGCCAGGTCGCGCTCAATGGTCAGCGCATTCCGAGCGGCCACGTGGTGCGCCAGTGCGTCCTCCACCGGACTCAGGACCTCGCGGATCGGGAAATACTCGATGCTCGCGGCCGCCGCCTCTGCCTCCTGCATGAGCTGATCGGTCAGATAGTTGCTGGCTGCGTCGGCGAGCGCGTAGATGTCCGCTCCGGTGAACCGGACCTCTCCCATCGGTCGAAGTGGTTCTGTCTGGTAGAGGGTGAGATCAAGCGCAAGCTGTGCACCGGTCGTGTCAAGCCGGCCGGTCACGAAGTGGCCGTAGAACCAGTCGGCGGCCGTATTCTGAAGGAGCGAGACGGGCACGCCGACGCCATCGGGATAGCCCGCGCGCTCGATCCGCCAGAAGAGATCCGTGTCGTACAGCGTCATGGTGTTGACGAAGGGACCGCGGTCGGCAGCGCGGGCGATCAGCAGCGGCAGGCCGTACTGCTCCCAGGTCGGCTCGGCCTCGCCATCGAAGAAGAAGATCAGAGCGCGGCGGACCAGATTCGAAGGCGCGACCTCAACGACGAACTCCTCGCCGTCCGCCGTGACGCCGCTGCGGGTTTCCACCTCCGCCACAGCGCTTACGCTCGGGTTGGAAAGCAACGTGCCTGCGGCGAAGGCTGCGATCACGATGTTCAGGGGGATGCCGAACTTTTCCACCCTCGACCACTGATCCTTCCCGGGCGCGCCGTGGAACCAGGCCAGCATGATGACCGTCGGCAGCATCGAGAGCAGCAGTACCAGAAAGACATCGATAAGGCGATCCGACAGCCCGTAGCGCTCGACGATGATCCCGGTGAATTCGAAGGCGGCGAAGGAGATGCCGAGATAGACCCCAAGGATCTGGAACACGCGCCGCCGCAGCAGCTCACGGAACAGGGTGGTTTCGCCCTCGGATGTCTTTTCGCCGGTCATGCCGTGATTCTACCGCCGGTGCTGCCCGCGGTCGCGTGAATGTGGTCATCTCCGGACGGGACGAGCGATCGGTGGCGGCGGCTGCCCCATCAGGCCTCCGCGTCGCGAGCCGCGTGGGCGCGTCGTCGGTAGGCGAGCCAAAAGGCCAGCGTCAGCACGCCGAAGACCGTCAGGTAGCTCGCGGTTCCGACTGTCCGGGAAGCTTCGACAGCCGCACCGTCGACCGTCATCTGCAGAAGCCCGGTTTCGGCTCTGCTCCCCACGGCCCAGCCGGCGAAGTTCCAGGCGGCGTGAAGCCCGATGGGAACGGCGAGTCCCCGCGTCGCCAACGCGCTCATGCCCCAGAGCATGCCCGCCGGGATGACGCCCACGAATATGGTGCGCAGGTCCCAGCCGTAGAGCAGATGGCTGAGCCCAAAGGCGATGGCGGTGATGATCACCGCGCCGACCGGCCCGACCGCTGGCTCGAGGCGCTGAAGCGCATAGCCTCGAAAGCCCAGTTCCTCCATGCAGGAGGTGGCGAGAAACCGAATAAGAAAGAGCACGACGGTCATCGCGCCGACATCCGGCACGCGGGCGAAACCGATCGCCCTGCCGGTATTGGCAACGACCAGGACGTGGATGCCGAAGGACCCGGCGCCGAGCAGCAGTCCGAGCACGAACAGCCCGAGGCCGGCGCCAGGGGATCTCGACGCTCGATCCGTCGGGACGGTACCCTCGGTGCGCCGAACGAAGCGACCGAGCGCAAGCAGCAGAATGCTGGACGCGAAGCCCCAGACGATCAGCTGCGGTAGCCCCGCACCCAGCGCGGTGGTCGTGGCAAAGCCGACCGAGACGATGACGGCCACGTAGCCAATCCAGAAGATCAGGACAGCGGAAACCGCGCGCATGCGGGCCTCTTCTCGGGCCTTGCCTCCGTCGTCTGCCATGCGCACCCCCGCTCCCATCGACTCGGTGATTCTAGTCGGCTGCGGGTATGAGCGAGCCCGCTGATCGTCATCGATAGTCGTGGTCTGCAGGCACGGCACGCGAACCCGTGGTCTGCGCCGACGGGCTCACCAGGGATGGACCGAACCGCAGTCCGCCGCTTGCGTCAGCGGCCGACGGCCCCAATCCGTTGAGTAGTACCGGCAGGAGTGGTCCCAATGGAATCGCCGTTGCTCGACGTCGTCATCGTGACCGGCACGATCGTCACGCTCGTCGCCCTGGTGAGCTGGGCGCGCGGGAACGGGCGCAGCGTCTGCCTCGGCGCCGCCCTCGTGGTCTGTTCGATCTTCCCGGATCCGGTGTTCGAGAGGGTGCTGCGCGTGGTCAACGAATCGCGCGAAGCGGTTGCCGAAGAGGAGAATGCCGGCGGCAGTGGTCATCCCGACTATCTGCCGCCGCCGCATTGATGGGGCGGCCGGGACTGGCCCGGCCGCCGCAGGTGCTACTGTCCTTCGGTGGCCTCCGCCGCCTCGGACTCGAGCGCAGCAACCGCCTCTCCGAGCCCTTCGACGTAGTCCGCGCCGTGGAGAATCTGCACGCTCGAACCGGCGAACGCATCACCGATCACCTCGGCGCGCCCGCCAAGACACTCGGCGAGGAACCCTTCCATCACCGCGTAGAAGGCCTGCCGATTCTCCGGTCGGACGAAGCCGTGGCCCTCGTCCGGGAAGTTGACGTAGGTGACGGGGAGGTCGCGCTCGTCCATCGCGGCGACCAGCTGGTCGCTCTCGAGCTTCGTCACGCGCGGGTCGTTCTCGCCCTGGCCGATGAGCAGCGGCACGGAGATGTCGCCAACCCGGCTGATGGCCGAACGGTTGTACATGTCCGCGCGATCATCGGCGTCTTCGGGATTGCCGACGTACTTGAACCAGGTGCCCTCGAGAAACGGCTTCCAGTACTCGGGGAAGCTCTCGACGAGCGTGACCAGGCTCGATGGCCCGACGATGTCGACGCCGCAGGCAAAGGTATCGGGCGTGAAGGACACCCCGATCAGCGTGGCGTAGCCGCCGTAGGACCCGCCGGCGATAGCGACCTGATCCTCGTCCGCAATACCCTGCTCGACGGACCACTCGACGGCGTCAATCAGATCGTCGTGCATCTTGCCGGCGAACTCGCCGACGGCGGCGTTCACGAAGTCCTTGCCGAAGCCGGTCGATCCCCGGTAATTCACCGACAGCACCGCATAACCGCGGTTCGCCATCCACTGGTGCCAGGAGTTGTAGCCGTAGTCGTCGCGAGCCCAGGGGCCGCCGTGGACGGCCAGCACCATGGGTACGGGCGCCTCGGGGCGGCCGTCGCCATCGCTGTCGGAGCCCGGCGGCAGTGTCAGGTACGACACCAGCGTCAGGCCGTCGCGGGAGGGGATCTCCAGCGGGTACATCGGCTGCAACGGCGCCGTCGCCAGGTCGGGCCTCGTGGTGAACATCTCCTCGAGCGCGCCGGCTTTGCGATCGTATACGAAGTAGGCGCCCGGCACTTCGGCCGCCTCCGCGTAGATGACCGCATGCGATAGATCGGTTGTTGCCGACAGGACCTCGAACTCACCGCTCAGCTGATCGTCGAGGAAGGCGAGATCCTCGGCTGTCTCGTCGTTCAGCGCGGTCCACTCGTTCTTGAGGTAGTCGACGGCGTAGGCGAGCGGTTCGTAGGTGGTCGGGTGCAGCAGCACGTTGCTGATGTCGGCGGTCTCGCTTTCGGCCAGGACCTCGACAGAACCGTCGCTGGCGCTGACCTTGACGAGCGCCGCCTTGTCCCGGCCGCGGCTGTCGACGGCATACATGTACTCGTTGCCGGCGTCGAAACCGAAGACATTCGTGGTCAGGAAGTCCTCGGCGGGAATCTCGAACAGCTTGTTGCCCTCGAAGTCGACGACCTCGGAGCCGCCGCCAGGCACCTGGACCATGCCAAAGCGCGGCGTCAGCGTGTTGTCGATCATCCAGGCCGCGTAGCCCGGGTTCTCCTTCAGCAGCGTGCGCTCACCGGAGGCCACGTCGACGAGGTACAGGTCGAAGAGCTGCGGGTTGCGGGCGTTGATTCCGACCAGGATATGGCCGGGTTTCTCGTTCGAAACGCCCTGGATGATCGCGCGAACGCCGTCATCGACGGGGGTCAGGTCGCGGACCTCGCCGGTGTCGACGTTGGCGGCGTACACATGGAAGTTCTCATTGCCGCCCTGGTCCTGCAGAAAGAACACGAACTTCGAGTCCGGCGCCCAGAGGTGGTTGGACACGCCGCGGAACGTGTCCTGCGTGATCGCGCGGGCTGCGGTCGGGTCATCGCTCGGCGCGACGAAGACATTCAGCACGTTATTGACGGGCGCGAGCCAGCTGACGAAACGACCGTCCGGGCTGATTCGTCCCTGGGTGCGTTCGGGATTGCCGAAGATCTGCGCTCGGGTAATGAGCGGGACCGGCGCCGCGCTGCTCGCGAGGGCGTCTGCCGCCGGAGTGGGCTCCGGGGCCGGAGCTGGCGTCGGGGCGCTGGCGGCAGCCGCCGGTTCATCTGCCTGCTGGCAGGCCGTAAGAGTCACCAGCAGAGCGCCGGCGAGCACGATGGTTCGGGACATGGGGGGAGACTCCAGGTGCAAGGAGTGCGAACCATAGGAGGACGGCAGGAATGGCAGCAAGTGAAGATTGGCACGGTCGCGATAGAAAATGCCTCGATCCCGCACTGACCATTGCCACGCGGCGGCGGTTTCGGCGCTGCGCTACCCTGTAGCGATGGAAACGACGCAAAGCCGCGCCGAATTCAGCACCTTCGAGCGCTGGCTCATCACCCTATTCTCGGGCGTCTTCTGGGGGGCCGTTGCCGTCGTCGTGACGGTCGGCCTCGACGCATTCGGCTATCTGCCGACCGACAACGTGCAGGCTTTCGGCTTCACGCTCGTCGGGATCTTCGCCGTGGTCGGGGCGACTCTCGCCTACCGCTTCCCGCGCGTTTTCGAGGTCTTCCTCTGGTTCATGCCGTAGCCGCGTCGCGACCGGCGACGCGTGTGGGATCCCGGCATCAAGCCTCGCTACCCCCGCCTGAGCCCGCCTGCTCGAACATCTCCAGCAGCACCTCCGGCGGTTGGGCGCCGGAAACGGCCACCCGCTTATCGAGAAGGACGAAGCACGGCACGCTGCTGATGCCGTACTGCCGCGCCATGGCCTCGTCGCCGCGCACCTGCTCCACGTAGGCCTCGCCCCGGAGCAGCGCGGTGATGTCTCCTGGGTCGAGACCCTGGCGCTCGCCGACGTCAGCAAGCGTCTCCGGATCGGAAATGGAGCGTCCCTCGTGCAGGTAGGCCGAGAAGAGGGCCTCGCCGACCTCGGCCTGACGACCATGGGTCCGCGCCAGCGCCAGCAGCCGGTGGGCGTTGAACGTGTTCGAGGGGCGGATCCGGTCGAAGCGCAGCTCGACACCCCGGCCGCGGCCGGCATTGACCATCCGATCAATGAAGCCCTGGGCCTCTTCCTTAGACGTCCGGTACTTGGCCGCCAGGCGTTCCGCGTAGTCCACCTGCTCCGGCGCCTTGTTCGGCGCGTCCGGGTTCAGTTCGAAGGCGCGCCAGCGGACCGTGGCCTCACCATCGAAACGCGCCAGCGCCGCGTCCAGCGAGCGCTTGCCGACCCAGCACCAGGGGCAGGCGATATCGGACCAGACGTCGATTTCGAGGACCATCGATTCATCTCCCACTGCCTAGGCGGTCCACCGTGCCACGGCCCGCGTGACGAATCCGCTGTGCGATCGATCCATCGGCTTCGTTTCAAGGAAGTGAGAGCCACAGTGCGGGAGGCACCATGAACGGATTCGACGGCGATCACGCGACACCATGGCAGGGCACCGGACGAACGCACCGCCTGCTTTCGGGGCTGGCCGGCCTGCTGCTGACCCTGACGGCGTTCGGGTCTGCGGCGCAGACCCTTACGATCGATCCCGCCGCGGCGCCACCGGGAGACACCATCCAGGCAAGCGGCAACGGCTACGCGGTCGGCGAGGTCACGCTACGGCTGCTCGACGGCGGCAGCACGGTGCACGACTTCGGCGTCTTTCCGATCGTGGCGCGCGCCCTCGATTCCGACCTGGTCGTTCCCGATGTCGATCCAGGCGTCTACGATGTCGCGGCGATCGCCGGGCGTGGCTCCATCATTGCGCGGACGCGTTTCACGGTTGAGACGACACCCGACCCCGACCCCGACCCTGATCCGGACCCTGATCCGGACCCTGACCCTGATCCGGACCCGCCGGCGACCCGGCTGTCGCTGCTGCCGTCCACGCTGCCCCAGGGCTCGGACCTACTGGCCGCGATCATTGATCAGCCCGCCGGTGTCGTCGGTGAACTCGAGCTCGACATCAACGGCGCGTCCTCGCTGCTGACCACGACCGATGTCGACAACTTCGGCAACGCGCTTATCCGAACCCCGCTACCGGAACTCGAATCCGGCCAGTACACGGTCGGGTTGCGGATCAACGGCACCACCAGCGCCACCGCCGAGCTGCGCGTCGTCCCCGGACCCGCGATCAATCTGACGCCCGGAGCGGCCGCCCCGGGTCAGCAGGTCCTCGCGGAACTGGCCGGCCTGGCTGCGGGGACCGTAAGGGTACTGGTCGACGGTCAGACCGTCATCGGGCCGTTGAGCACGGGGGGCGGTACCCTGACTCGCCGCTTCGCCCTGCCTGCCGGACCGCTCGGCGAGGCTTCGGTCGAGGTCCTGGTCGAGGTCGGCAGCCGTCGCTTCGGCAGTACCGACACGACCCTGACGCGGGTCGAGCGCGCTCGCGCGCGCGTCGAGGCTTCCGCGACGCCACCCGACGCGCCGTTCCAGCGGCGCGTGGTCCGGGAGCTGCGGGGCCAGGTCGCCCTGCCGGATGGTGCGGTGCCGGAGAATTATCTGTGGACGCTGGTCTGGCGCAAGGCGGACGGGCGGATGTGGCCGATCAACATGGAGCCGTTCGCCTTCAACGCCGTCCGCGACAAGGGCGGCATCCCCACCGGGCTCTTCGACTATGCCGTGCGCATGACGGCGCCGAGTATCCTGACCGGTTTCCCGTTCGTTGAGATCGACCGCGAGACCGACGAGGTCGGCGTGGTCTACCAGAAGCCCCAGGTCGGCGAGGGCGGCGAGCCGATCTTCGATGACGACACCATCGCAACGATCTTCGCGACCGCGCCCGATGGCGCCGGCTACCTGACGCTGCTGTCGCCGCCGCTCGACTTCCAGGACGAGGACGGCGTCGTGATCAGCGGCCGGGTCGTGGATCAGACCAACCCCGACAGCGAGACCAACGGCATCGCGGGCGCCATCGTCGCTATCGAGGCGGCAACGCAGCTCATCTACCCGAGCCTCGTCGGCCAGGACGTCTTCGACTTCTTCGGTTCGGCCGCTTCGATCGACGACGATGAGGACGGCCGCCGGACGTCCCGGGCCTCGGGGCTGCTCCTGCCCGAGACGCAGCTGGCCGCTGCGCTGCAGGACTTCTCGATCACCCCCCTGCCCTTCACCGGCTGCCCGCCGACGCTGGATTTGAAGACCACCGATGCGAACGGCGAGTACGAAATCGCCTTCCATCCGGACCTGACGGCCATGCTGCAGGGTTTCCACGCCGCCCAGATCTTCCTCTACGAGAACGGCGTCACCTCCGCCGGACCGGCCGGCGAGTTCCCCCAGGATCGCTTCGTGGTTCGCGTCTCGGGCCTGCACCTCGACGAGGCGTACGGCATTCCCTCGGTGCTCTCGCAGTCGAGCTTCACGGGGGTCCGCTACGACTTCGAGCGGATCGGCCCTGGCCTCTACTTCCTGTGCGAGAGCTTCGACGAGAACTGCGCTGGCGGCTCCCAGTTCTTCCCCACCAGCCCGCTCATCACCTCCCTCCTGCCGGCACCATCCGGCGTCACTCAGGAGCTCCAGAGCCAGATCACCATTGCCGGCCTGCCCCCGGCCAAGGAGAAACCGGGCTGCGGCATCGCGTGCCCGAAGATCTTCGACGGCCTGCTGACCTTCCCGCAGCAGGCGAACAACCCGAGCCTCAACCAGGCACCGATCACCATGCAGGTGCACTGGGCGCCGGGGCTCTTCGGTACGCCTGACGGCGTCTCCGTCATCCTCGACGGCTTCCCGCAGTCGTTCCCGCTGCTGACCAGCAGCAGCACCCCCTGCACACCGGGGTCAATCGTCTACGAAGGCCAGATTCCCGGACTCGCGGTGCAAGCGGGACCCATCACGGGCGAAGTTCAGCTCGTCGTCGGCGAGACGCTTTTCCGCAAGGACATCCAGATCAACACGGTGCCGGGCCCCAGCTGGTTCGAGGGCGCCAACGCGAGCCGCTACCAGCAGCCGGTCTCGATCATCTGGTCTCCCCAGGAGGCATCGATCACGGCGGTCGAGGTCCCCAAGGTTCCGGCAGAGAGCGCCAGCACCAGTCTCAATGCGCTCGACATCGGTCAGGTGGACAACGTCAATGTCGAGGAAGGGACGCGTCTGACCCAGAAGTTCATGGCCGGTGGTTCCCTGCTCGACCCGCCGTCCCGGGCGCCGAAGGGTAACATCACGGTGTTCAACGAGGGCGGTGAGATGCCGCTCACGAAGATGGACCTCGGGCCGAAATCCGCCTTCGCCGAGGAGGTCATTTCGGTACAGCCCTTCCTGGCCGGGTCCAAGGGCAGCGTGACCAACCTGCTCAACCGGACCGACCCGCCCACGGAAGGCAGCGACACGGCGGAAACGCTGTTCGAGTCCTACGTCCCGCTGTTCCGGTACGTCTGGGGCGCATCGCCGATCGCGGCCGCCGTTCTCGGAGCGGATCTCTACTTCGGTGCGCAGCTGCTCTACCTCGCCTACATCGAGACGACGGCGCAGTCGATCGACGTGGACTCCGCGACGGTGCCATCCAGCTTCGCGATCCTGAACGTGTTCTTCGACTTCAGCGCGATCTTCGGCCTGATCAATATCAGCATGAGCGCTGCGCCGGAGATCGCGACAGGTCTGCCGCTCGTCATCATCGACAGCATGATCGACGCGCAGGCCTCGCGCCCCTGCTTCGAGATTCTGCTGACCCTGACCTTCGAGGTGTCCGTCGGACCCTGCCCGCTCTGCCTGGGCGGCTCCTATTCCGATACGCCGGTGAACACCGCGAAGCCCGCCAGCTGCTCGGTCAGCGGGCTCGCGAAGATGCTCACGAAGCAGGGCCCCGCAGCGCCGTCCGCGGACAGCATCGGCCTCGCCACCAATGGCCTCGGTTCCACGCTCGCGGCCTTCTCCGAGGCGGAAGGCATGAAGGTGCAGCTGATCGAGGGTGGCTTGCCCGGGCCTGTCTATGACCTGGACACCGGGCCCGGGGCGATGCAACCGGAAGTGACCTACTTCGCCGCGGACAAGGCCGTCGCAGTCTGGGCCCAGAGTGGTCTGAGTCAGGCCGAATTCGATCTGCGGCAGAACGCGGATTGGGACTGCACGGCCGATGAGGTCGCCGCCGATCCCAACTGCGATGATCAGGAAGAGTTCCTCGATGCGACCCAATTCCAGCAC
Organism: Pseudomonadota bacterium; assembly: GCA_039188505.1. Lineage (GTDB taxonomy): Bacteria > Pseudomonadota > Gammaproteobacteria > Xanthomonadales > SZUA-38 > JBCCZC01. The sequence continues at coordinate 2,511 of JBCCZC010000003.1, read as the reverse complement.
CTGGTGTACGCCACCTGGGACGGCGTGGACTGGAGCGCGACGCAGACGCTGACGACGCCGACCACCGGCGAGGGTGGTGTCCGCCTGGCCGCCTGCCCGGAGACCGAACCGGCCTGCGGTGGCGGCAAGGTCCTGGCGGTCTGGCACCGCGACATGGCGGGCGATCTCAGCGAGCACGACATCAAGCTCTATTACGCGATCTTCGACGGCTTCGGCTGGTCTGTCCCGACCGCCATCGACCCGTCGACGTCGAGCAAGGACGTTCAGCCCTCACCGCTGTTCTTCGACGGCGAGCCCGTGGTCGTCTTCGTTCGCAACAGCTCGCCGTTGGACAACCAGGGCGGCGTGATCATGGCCAACCGGAAACTGGCCTATCGTTTCCTGGAGGTGCCCGGGGCCGCGACGCAGCTGATTCCGGATCTGCCGCCGGCTGTGGCCTCGCCCAGCGCCGTAAGCGCCAACGGCACGATCTTCGCCACGTTCACCAGTTCCGGCGCCGGTGGCCCCTTCGCCGGCACGCGCCGGGCGCTCTACGTAGCGAGCGGTTTCAACTGCAGCGCGGCGACGGGCACCTGCAACATCTGGCTCAGCCGTGAGCAGAAGGACCAGTTCGGGCGAACGGTCTACGCCGAGGAGCCCCGGCTCATCGTCGATGCGAACGGCGTGCCCGCGGCGGCCTTCCGCTGGCTCGGTACCGGCGGGGAGTTCATCGAGGGCGATCCGATCGGCACCTTTGGACTGGGCGATTCGGCCATGATGGTCCTGGCGCTGCCGGACAGCACCGTCACCGAGGCGCCGGTCAGCTTCATGACCAACGACGGTCTGGTGAACTGGCAGACGGCCGCAGTCTTCGATCCGGCCACGAACAGCGTCCTGGCGGTCAGCGCCCAGGCCGCCGGCGGGGCCAAGGCCGCCAAGCTGGGTTTCACGGCCCGACCGCTGGGCAGCTCCGTGCGGCGCAAGCTCGACGCGGCCCGGCCACTCACGCAGTTCCAGGCTCCCGCACTCCCCGATCTCGCGCTGCAGTCGGTCGCCCCCACCGCGCTCATCGTCGAGGGCGGCGATGTCGTGCGCGTGGACATCGTGCTTGCGAACCTCGGCACACCGCTGGCGAACGACGCCACGGTCTCGCTGGACGCATGGTGGAATGGCCCCGCCGGCGTGGGCGAGCTGGTCGGAACGAAATCGGTGGGCCCCCTGGCCGCGCCGGCCGGAACGCCGGTCTCTTTCGAGATCGAGATTCCCGGCGGCGTGACGGCCGACAGTCTTCAGCACCTGTTCGTCACCGTGAACACTGACGGCGCGGTAGACGAAGGGGATAACAGCAACAACCAGGTCATCATCTCGCTCAACACGCTGCGGACGCCCCCGAACGTCGAGTACCTCGTCGACGCCGCCGGCTCGACGGCGATCCTCCAGTGGGACGATCCGCAGGATGACCGCGTCAGCGGTTACCGGGTCTTTCGGCGCAAGGCGGGGGAAACGAATCAGATCCAGGCTGGCATGTCGCCTCGGCTTGGCTTCGTCGACATGCTGTCCGAGCCCGGCGAGACCTACGAGTACTGCGTGACCTCGTACAGCGACAGCTTGATGGAAAGCCCGTGCAGCCCGTGGCTGCTGGTCCCGGTACAGGGCTTCGCTGGCGAGGCGGTTTTCAGCGACGGCTTCGAGCCTCGCTGAGGGTCCCGTGCATCGCCGTGAGCCCCAGACTGTCGGTCAGCCCCGCTTCTTCCGGGGCCAGTTTCGCTATATTGCCATTCGTTGCCTGCACGCGCGGAAGGGACCGACACCGCATGACGGCACCCGACGGGGATCTGCTGAGCACGACCCAGCTCCTGGAGCGGCACCGCCAGGGAGACGCTGCTGCGCGCGAGCGGCTCTTCGGGCGTTTCCTCCCGCTCCTGTCGCGCTGGGCCCGCGGTCGCCTGCCGCAGTTCAGCCGGGATCTCGCCGAAACCGACGACCTGGTTCAGGTCACCCTCATGCGGGCGCTGAATCGGATCGACGACTTCGAGGCCGACCGCCCGGGCGCCTTCGTCGCCTATCTCCGGACGATACTGCTCAATCTGGTCCGCGACGAGCTGCGGCGCACGGCCCGGACGCCGGCCATGGCGTCGCTGGCGGAGTCGCTCCCGGCACCGCAGGCCTCGCAGCTGGAGCAGGCCGTCGGACGGGAGCGTCTGGAACAGTACGAACGAGCGCTGGCCAGACTTCCCGATGACAAGCGCAGCGCCGTCATCATGCGCGTGGAGTTCGACATGAGCTTCGAGGAGATCGCGCGGGAACTCGAGCGCCCGTCGGCCAACGCCGCCCGGATGATGGTGGCGCGCGCCCTCGACGAGATGGCCGATGCCTTCCCGGAATCCTGATTCGCCGAGCCGCCTGGCCCAGGCGATCGCGGATGGCGTCGAACCGGACTGGGAAGCGTCCGACGGCTCGGGTCGCGAGGCGGCGATGCGCCTCCTGCGGGACGTGGCCGCCGGTTTCCGCCGTCCTGAACCCGCCGGTGCC
>JBCCZC010000002.1:0-53651 GCA_039188505.1 Pseudomonadota bacterium | reverse complement strand
GAGCAGGTGGCGAACCTCTATATCGGTCCGCTACTGAATACCCCGGGTGGCGCGCCGATCAGTACGGTGGATCTCCGCGAGCCAGATCTGGAGCGCCATCGGCGATTCAGGCAGGCGCTGGAGGCGGCGAGGGAGGCAGTGCTCGAACCGGGCGACGCGATCTACATGCCCGCGCTATGGTGGCACGGCGTCGAGGCGCTCGATGACCTCAACGTGCTGGTCAACTACTGGTGGAACGAGGTGCCTCTCGGTGCGGACAACCCGTTCCATAGTCTGCTCCACGCCATGCTGGCGGTGGCACGCCTGCCGGCGGATCAGCGGCGGTCCTGGGGGGCGATCTTCGATCACCTCGTGTTCGAGCGCGACACAGACACGGGTGGGCATCTGCCCGCCGATCTGAAGGACGTCCAGGGTTCGCTGACGGGCGACGAGCGCGCCCAGGTGCGGCAGTGGCTGGCCAACCAGCTCTCGCCGAAGCGTTGACCGGGGCCGGGCCTCATTCGATGAAGAGACGGGCGATCCCGGCCGGATTCTCGCGATAGGGCACGTGGTCGCCGACGTACTCGACGACGGTCCAGCCCAGCTTGGCCGCGCGTTCGGCGGCCACGTTGAAGTCGTCCGCGCCGCCGGCGGTCTCGCGGGTGATGATGTAGCGGGCCGGAAGACCGCGGCCGGGCTCCCCGGCGAGCTCCAGGCGCTCGATGAAGGTCCTGACCGGATGCGGGATGTCGGTCGGTGGCGGCGTGCCGTCCTCGATCCAGGAGGGACTCACGCGGCCCGTCCGAGCCTCCGGGCCAAGGAGCTCCCTCGCGGCCCTCGGGGTGCACAGCTCCCGGGGGCTTTCGTCGCGGCCGACCGCCAGCGCGCACTCACCGTCGAAGGGTACGAAGGCGTCGAGGTAGACGAGTCTCCCGATGCGCTCCGGGACGACCTCAGCGACCCCGGTGATGACCATCCCGCCATAGCTGTGCCCGACCAGGATCACGTCTTCGAGTGCCTCCCACCGCAGGACGTTGACGATGTCGGTCACGTGGGTGCCAAGATCGACGTCGTCGGTGTACAGATGTTCCCGCTCGCCGAGCCCGGTCAGGGAGGGCCGGTAGACGTCATGGCCGAGTTCCTCGAGCACCGCTGCGGTCTCCCGCCAGTCCCAGCCACCGCCCCAGGCGCCGTGGACGATGACCACCGGCTTCGGCGCGTCGTCCGCTGCGGAGCGTCGCAATATCGCTCGGAAACGCGGTGCGCCGCGGCGCGTGAGGTCGTAGGTGAGCTCGGTGCCATCCGCGGAGACGATCAGCGTCCAGACGTTCGTCGCGGCCTCTGGGATCAGCTCGGCGGTGAACGCATCGGCGGGGAACGACTGGCTCAGGGGTGATCCCGGTCCTGCCGCGAAGCCGCCGTAGTTGGTGATCTCGTCCGGCGTGCCGTCCGCGTGGCGGTGATCGTGCTTGAACAGCAGACCGCCGTCCTCCTGCCGCGTCAGGATCCAGGTACGGGAGCGATCCTCGCCGACGGCGAAGGGAATGCGAACCTGGTTGCCATCGCAATGGCTGAACTCGGCAACGAGCTGCTGGCCGCGGAACGCATCTCCCGGATCTTCGGGGAAGACGGACTCGCCGACGAAACGAGCTCCGCAGAGCTGGTTCAACTGATCAAAGAACGTGTCGCTGACCGGGGATTCCTCGGCCAGGATCGAAGTCGCAAAGCTCGTGGCCAGGAGCCACGCCGTCAGGGATGCCTTCATGCGGCGATCTTACACCGCTCGGTTCTACTTTGGCGGGAGACTCAGCCGGCCTCGAGGCGCTTCAGTCGACGCCGGAGGACTGCCGCATAAGCCCCGACGAGCAGCGTCAGGACAAGGCCGAGGGCGAAGCCCCTGGCCGAGTAGATGATCGTCATGTTGGTGTCGATGTCGTGGCGGTGATTCCAGAGCTCGACGATCTTGCCGTCCTCGTCGAAGCGGAAAACGTTGATGATCGGGATCGAGTTATGGCCGAAGAGCATCTTCGCGAGCAGTGTTTCCGGCTCGTACCGCCACTCCCAGCGCGTGGCGACCAGGTCGCCGTCGGCGATCTGGAAATGGATGTCGCCCGACATCGTTCCGCCGGCCCAGAACCGGTCCGCAATGATCTTCTGCTCGATTGCAGGCTCCACGACGCCCTTCCGATCGCCGATGTCATGGGCCACGTACGTGTCGGCCAGGTAGTCGACGTAGCGCTCGGTCCGGTTGTTGAACCAGAGGTCTTCGTAGAACGCGGTCGCGAGCGCGCGATTGTGGTCTTCGGTGGACTGGGCGTAGCCGAGCGGAGGGAGGAGCAGCAGGAAAAAGAGAACAAGACGCGCTGCTTTGCTGGCGTGATCCATGGGAACCTCGGTTCGGTGTGCTCCCTAACTCAATGCCTCCACCGGCCAAATCGCACAGGCGGGTCGTTACATGCAGCGCGCCCGAGTCATAGCCAGGCCCAGACAGCCCCCTGGGCGACGGTCGCGATCGTCAGGAAGAAGAGAACCCCGTGCTGCCAGGAGGGCGACCGGGAGGTGGCATTGCTGTTGTCGCTGTTCGTCTTCATGGCCGAGATCATGCGGGACCGCGTTTCATTGCTCAAATCGATTGTTTATATAGAACTGATAGGTCGCGTCGATTCATTCTCTCAGGCAATCACCGCCGCCAGCGCCAGCAATCCCGTTCCGGCGAGCAGGCTCGTGGACGGAAACCGCAGCGGATGGATACCCGCCTTGCTAGCGACGGCCGCGCTCAGCGCGGAGAGCGCCACTGCCAGCGTTCCCCCGAAGACCACGACGGGCGCCAGCGTTGGGTCCACAGCCGCCCAGGCGAACGCGATGGTGACGAAGGCCAGCATCACGGTCGCCGCGTGCCAGCAGTAGTAGTTCAGCCACTTCGACGCTGGCGGCAGCGAGCGGTCCGCGAGCAGGGGCCGGGCGACGCGGCGGCCGCCGACGAAGGTGTGGACCAGGAAGGCAACGAAGGCGACGGCGGTGGCGCTCCAGAGGAGGGGAAGGTTCATGCTAGACTCCTATTAGAAGACTTATTCTAGAATATATGTTCTAATGCCCAGAAAAGCAAACTTCAGCGACGAATCCGTTTACGCGGCCGTGGGTGCGGAACTCATGGAGAGGGGCACCCTGACGGTCGACGGTCTCAAGGCGCGAACCGGTCTGTCGATCGGGTCCATCTATCATCGCTTCGGCTCCCGTGAGGGATTGATGGCCGCAACCTGGCTCGCGGCGGTCTCGGCCTTCCAGGATGATTTCCATGCAGCGATTGAAGGCGCGGATCTGGATCGCGGTGTGGCCGCAGCACTCGCCACACCGCGTTTCTGCCGGCGCAAACGCGCACTGGCCGTCATTCTGGCGTGCTGCCGAAGATCCGAGTTCCTCGGCGCGAAGACGCCGGCGGCCGCACAGGAGAAGATCGCCGGCGTCAACGAGCGCGCCGCAGCGCGACTGCGCGCGTTCGCATCCCGGGTCGATCGGCCGCTGCTGGCCTGCCGACTAGCCATCGTCGATCTGCCCGTCGCGGCCGTGCGCGCTTGCCTGCCGGGGGACATACCGCCCGAGGTCGACGGGTACGTAGCGCGTTGCTACACGGCCCTACTCACGGCCTGAGGTGCGGCGCCATGCGGCAGATCGGCGTGAACGCTGGGGCGCCCGCCGCGGGTCCGCATTCTTGCGCGTCCCGGCTGGGAGATGATCGACGGGATTTCACGGTCCGGAGATCAGGTCCTGAAGCTCCCCCGTCATGCCCGATGTCCACGCGAACGTGCCCGCATCGAGCATTTCACGGCATGCCGCGAGTACGGGCGCCATCGCTCGATTGAAAAGCGCACTGCCCACGCTGATGCGCTTGGCGCCGGCTTGCGCCATCTCGGCAACGGTCACCGAAGGCATGAAGACCCCTAGCAGATTGATCGGGCGCGTGACAGCAGTAGCCAAGCTCCTGAGGTCTTCAACGGAGGCGATTCCGGGTGCGTAGAGCACCTGTGCCCCGGCGCGCTCGTAAGCCTGGAGTCGCTTGATCGCGGCGTCGAGATCGCCCGCTTGGCGCAGAATCAACTCCGAGCGCGCGGTGAGCAGAAACGGCATATCGAAGTCGGCCACGACCTCCGCGGCGGCTGCGATCCGCTCGACAGCCACGGAGTGCTCGATCATCGTCTGGCGTTCGCGATCCCAGTCCTCGATGGAGCAACCGGCAACGCCGGTGCCGATTACCGCTCGCATGTGGTCGGCCACGCGTTCGGGCGCGATCCCGAAGCCGTCCTCGAAATCCACGTTGATCGGCACGTCGGTCGCGTTTGCCAACCGCGTGCAGTGCGCCAGCTTCTCCTCGAGCGTCACCTTCCCGTCGAGCTTGCCGAGGGTCTGGGCGAAACCCTGGCTGGTGGTCGCCAGCGCGGGGGCACCGAGGTGCTGCATGATCCGCGCGGATCCCTCGTCCCAGGGGTTTGGAATGACGAACGCACCCGGCGCTTCGTGTAGTGCCTTGAACGTCTCGCACTTCTCTTTCTGCGTTGGCATGGGGTCTAGTTCCTCGAGTCGGTCAGCCGTTGCGGAATCGTAGAGCGCGGAAACGACGTCGGCTACCGAAAAATAGGCGGGGAATCCCGGCCCCTGTGCCGACGAGACGACCGTCGCCGAACGACGCGTGGGCGCGGCCCGACTTGGCGAGCGGCCACTGCGCGCCCCGGCGAATAGCGGGTCAGCGCTGGGGTTGCCGGCTTCGCAGCCGTCGTGCGAACTCGAGCTGGGAGCGGGCGATTGCTTCGGTGGCGAGCTTCAGAAAGGTGTGGTCCCAATCTCCGGCCCCCATGCGGTCACGCCAGCGGATCAGCTCCTCGCGCTTCGCCTCGATGGTCACGTCCCGTCGGACATAGCGGGGGAAGTAGAGGATCGTCGGCAGGTAGCCGGTCCTCGCGCGACACCAGCGCTCGGCAAGGAACTGCTGCCACATGTAGATATCGGTGAACTGGCCCTCCGGAGTCTCTCGCCAGCCATGGGGCAGTCGACGATAGGCCCCCAGCGTGTGTGCCGCGAAGGAGAGGGGAATGCCATTCTCGTGGTGCCAGCCGGTGACGAACCAGCGACGATCGGCGCGGCTGCGCAGATCGCTCGACTTGAATGTTTCGAGCTCGCCCTTCCGGTCGACACGCAGCGGAAACGTGTGGCAGAAGTCCGCTTCGGCGAGCAATTCCTCCACGGTCTCAATGTGGTGAGCGAGCATCAGGTCGCGATCGCAGAGATAGCAGACGACGTGACCACGAGCATCCTGCAGTGCCGCATGGCGGTTGGGCTCACCCCGGCTCGGGTGCTTCGGATGGTCGAAGAAGCGGATGCGATCATCCCTTGCCCCGAAGCGCTCGACGAGCTCCCGCACCGGATCGTCGACCCCGTCGCCCATGACGAACACTTCGATTTCCGCGACGTTCTGGGCGAGCACTGAAGCCAGCGCCAGCTCGAGCGTCGGCGCTCGACCCGCCATGGTCGGGATCATGACCGTCGCGCGCAGACTCATCGTGGCGCGTCCCCGGCCAACGCCCGCAGCGCCTCCAGCGCTTCGATCATTGCGATCGTCTCCTCGACACTGCTCGCCGGCGCTGGCCCCCCGGCGAGGTGCTTCACGAAGCACTCAAGCTCACGGAGCAGCGCGGGCATCGCATCCAGCTCTCGCGCCTCGCGCGCCGGCTGGAGCTCGTTGCCGCGGAGGATCTCCAGCGCGTCGTCACGCAGCACCGCAACGCCGGAGGTACCGTGGATCCGCACCTCGCGGTGCCGCTCGCCGTAGCGCGTCGAGACCTCGATGATGCACTCCGGTCCCGGCGTCGCGCAGTCTCCGAGCACGCCGAGCATGCCGACGGGACGACCGTCCTCGCGCCGCTCCAGCGTCGCGAAGCGAGGTCGGGGGATTTCGCCAAGTACCTCCAGGCAGATCGAGAGGTCGTGCGGCGCGAGGGTCCAGACGGGATCGACGTCTCGCCGCGGGCTGGTCCAGTTCGCCCGGAGCGATCGAAGCATGCGCACGGATCCGAGCTCGCCGGAACCGGCGATGTCACGCAGGGCCTGGACGCCGGCATGGTGACGCCAGACGTGCATGACGAACAGGCGGTGGGCGATGGGACCGGCGATGCGCCGCGCGGCAGCCGAGTCCGTCGCGAAGGGCTTCTCGCAGTAGATCGGCCGTCTGGCGTCCGCGATGGCGGCGACGATGTCGAGGTGCGTACTGGCCGGCGACGAGATGACGAAGCCATCGACAGGAGCCAGCGACTGCGGGCGGTCCGTAACCGTTTCCGCGCCCTGCTGGAGCGCCTCTGCACGCCGCTCGGGTTCGATGTCGCAAACGTGGACCCGGCAGCCGAGCCGGAGGAGATCGCGCAGGATGTTTTGGCCCCAGAGGCCGCAGCCGATAAGGCCGACGGACTTCATCCGCCGTTCTTGGCGAGCAGCTCCGCGAGCGATGGAAAGCCTGCGGCGCGCTGCGACAGGATCGGGGCCTGATCGGGCCAGGGAATATCGAGCGCGGGATCCCCGAAGTGGCAACCTTGATTGTCATGCGGGTGATAGCTGCTATGGGCCTCGGAGACCCCCTGCAGGTGCAGGGTCGGCACTGGAAAGTACCAGCCGTGAAGGATGCCGCGGGGGAAGGCGAGGCAGCTTGGTGTCTCGGGCCTGAGATCGATCAGACAGCCGCGGCCGTGGGTTGGCGAATTGGGTCGGATATCATGAAGACCAACCATCGCCCGCCCGGCGAGCACCATGAAGTACTCGTCGTGCTGCCAGTGAACGTGCATGCCGCGCAGGACACGTGCCGTCGATCGCACGATACTCCACTGCTCCGGAACGATCGGCAGCTCCCACTGATCGGCGTACACCTCGGTGAAGGCGCCGCGCGGATCCACATGGGCATCCAGATCCCGAATGACCGTGCCTTCCGGAAGTGTCCCCTGGACGTCCACATGATCATTGCCCACCGCTGCAATGTTCAGGTTCATTGGCGTACCGCAATCCATGCGAAGGCCGCAGCATAGCAGCTTTGCGGACGGCCGTTTCGAGGCCTGGGCCGCGATTTTTCGCAGCGCCTTCAGGGTTGCTCGTCGAAGCGCCGACGCACCCCGCGCAAACGAAACACCAGGGCGCTGGCCGCAGTGAAAGCGGCGACTGCCGAAAGGATCACGGCGAGCCGGCCCCAGGGCTCGCTGGCGTCGCTACGATCGATCGCTGCCGCGATCAGCGTCCTCATCCACTCGAGGCACCCGAGCAGCAGGACGACCTGGAAGACTCTCGGCACCCGACGTTCTCGCAGCAGCAGGAGCAACGGAAGAGCGACACAGGCGGGGGTAAGCACCGTATGCCTGGCGCGCAGGAAGTGGGCCGCGAGCAGCAGGCAAGAGAACACAACGGGAAGCAGGGCGACGGTGGCCATGGTCACTCAGCAACGCCGCCCGGACTAGTCCTTACGTCGCTTCTCTCCAACCCGGGAGATCCTGAGCGCCTGGCCGCAGACGCGCGTCTTCTTCAGGTCTCGGAACACTTCCTTCGGCATGCCGATCGGCAGGTCGATCTCGCTGTAAGTATCGAAGATATCGATCCGTCCGATGTAGCGCGAGTCGAGGCCGGCCTCGTTGGCGATGGCGCCGACCAGGTTGCCCGGCTTCACCTTGTGTCGGTGGCCGACTTCGACGCGAAATCGCTCCAGATCCTTCTCCGGCGGCCGGTCCTTCCTGGGTCCGGGTTTATCCTTCGGCCCCTTGCGCGGCCCCTTCTGCCGCGGTGCGTCCGTCCGCCGGTCGGGCAGCCGTACGGGTTCCGGGTCCGGAGCGAGCAGCATCGGCCTGTCGCCGACAACCTGCTTCGCCAGCGCTGCGGCGATCTCGAGCGGGGGCACATCGTGCTCGCGCTGGTACGCGTCGATAAGCCCCTGCATGAATTCCAGCTCGCCGGCGGCGAGCGTATCGGTGATCGACTGCTTGAAGTTGGCGATCCGCTTGTTGTTGATGACCTCGGTCGTGGGCAGCTGCAGCGGCTCGATGGGCTGGCGCGTGGCCTTCTCGATGGCGCGCAGCATGCGTCGCTCACGGGGCGCGATGAACAGGATCGCGTCGCCCTCGCGTCCAGCGCGGCCCGTACGTCCGATGCGATGAACGTAGGCTTCCGCGTCGTAGGGAACGTCATAGTTGACCACGTGGCTGATGCGCTCCACATCCAGGCCCCGCGCGGCCACGTCCGTGGCGACTAGGATGTCCAGAGATCCGCGCTTGAGGCGGTCGATGGTCTGCTCGCGCAGCTTCTGCGGCATGTCGCCGTTGAGAGCCGCCGCCGCGAAGCCCCGCGCTTCGAGCCGTTCGGCGAGCTCGGCCGTTGCGTTCTTGGTCCGGACGAACACGATCATTGCGTCGAAGGGGTCGGCCTCGAGAATCCGCGTGAGCGCGTCGAGCTTGTGCAGGCCGCTTACGAGCCAGTAGTGCTGGCGAATGGTCTCGGCGGTCTTGGTCCGCTGTGCGATGGCCACCTCGACGGGGTCGTTCAGCTGACGCTGGGCGATGCGCTGCACCTCCGGGGGCATCGTTGCCGAGAAGAGCGCCAGCTGGCGCCCCTCCGGCGTTTGCTCGAGGATCCACTCGACGTCTTCGATGAAGCCCATACGCAGCATCTCGTCCGCTTCGTCGAGCACCAGCGCCTGTAGCGAATCGAGCTTCAGCGTGCCGCGTCGCAGGTGGTCCATGACGCGCCCGGGCGTCCCGACGACGACCTGCACCCCGCGCTTGAGCGCCCGCAGCTGGGTCTTGTAGTCCTGGCCGCCGTAGATCGGCAGCACGTGAAAGCCGGGCAGACGTGTCGCGTAGCGCTGGAAGGCCTCCGCGACCTGAATTGCGAGCTCCCGCGTGGGTGCGAGCACCAGGGCCTGAACGTGGCGACTGCGGAGGTCGAGCCGGTGAAGGATCGGTAGCGCGAACGCTGCCGTCTTGCCGGTCCCGGTCGGTGCGTGACCGAGCAGATCCCGGCCCGCAGCCAGCGGCGGAATGCTCTGGGCCTGAATCGGTGACGGGTTCTCGTAGCCCACTGCGTCGAGGGCTTCGAGCAGCGGCGGCAGGAGGTCGAACTCGCGAAAGGTGGTGGGAACATCGGGCATGGCATCGGTCTCCGAGGCCCGGCGCCGGCGTTGCGTAGCGGCAGGGCGATCCGCGCATGATCCGCTGTTCCGCCCGCGATAGCGAATCGGGTGGGCCATCGCGCTGTTTCCGGGTTCGAGCACGGGGGGGCGGTCGCGCGCCCCGGTCTGGCGATTCACCAGCAGGAGCGAGTACGGACGGCGATGGCCTAACGGAAAACGCCCCGAGGGTCCAACGTCGCCCTGGGGGCCCCTCGCCGGGGCGCGACGCTCCGCACGGAACTCGCCGAGTTCGGTCTTCCGGACTATAGTCGCCGTGGTCGGGGTTGATGGGACTGCGCGGCGGTGGCGGAAACTGGGAAGAAAGGGCTGCTCGGCGGTCTCGGAAGCGTGCTGCGGTTGCTAGGCAACATGATCGCTGCCTTGTTCATGCTGGCCTTCGGCGCCCTCTTCTTCGGGGCTGGCCTCTACGGTTTCGACCGGGCAAGCACCGGCTACGAACCCGTCGAGGCGACCGTTCTGGAGACTCGCCCAGCCGTCAATCGAGGCAGTGCCGTTACGAGCAGCCGCAACAGCTATTCGGTCACGGCGGCGATCCTATACCGCTATGAGGTCGATGGAAGGGGCCATCGGGGGAGAGACGTCCTCGATTTCGGCCGGGTGGACTCTCCCGGCAAGGCCGAACGGCTGGCCTCGGGCGCCGCTTAGCGGTTCGCGCCCGGGTCAGGCATCGAGGCCTTCATCGATCCCGGAGACCCCGGCAGAAGCGTGCTCGAGCGGAAGGGCGTGGTCTACGCCATTCCGGCGCTGGCGTTCGGCACGCTCGTTCTTGCAACGGTCGCTGGCATGACGATCTTCAGCGTCCGCGACGGGTGGCGCCGTCGCCGGGGTGTCGCCGTAGACGCGCTGCAGGACCGCAAGGATTCCGAACGCTGGATGGGCGTTGGGGCCGGCATCTTCCTGGCGGTGGTGATCGTCACGGCCATCATCGTCGGTTTCGAACGCGAACCGATCTTCTGGACCGTGCTGCTTTCGACTCTGGCGGTCATGGTGGTGATGATCCTGCTCGACCGCCGCCGCGGCCGCGAATCTTCCTGACGAATCCGGACCCAGGAGCAGGCCTCCTGGTCAGCATCATTCATGCGGGCGGCGTGCTCGCGCCACCGTCCGCGAACGGCTGCGGTCGGCCGATGAAGTAGCCCTGGCCGAATTCGATGCCGAGGTTTTCGGCGGCGGTGAGTTCGGCCTCGGTCTCGATTCCTTCCGCGAGCAGCATGATGCCGTGATCATGGCAGGCCTGGACGATCGATTCACAGATCGAACGGTGCACTTCCGAGTCCGGGAGGTGAGCCACGATGGCCCGATCGAGCTTGACGATATCGGGGACGAGTTCGAGGAGCAGCTCGAGTCCGCTGTAGGCGCTGCCGAAGTCGTCGAGAGCGAAGCGAAAGCCCTTTTTGCGGTAATGCTCGACGATCCGCTGCAGGTTGCCGATGTCCTCCACCCGCTCGGACTCGACCACCTCGAAGATGATCTGCTCGGGCCGCAGGTCCGCCTTTGCCAGGATTCGCTCCGTGGTCGCGAGACAAACGCTGGGTTCGTAGATCACCGCAGGCTGAAAATTGATGAGATAGTTCAGCTCGCCATCGGCGTCTGCGATGGCCGCTGCGTGAGTTTCCCGGCAGACGCGATCGAACATGAACATGAGCTGCTCGCGGCGGGCGTTTTCCACCAGGGTTGCCGCGCTGACGAGTTCCCCGTCGGGCGTACGACCGCGAATCAGACATTCGTGCCCCCAGATCCTGCCGTCGCGAAGGTCGATGATCCGCTGGCGCCAGCTCTCCACGCGCCGCTCGCGCAGCATCGGGCCGAGGCCGGCGTCGTCGACCGGGGCGAGTTCGATCAGCCGGGGCGCGTTGACCAGGGCGATCCACTGGTCCGCCAGCGGTCTATCGTCGAGCCACGCTGCGGCAACGCGCTCGAACGCCGAAGGGACCATGCCCCGAATCGCATCGCCGATCTGCGCGAGGGACTGGAAGCGGGAGGAGCCGCCCACGCCAACGAGCAGCACGTCGCTGGCCGTATCGAGCGTCCAGCCCCAGTGGCGGCCGGCCTCGATGAGTTCTTCGCGTTCCTTGCCGGGAAGTCGAGCCGGTATGAGCGCCAACCGGCGCTCGTCGGAGCGGCACTCGCAGTGATGGGTCGTGTTCATGTTCGAAGCTGATCCGCGCGGGGCGTGGGCCCGCCCCCCGCATCGACCGATTTCCGAATATTTCCTCCAGCGTAGCCCGATTGCCCGTCGATTGTTGTGGACAATCGTCAAACCTTCGCTGCGATGGCGTCTTGATCTCACCTTGGCTTTCGGCCGTTCATCCTTCGCCCCCGTCAACGACGAATAAGACTTGGAATGGACCGACCGACTTCAGGCCCGCGGCGCTTCGACGCGGTGATCTTCGACTGCGACGGCGTGCTGCTCGATACGGAACGCTGCATCAATGGCTCCTGGCAGCAGGTCCTCGCGGAGTACGGCGTCGAGCTGCCCTACGACGAGGTCTTCCGGCAGTTCGGCGGCTTCACGATCGAAGACAACCGCGCGAGGGCCCGACAGCTCCTGGGGGATGCAGCGGGAGAGCAGGCCTTCGACGAGGCCGGGGTATTGATTCGCCGGCGCTTCGAAGCCGGCGTTCCGCTGATCCCCGAAGCGGAAGCGGTGCTCGACGCCCTGGGGGTGCCCGTCGCGGTGGCGACCAACGCCCCTCGCTCCGAGCTCGAGCGGAAGCTGAGGCATTCGGGGCTCGCCGGACGCTTTGGCCACACCGTCGCCTCGACCGACGTGACCCGCGGCAAGCCCGCGCCGGACGTCTACCTCCGAGCCGCCGAACTCCTCGCCGTAGCGCCGGAGCGCTGTGCGGTCGTCGAGGATTCGACCACCGGCATCCTCGCAGGCGTCGCCGCCGGGATGACGGTCTTCGGTTTTTGCCGGGACGTACCGTCAGACCAGCAGCGTGCGGCCGGTGCGGTCCACTGCGCCGAGAGCCTGCTGGCGATCGGCAGGGCAATCGAGTCTGCCGTGGCGGACTGAGGCGACACCGGTGGTCCATCCCGCGGGAGGTCGTCGAGCAGGTCATGACGGCGGCAATCCTTCGTGTCATGCTGGTGACGCACGGGCGAACGCCCGGAACAGCACGATCGCGAGGGGGTTTCCATGCTGCTCGATCCTCATCGATTCAACCGGCCCCACGCCGACGAGGCGACGGTCCGGATCATGCGGAAGACCATCGAGTTCTTCGAGAACAAGGGGCGTCGCCGGATCAAGGAAGACGATCACGAGCGCATCTGGTATGCGGACTTCCTCGATTTCGTCGGCCGGGAACAGATCTTTGCCCGGCTGATGACGCCGTCGGGCTATGCGAAAGACATCGAGGGCGCCCGCTGGGACACCTCGCGCAACTGCGACTTCAACGAGATCCTCGGATTCTACGGGCTGGCCTACTGGTACACCTGGCAGGTCAGCATGCTGGGGCTCGGGCCTATCTGGATCTCGGACAACGAGGCGGTCAAGCAGAAGGCCGCGCGGCTGCTCCGCGAGGGCCATATCTTCGCCTTCGGGCTTTCCGAGCAGGCGCACGGGGCGGACATCTACGCTTCAGAGATGACGTTGGTGCCCCAGGCGGACGGCACCTGGCTAGCCCGAGGGCGCAAGTACTACATCGGCAACGGCAACAAGGCGGGTCTGGTCTCGACCTTCGGCAAGATCGAGGGCACGGACGACTACGTCTTTTTCGTGGTCGAACCCACGCATGAACGCTACGAGTGCGTGAAGAACGTCTGCAACTCGCAGAACTACGTAGCGGAATTCGCACTCCACGACTACCCGATCACGGACGCCGAGATTCTCTCCCGCGGCCGCGAGGCCTGGGACGCGTCGCTGAACACCATAAACTTCTGCAAGTACAACCTCGGCTGGGCGTCGATCGGGATCTGTACCCATGCGTTCTACGAGGCCATCGACCACGCCAGCGGGCGGCGCCTGTTCGACCACACGGTCACGGATTTCCCGCACATCCGGCAGCTCTTCGTGGACGCCTACGTCCTCCTGCTCTCCATGAAGCTGTTTGCGCTGCGCGCCTCCGACTACATGCGGGCCGCCTCGCCGGATGACCGGCGCTACCTGCTCTACAACCCGATCGTGAAGATGAAGGTGACCACCCAGGGCGAGGAGGTGATCAACCACCTCTGGGACGTGATCGCCGCGAAGGGCTTCGAGAAGGACATGTATTTCGAGATGGCTGCGCGGGACATCCGGGCGCTGCCGAAGCTCGAGGGCACCGTGCACGTCAATATGGCCCTGATCATCAAGTTCATGGCCAACTACTTCTTCAAGCCCGGCGATTTTCCGGTCGTCGGCAAGCGGGACGAGCCGTCCAACGACGACTTCCTGTTCGAGCAGGGGCCGACGAAGGGACTCGGGAGAATCCGCTTCCACGACTATCGCGCGACCTACGCCGGCATCGATCTGCCGAATGTCAAGGTATTCCGGAAGCAGATCCGAACCCTGAAGCTCATGCTCGCCGCCGCGCGCCCGTCCAAGGACCAGGCCCGGGACATCGATTTTCTGCTCAACCTGGGTGAGCTGTTTACGCTCGTGGTCTACGGCCAGCTAATCATCGAGAATGCGAAGATCAACGGCATCTCCGACGATGTGCTGGATCAGATCTTCGACGTGATGGTCCGCGACTTCTCCCGCTATGCGCTCCAGATGTTCGGCAAGACGGTCACGACGGGACGGCAGCAGTTCTTCCTGCGGCGGATGATCCGGCGTCCGGTCGTGGACACGGCACGCTTTGACCGGGTGTGGGAGGAGCATGTGGCGACGCTGAGCGGCGCCTACGAGATGAACGAGGAGCCGTCGGAATCGAAGGCGACGGTCGCGGACGTGGCGTGATCCGTGGCCGCGTAGACGGCGGCCTTCGGTAGCCAGGGAAGGAAGACACGATGGATCTGAAACTCGGCGGCAAGCGCGTTCTCGTCAGCGGCTCGACGGGCGGAATCGGCAAGGCCATAGCGAACGCGTATGTGGGGGAGGGCGCCACGGTGTACGTGAACGGCCGCAGCCAGGATCGCTGCGATGAGGTCGCGGCCGAGCTGGGCGCCACTGCCGCCGGTGCCGAAGTCCACGGCATCGCTGCGGACCTCTCGAGCGCACGGGAGGCCGACGCGCTGGTTTCGCGGCTGCAGTCGGAAGGCGGCGTCGACATCCTGATCAACAATACGGGCATCTTCGAGGTCAGTGCCTTCGAAGACATCTCGGACGACGAGTGGATGCACTACCTCAACGTCAACGTGATGAGCGCCGTGCGGCTGTCGCGAGCGTTCCTGCCGGCGATGCTGGCCGGTGGCTACGGTCGCATCGTCAACATTTCTTCGGAGTGCGCGATCAAGCCGCTGGGTCAGATGGTGCACTACTCGGTGACCAAGACGGCCCTCCTGTCCCTGTCGCGCGCTCTGGCCGAACTGACCAAGGGGAAGGATGTCACGGTCAACTCGGTCCTCCCGGGACCGACCTGGACCGAAGGGGTCGAGAACTACTTTGACACCCTGGCCAGGGAGGAAGGCAAGCCCGTTGATGAGCTCACCACGAACTACTTTGCGGAGCACGAGCCGACCTCGCTCGTGCAGCGCTTCGTCGATGTGGACGAGGTGGCCCGGGCGACCGTCTTCCTGACCAGCAACGGGGCCATGAACGGTCAGTCGCTTCGGGTCGAAGGTGGCATCATCCGCGCGGTCTGAGTGGCCCGATGATCTCCCGCGCGTGGAATGCAGCGGAGCTGCAGGCAGACCCCGCCTGGATCTACGTGCTTTCACCGGAAGAACTTCAGGAGGTCGACGCTGCCGTTGCCGCCAGTGAAGGCGTGGCCGTCGAGGAACTCGAGGCGTCGGATTTCCCGCTGCCGACGCTCGCAGCGACGATCGCAAGCCGGTTCCTCGAGCAGCTCGAGCACGGACTCGGGACCGTTCTGATCCGCGGGCTGCCCGTGGATCTTTATCCGGAGCGAACGTTGCCTCGCCTCCTCCACGGCCTGGGACTCTACTTCGGCACCGCTCGACCGCAATCACCGGCCGGCGAGCTGTTGCACGAGGTTCGCACCGGGGATGATCCCACCCGCCGAGGTACCCGCACCGCCGCCGGTCTGAACCTCCACAACGACCCGTGCGACGTCACGGCCCTCCTGTGCGTGCGGCAGGCAGCGCAGGGGGGGGCGAGCCAGGTCGTCAGCAGCTTGGCCGTCCGCGCAGCGCTTGGAGATGCTCCCGAGCTCCTTGAAGCCCTCCACGACGACTATCCGTCGACGCTCCCGCTGCCCGGGTGTGACATCGGCCCGGAACTCCTCCGTCGACCGATATTCGCCCGGGAGGCGGGGCGCTTCGTCTGCAATCTCGCGCCGCATTTCATCGAGCAGGCGCTCGCCGACCCCGAAGTTCCTGACATTTCGGCGAGGCAGGCCGAGGCGCTGCAGGCCTTTCGCAACCTGGCACGCTCGGCGACGCTGTGCCATGAGTTCATGCTGCAACCGGGTGATCTGTGGCTGGTGAACAACTACCTGACGCTCCACGCTCGTCGCCCCTTCACCGACGGATCGACCGTCGAAACGCAGCGGCTCCTGCTGCGACTCTGGCTGGCGGTTCCGAACAGCCGTCCGCTGCCTGAGAGCTATCGGGGGCTGTACCGCGCAACCGAAGCGGGTGCGGTGCGGGGCGGCTACCCGCTGGCCGACTAGCCGATCGACGGGTGGGCCGACCTGACTGCTAGCCGTCCTCGCGGCGGGATTCGAAATAGGTCGCCACGGCATCCGCGAGCGCGCTCGCCGGATCCCGCCAGCGCCAGGTACCGTTGTCCGCGAGTTCGAGGTCGGTCTCGGGATCGAAGCCATGCTCGACGAGCAGCGCATGTCGTTCCCGGTAGCGCCGATTTGCGATCTCGCCGTGCCAGAGATGGAACGCTCGGGTGTCGACGAAGCCGAGGTCCGGCAGAAGGCCGGCGGCGCTTGCGTGCTCCACCCAGGCGTCGATGCCGGCTGCGTGGGCAGCGGTCACGCCCCCGCTGGCGTAGAGGTCGGCACCGCGTCCGGCCGCACCCATGATGATTAGGCTGTCCCCGCCGCCGACGACGTTGGCGTCGTAGAGGCCGCACCGTGCGATAACGTCCCGGCGTGCCGCCCACGCGAAACCCCGCGTGGCGCGGACGTTCTCCGGCCCGCTACCCGGTTGTTCCCAATGATCGACGCCGGGCTCCAGGTAGTCATGCCAGCCCAACCGATGCGTCTTGGCGACGCCGAAACGGCTGAAGATCGGCGTCGCGGCGCGGCAGCCAGCGACCGTCGCCGAAGTCGGGTCCAGATCTCGAGGTAGGTGGTCGACCCGGCCGAAGAGCTGCACCGCTCCCGTCGTTTGCTCAATGGCATCGACGGTACCCTCGATCCATTCGTCGCCGTCGAAGATCAGGTCGCAGTCGATCCAGGCGACGTAATCGACCTGTGCGGGGAGTCGCTCGAAGCCGATATTGAGGAGCCGTTCCTTCTGCCAGATGCGGTCCTCGCCGGTTAGCTGCAGGAGGACGTCGGCATCGTTGGCGGTCAGCTCGAACTGCGCATGCCGATTCAGTTCGACCGTCAGCAGCGGCACGCCGAGATGGCGCCGGAACGCGCGATAGTTGATGAGCCGCCGCCGGTACCGTTGCGGATTGAAGTAGGTGGTGACCGCCCAGAGCGCGCCGCGCCTCCGCGAGCGGTTCATGACTTCCATTCTATGCTCCCCTTCATGACGCTCCCTGTCGGCATGAGCCCAGCGGAAGGGTACACGAGGACCGCTGGCTCCCGCCGGATAGATGGTCTAGGCTCGGTGGCAAGCAACCGCATCAGGTTCTGCCATGCCAGCCCACGATGGCGACGAGTAGGAACCCGGAGGATAGCGAGCGCCGCCGAGCGTCGGTGCTGCAGTACACGCTGCGCGCCGCGCTTGCCTATCACATCCCCCTGCTGGCGGCCTACCTGGCCTTGTTCCTCGGCCTCGCCCGCTTCGGCTACGGCGACATGCTGGCGATCCACGTCGTCATCCTCGCCAATTCCACGTTCTTCATCGGCTTCCTGAAGGTCAAGCAGGAAATCACGCAGCGCGACGTCAGCATCCAGCTCTTCATCCAGATCGGGGCCTGGCTGGGCATTGTCACCGCCTGGTTCCTCGTGATGGACGATCTCAGAATCCTCCTCCTCTTCGCCTCCGTACTTGCGCTCTTCTTCGTGTTCGTGCAGACGGACTTCGTGGTGTCGCTGGCGGCGACAACCGTCGTGGCGGTCGATTACGTGCTCGTCTCCTATGTCGGCATCCATCATCTTGGCCAGGCTGGCGATCTCGGTCGTGAGCTTCTGGCTGCGCTGGTCTTCCTGCCGGTTTCGGCCTTCGTCGCCTACCTGGCCAATGGCCGTCGGCTGCAGCATCGGGAGATTCGACAGGCAGCGCAGAAACGGCTGGAGGTTCGCCGTCACGGCGAACGGGTCCAGGCGGCGCTTTAGCGCATCGCCCGTCTGGCCGGGGAGCCGATGGACATGGACACGTTCTACGCGGCACTCCATGAAATCATCTCCGACATCGTCTACGCGCGGAACATCTATTTCGCGTTCGTGGACGACGAGCAGGGCCTGCTCCGCTACCCCTACAAGTTCGACGTTGCCCAGCCCGAGTGGGACGACCATGCGATGCCAGGACGAGACGCGCCGGGTCTGTCGATGACGGTGATCTAATCCGGCGAGCCGCTGCTCTACCTCGACAGCGATGGTGACATGCCACCGGGAACGACCGGCGCGCAGCCGGTGGCGTGGCTCGGGGCACCGCTCAAGGCGGATGACGCGACGGTCGGCATCGTCGCGGTCCAGAGCTACGATTCGGAACACAGCTACACCGACCAGGACAAGGAACTCCTGACCTTCGTGGCGGGCCAGGTCTCCACGACCATTCAGCGGCAGACGGACAAGCTGGCGCTCCAGGAAGCGCGCGGCCGGCTCGAGGACCGGGTCCAGGAACGAACGGCGGAATTGAAGCAGGCCAATGCCGACCTCCGCGCGACGATGGGCAACCTCGTCACGACCCAGCGGCAGCTCGCGGAGGCCGAGAAGATGGCGTCGCTCGGTAACCTCGTGGCGGGCATCGCGCACGAGATCAACAACCCGCTTGGCGTCGCGGTCACCGCGGCGTCCCACGCCGCTCGGCAAGCCACCGTGCTGTCAGAGCGTCTGCAGGACAACGAGGAACTGCAGCGAATCGCGGCCAAGGCGGGGCAGGCGAACGATCTCGTGCTGGCGAATCTGGAGCGTGCGAAGGCGCTGGTTGGCAGCTTCCAGCAGGTATCTGCCGACCAGTGCACCGATGACCGGCGTCAATTCAACATGGCCCAATACATCGAAGAGATCATCCGGTCGCTCGGTCCGAGCCTGAAGCCCACCGGTCACCGGGTGACCGTGGGCTGCCCGGACGACGTGGTGCTCGACGGCTACCCCTCGGCGCTGTACCAGATCGTCTCGAACATAGTGATGAATTCCTTGACGCACGCGTTCGCGGAAGACGAAAAGGGCACCATTGCCATCACCGTCCTGCCGGAGGATACCGGTGTCCTGCTGCGCTACGAGGATACCGGCACGGGACTCGACCCGAAGGAGCGGCAGCACATCTTCGAGCCCTTCTTCACCACCCGGCGGGGCCGCGGTGGCACCGGCCTCGGCATGAATATCGTGTTCAACACTGTCACCCAGATGGGGGGGACGATCGAGCTTGGAGATGAAGCGCAGCATGGGGGTCGCTTCGACTTGCGCCTGCCGCTGGTCGCGCGGGACATGTCGGGCTGAAGGGAGTCTCCGGGCAACGCACGTGCACGCAGAGCCTGCTCCCTAGTATCGTGTGGGAGACGCAGGGAAAGCGGACGACATCTCAGGAGGGATTCGGACTCATGGCGAGAGCAAGATCGAGCACCCCGGAGATGACCCGCGGCCAGGCCATCGGTTCCATGGTTCTGGGCGCGCTGCTCCTCGGTCTGGCCGCCTACGGTGGCTGGTGGGTCGTCGGCAAAAATCAAAGCGTGGACGCCACCCTCGCTGCGATCGAGGCCTCGCACGTCGTTGTGTCGCCCGAGCTCGGAATCGAGGACGCCAACGACGGCCGCTACGTCTTTCTGAGCGGTCGGGTCACGGCATCCGAGTGGCTGCGCGACGAAGTGACCGGGCTCGAGCTGGAGGCGTTGGTCCTGAAGACGAGCCTCGAGCATGAGGTCGCGGTCCGGGAAACGACGGCGGACAACAAGACGAGAACATCCTACGAATGGCAGACGACCATCCGGCCAGGGCTCGAGGGGGACCTCCATCGGCCCGAGATCGTGCAGGTCGGGGGGTACGTCATTTCGTCGGATCTACTCGATGACCTTGGCTTTGGCGATCCGATTCCGTGCAGCGATTCTCGTCTTCGTGCACCGGTTTTCGAGGAGCGACCCATGGGCTGCGCGGAGGACGGGTATTTCTACGCCCCCGAGGACGTGGAAGACGGCGAACTGCGCTTCGGCCTGACGGCCATTCCCGCCACGCACCTCAGCCTGGTAGCGCTCCAGCAGGACGGCGAGCTGACGCAGGTCGCCAACGCCGACGGCTACTACGTTCGCCTGATCGAGTCCGAGCGCCTGGACTTTGCCGACGTTCTCGCGCTCGCCACCGAGCGTCGAACATCCCAGAAACACCTGGGCCTCGGCTTCGTTGCCATACCCGGTGCCCTCGGCCTCTATCTGCTGATCGCACCGTACTGGCGGACTCGCAAGCCGGCGTGAGCGGACCGGAAGCGGCGCGACACGGCCACTGGCTCCCGGCGGGCGATGCGTTGTCGATACGCTGGCGGATGAATTTCAACCCGGGCGTGCTGTTTGCCGAGACTATTCTGCCGGCGATTGCAACGAAACCGTCGACTCCCGCGTCGAAGGCGATGCCCGCAGCAGTGTCGGTACCACGCGGCACCGATCGCACTCCCTGGGCGTGGATCAGGCAGGAACGCGGGGAAGAATCATGAGATCAATCGTTTGGGTCACTCTGGGAGCGCTGCTGACGGCCTGCGCGGTCGAGCAGGACGAGCGGGAATCCAGCAGCGCGCCACTCGGCCTCTGGGTCTTCAGCCTTGGAGCAGCCTCCAGCACGGTGTCGATCGACGTCGGGGAGGTGGACGGCGCCTGGCGCGCGACCATCGATGGGGCCTCCGCAGGCGTCACCGTTGTGGGCGCCACGGTCAGGATCAACGGAACGGCGGGGCAATACTTCAGCGGCGAAGTCGTCGCCGACGGCTCGGCGCTGCGCGGCGACTGGTTCCAGCCCGCATCACCGGTGGCTTACCTCGACATGGCGACGCCCACGGTCCTGCCGGCCGTGGCGCCCGGACGCTGGGCTGGGGGGATCGATGCGCAGCCGAGGCCGTTCACGGTCTATCTCGAGGTATTCGAGGACGAGAATGCCGAGGTTCGCGCCGTCATCCGCAACCCGGAGCGCAACGAGATTCAGGGTGCGACCGTTTTCGCGGTCGAGTCCGCCGGGACAGACGCGTGGCTGCTCACCGCCGGTAGCGGCGAGCGGCAGGTCAGGCGTCGCCTGGAGCGCGTCAGCGATCAGGAGCTCAGCCTGGAATTCAGCCGCCTCGATCGGCTTTCGATGAAGCCAGCGCTCGGCGCCCTCGCGACCGGCTACTTCGGCCGGCAGCTCGACGACCTGCCAGCAACGCTCACGTCGCCGCCTCGGCTCGGGGACGGCTGGGAGGTGGCAACGCCGGAGGAGGCCGGCTTCGACCGAGCGGCATTGGACGCCCTGGTGGCCGAGCTCGCGGCAGCCACGCCGCGGGAGCGGCGACCGCAGCTGATCCATGCCCTGCTCGTATCCCATCGCGGGCGGCTCGTGATCGAGGAGTACTTCCACGGGCACGACCGTGAGACGGCCCACGACGTCCGGTCCCTGGGCAAGGTGTTCGGTCCGATTCTGGTCGGCGCGTTGCGCCAGCAGGGCATCCACATCGATGTCGACAGCCGGCTGGTTGCCGAGGTACTGACCGAGGCCGGCGAGCCCGTCGACGATCCGCGGAAGTCGGATATCACGCTCGCGCACCTGATGACGTATACGAGCGGCCTCGACTGCAACGTGGTCGGCGATTCCATCGGTTCCGAGTGGCGCATGTGGGAGCAGCAAGCGGAACCGGACTATTGGCTGTACACGGCGCGACTGCCCGTACTGCACGAACCCGGGACGCGCTACGCCTACTGTTCAGGCAGCGCGAATCTCGTGGGCGCGGCGCTGCGATCGGCGGCTGACGAGTCGGTCCTCGATCTCTTCGACCGGCTGCTCGCCCGACCGCTCGAATTCGGCACCTACCACTTCAATCTCGCGCCCAATGGCGCGGGCTACCTCGGTGGTGGGGCCTACCTGCGCCCGCGCGACATACTCAAGCTGGGTGCGCTCCACGCCTCGGGCGGAATCTGGCGGGAGCAGCGGATCCTGCCCGAGGCTTGGGTCGACGCGTCGACCGAGCCCCGCGTGCCGATCACGCCGGCGACGACCGGCATGTCGGCCGATGACTTTGCGGACAACTACTTCGAGAGCACGCAGGCCTACGTCTGGCGGGTGAATGACATCGTCGTCGGCGAGCGCCGTTTCAACTCCTACGAGGCCACCGGCAACGGCGGCCAGATCGTGCTCGTGGTTCCCGAGCTTGAACTGGCCGTCGTTTTCACTGGCGGCAACTACCGCATGGGCGGCATCTGGGGGCGCTGGCGTGATGAGATCGTCGGCGGCCGGATCATTCCGGCGATGATCGTCGACTAGGTGCGCCGGCGGTTCAAGGCTCGAGCATTGCCAGAATCTCGTCAGACCCGTTGCTGCGGGCGATGTCGAGTGCCGTCGCACCTTCGTTGTCCACGAGGCTCAGGTCCGTTCCCGCGTCGATCAGCGCTGCGACAAGATCCGTTAAGCCGTGCTTGATGGCGACGTGCAGCGGCGTGCCGTAGTGGTCGACGGCGTTGATGTCAGCGCCGTTCTCGATGAGCAGGACCGCCAGATCGACCTGCTTGTTGAAGGTCGCATTGGCCAGCGGCGTGGAGTTGCTCATATCCCTGGCGTTGACGTCGAGTTTCAGCGGGACGAGCAGGCGGCCCATCTCTGCAGTCGTGGCCACATGCCAGAGCGTCCAGTCCCACTGGTTGCTGATGGTCGGGTCGGCGCCGGCGGCAAGTAGCTGCCTGGCGAGCGCGATGTCGTTCTGCTGTACGGCCGTGTACAGCGCCGTTTCGCCCTTGCCGTCGGCGGCGTCGACGTCGCTGTCCCCATCGAGGAGCATGGCGATGACTTCGGGATCCCCGACGGTGGCGGCGACGTTGGCCGGCGTATCGCCCACATGGCTCTTGGCCGTCACGTCGGCGCCCGCCTCGAGCAAGAGCGCAACCATCGGGGTCTGGCGTTTCAGGATGGCGCCGTGGAGCGGCGTGAACTGCCCGCTGTCCCTCGCGTTGACGTCTGCGCCGGACGCAAGCAGCAGGCTCGCGGCGCCCAGCGACCCGGCGATCGCTGCTCGGTACAGCGGCGTGCGCTCGTTCACGTTGCGCGCCTCGAGGGTAGCGCCACGCTCCAGCAGCAACCGCAGGGCACCGGTTCGATCGTGGTCGGCCGCGACGTGCAGGGGCGTCATCCGGCCCTCGGCGGTCACGTCGACATCGAAGCCCTGGGTCAGCAGTGCTTCGATCTGTCCCGTATCGCCCTCGCGGGCGGCGTCGTGGAGCGGCGTCCAGCCCCCGTGGTGCCGCTCGCCGGCCTCCCCGCGAGCTTCGAGCCAGTCGGCGAAAGCAGCCTCATTGAGGCGGGCAGCGACGTTGAGCGCCGTCTGGCCGGCGCTGTTGGTCTGCGCTGCATCGGCGCCGCTCTCGAGCAGCAGCGTGGCTGCCTCGATATCGCCTTTCCGGGCGGCAGCAATCAGCGGCGTGCTGCCGGCGCGCCCGGTCGTTGCCGCGTTGACGTTCGCACCCGCCTTGATCAGGGACCGGGCGACATCGAGGTGGCCCTGCTGGATCGCCACGAACAGAGGCCTGCGCCCGTCTCGAATGGGCGCCTCCGTGTCTGCGCCGATCTGCAGCAGCAGCGCCACGCGTTCGCCTTCGCCTCGCGAGGCGGCCGATGCGAGCCGGGTCCAGTCACCACGCCAGGCGTTCAGCGCCTCACCGGCATCAGCGAGCAGCTTTGCGGCCTCGACGTGAGACTTGCCGAGGGCGAGGTCCAGCGGCGTCGAGTCCTTCGAGGTTTCGACGTCCGGATCCGCCCCGCCATCGAGCAGTGCGGCGACCGCTTCGCCATGGCCGTTCTGCGCCGCCAGGTGCAGCGGCCGCCACCCGTCCTTCGAGCTGGCGTTCGCATCCGCCCCGGCCTCGAGGAGCAGCACGATGATTTCCGCGTGGCCGTTGTAGGCGGCGGTATGGACGGGCGTCCGCCGCTTCTCGCTGGTGGTGTGGTCCACGGGAGCGCGGCGCTTCAGCAGCCGTTCGACGCGCTGCGTATCGCCTTTCTGAGCCGCGTTATAGAGGTCGGAGCCGAGCTTCGATGCCTCGGCAGTGGGAACGGCGCCAACGCACAGCGCAGCCAGCAGAACCAGAGTTAATCGACCCATGCCATCTTTCTCCCAAGCAGTCGCGCAGCGGGATCGCCACGCTCTTCCTTCAATCTAATGCACGGAGCGGGCCCTAGCGCACAAGGCCTAAACAGCGGCTGCCTTGCCGCTACAGGCCCAGCTTGCTCTTGAGACGCGGCTGCTCGTGCCTCGGGCCCTGGCTATAGTCGTTGAACGGCCCATCCCGCTGGGTAACGGCGGCCTTGACGCCCTCGGCCCCGGCCATGCGGACGAATTCGCGTCCTTCGGGAGTGTTGCGCATCATGCCGTCAAGGATTGGGCCCAGGGTTTGCGTGCTTTGCAGCCCCATGTTGTCGTAGGCCTGGTTGACGATGAGCTTCATCGCCATGAGCTGGGTCAGGGGAATGTTGGCGAGTTTCTCGGCGAGTGACTGGACGGTCCGGTCGAGATCTTCGAGGGGAACGGACTCGTTGATCAATTCGATGCGAGCCGCCTCCTTGCCGCTGACCCATTCGCCGGTGAGCGCGTAATACTTCGCCTTGGCCAGGCCCAGTCGATAGACCCACATACCCGACAGGTGGCAGCCCCAGACGCGGGAGTAGGGCGTACCGATCCGGGCGTCATCGGAAGCAACGACCAGGTCGGCGCAGAGTGCCATCTCCGAACCGCCGCCCATGCAGTAGCCATGGACCTTGGCGATCACCGGCTTGAGTCCGCGCCAGAGCCCCATGAACTGGGTCAGGTAGGACTGGTAGGGATTGATCACCAGGTTCATGTCCATTCCGGGGTCGTAGCTCGACTCGGTGATGGCATCGCCGAAGTGTTCGAGGCCGCCCGAGAAGTCGAAGCCCGCGCAGAATGCGTCACCGGCGCCTTCGAGGATGATCACCTTCACCTCATTGTCCGTATTGGCCTCCGTCAGCGCCGCATCGAGATCCTGGAGCAGTGACGGCCGTAGCGTGTTGTATTTCTCAGGCCGATTCAGCGTGATCGTGGCGATGTGGCCGGATTTTGCGTAGAGCGTCTGCTTTTCCATGAAGTTCTTCCTTACCGATCAGTTTCCGAGAAATCATCCTACTTACCGAACGGTAAGTGTCAAGGTGAATTTGACGCCGCGCTTGAAAATATTTATATCAATGCTTTACAGGTATTCATGAAACCTAAAAATACCCCAGATTAACGAAAGGTAAGTCACCGAATGCAACCAGACACACGCGGGCAGCTGCTGGCGGCGGCCAAGCGCCAGTTCGCGGCAAAGGGGTTCTACGGGGCGAGCATCTCGGGCGTGGCTGGAGAACTAGGGCTCAGCAAGCAGGCGCTGCTGTACCACTTCAAGCGCAAGGAGGATCTCTACGCCGAGGTCCTGCAGGAAATCTCGGAACGGCTGCTGCGTTTCATGCGGGCAGCCGTGAGCAGGGCGGATGTCCCCGAGCGGCAGCTCGAGGACATCCTGCTGGGTCTCTATGTCTCGTCCCGGGAGAATCCGCTCGATACGCAGATCCTGGTTCGCGAGCTGCTTGACAACCAGTCCCGCGCCGAGACCGCGAAGGACTGGTATCTCCGGCCGTTTCTTGAGGAGCTGGTCGCCGTCGCCCGCGGCATTCCGGGGCTCGAGGATCGGGCCTTTTCGGCGGTCTTCTGCATCGTCTACCAGGTGATCGGCTGCATTCAGTACTTTGCGATCTCTTCGCCGACGTTGACGCGCATGTACGACGAGCAGGCGTTCGAGCGCATCCGGGATGATTTTCCGGTGGAGCTGCGCAACCAGATCCGTCGGTTGGTGGCGTCGAGCGGCGGCGCCTGACGGCCCGCAGCCGCTCAGCACATTCCGGTGGCGAGAAGCCGCTGGCCCTGTTCTTCTTCGCTGAGCTTCGGGCAGTAGCGGGAGATGTTCCGGAGCATGCAGACGTGGTGCGGCACGTGGAGGCCGATGCCGAGCTTGCCGGTGTTCAGAAACGCGACGGAGATATCCCGCTCGGGGTCGGCCCAAATCGTATTGCTCGTGAAGCCCAGGTGCCCGAAGGCCTGCTCGGTGTCAGAGCCGAACAGGCTGAAGCGCTTGCCGCCCAGCATCATCCCGGCAGAAAAACGGATCGGCATGAGCAGGCCGCGATCGATCTCCGGCTTGCCGACTTCGACCACCGCGCGCCGGACCGTGAGCGGCTCGAAGACCCGGGTGCCGTCGAGCTCCCCGCCGTTGAGCAGGCACTGGAAGAAGCGAGCGCATTCGTCCGCGGTGCCGATGCCGTTGCCTGCAGGAATGACGGCCTCGAAGAAGCGATCCTCGTTCGAGATCCCGGTGGCGTCCTCGAGGTTGGCGCCGAAAACATGCTGGAGGTAGAGGTTCGCCGGGCCGCCAACGCGGAAGCCCGTGACGTAGTTGCGGGCGACCTGGGCCCGGAGCTTTTTCGGGGCGCCGAAGTCCATGCGGGTGAGCCCGAGCGGGCGAGTGATCCAGTCGCGGAAAACGCTGCGGAACGGCCGGCCCGTGACGCGTTCGACGAGGTCCGCGAAGACGAAGCCGGCGGTCAGCGCGTGGTAGACCTGGTGGTGGCCCGGCTTGTCGGGGGCGGTGGCATAAATGAGGTGCCTGACAGCGTCCTGGTCCACTAGCAGGTCGCCCGGGTCGTGCTCGCCGGGATCCACGGTGGGAATACCGCCCTTGTGGGTAAGCAGCTGGTAGATCGTGATGTCGCGTTTGCCGTTCTGCCCGAATTCCGGGATGTAGTGGCTGACGGGATCCAGCAGGCTGATCAGTTTCTTCTCGGACAGCAGGTGCACGACCATCGCCGCGATAGCCTTGCACGCCGAGAACAGGACGATCGGCGTGTCTGGTCTCATGAGAACCTTACGCTCGTTCCGAACCTCGCCCGGCCCGTTGCCGCTGGCGTGGCCGATTGCGCGCTTGAGCACCACCTGACCGTGGCGCCGGAGGACGAATGAAATGCCCGGGTGCATGCCCGTCGCGTACATGTTCTCGACGGTCTTCCAGATGGCATCGACGCCCTTGCGCGTCAGGCCGACCGACTCCGGATCGACTTCCTCCGCCGGATCGTAGGTCGTCACCGAAGCAAGGTCCTTCGGAACCCAGGATCGGTTCGACAGCACGCTAAGGGTCGATTGCCGCACGAAATTGGTTCCGGGGATCATCCGTCGTCCCGCCTGGAGGGCGCTGCCTAGACTGTCCTGACCTTACCAACCGGTCAGGGGCAGGGCAACGACGTCCGTGCCCAACGCCGGTGGCTGAAGCGATCAGGTTTGACGCCCAGCAGGCCATCGTCGACAGCGGACAGATCGCACGCTTCGGGCCGGGGCTCTCCGGCCTTCGCTGGCTCTCCGCGGTCGGACGCGGTTGGTGGCTCGCGCCCGGTGCTGCTCGCCTGACGGGGTGCGCTAGCGCCGCGACCCCGGGTCGTTGGCGGGAAAGGCGACGCGGAACATGTCGAACACGGATTCGAGAATGAAGTTGCTGTTGCAGCTTGCCTGGCCGTGTGCGCGCTCGATCCCGACCCGACGCCAGTTGACGTCGACCAGGGTGCACCGATTCGGGCCGTCATCGACGTAATCGGCGATGACGCAGCTTCCCGGGGCGCTCAGGCCTTCGGCCTCGACGCAGATCAGCTCGAAGGTCCGAGGTTCCTCCATGCCCCCGACCTCCCGAGCGAGGAAGAAATAGCCCGTTCGATCGTCGATCCGGCCCACCCGGTCGAACGCGATGTCATAGGGCCGGTAGTCCTCCGGCCGCCCAAGATCGCTGCGTATACCGACCAGCCAGCGGCCCGTCAGGTCCGGCAGCTCCGGCGGTGTTGCCGCGAGAGCGGCGTCGCGCGAGAACGGGAGTCGCTGGTAGACCCGCGCCTCGGTCTGATCGATGCGCGCGGAAAGCGGCAGGCCGTCGACCGCCACGACGATCTCGTCGAAGCCCCGCATGACGATGTCAATTCGTCCGGTCTCACCCGCGGCAACCCGTTCGCAGGGTTCGGTCACGCAGTCGACCTCGTCGAAGCGCTGCAGGGGGGCGGAGAAGGCGGATCCGGTCACCCGGCCCGCGCCGTAAAACCAGACCGCCTTGCCGTCCTCGTCGTAGTCCGCCAGGAGAGCGGTCATGATGTCCCGCTGCTGGTCGATGAACAGCCCGGAGCTCGCGATCCCGGGCGTGACCCAGCTGCCCGTCTGAACCGGAAATGTGCCGGCCGAGTCGGTTCTGAAATTCCCCGCATAGCCACTCCGGAGTTCAGGCCCGTCACCGGCGTCGAAGAAGTATTCGACGAACAGCGCTTCACCGAAGTCGAAGCCCGGCGCCGCCGCGCGGGGATTGAAGATCCGGCGGAAGGGGACCGGCGCGTCGGTGCAACCGACGCCCGGCGGCGGATTGGCGGCCCGGGCGAAGATCGCGATCTTCTCGGCGGTGATGCTCATCTCGACCGTGCCGAGGCACCCGTCCAGCCACTCGTCCTGGATGAGGATCAGAAAATCCTGATCCGCGAGAGGTGCGAACGGGGCCAGTTCCAGGGTGCGGTTGCTCTGGGCGTGGGCGTGCGTCAGGCCCATCAGCAGAAGCAGGGAAACAGCGATTCGGTGGGTCACGATCCTTGTCCGGTGCAGGCGATCCTCGCCCACCACAGTCTAGTCGAACCCGGGCGGGAAGATTTTCGGGCTGCTGGGGCCGAACGGGGCAAGTCGACGGCGATCAACTGCATCGCCGGACTGTTGTAGCCGACCTCCGGCACCGCTCGGATACTCGGCCATGACGCCGTCAACGAACCGATCGCCGCCCGCTACCACGTCGGGGTGGTCGCGCAGGCTCGCGCTCTCCGAGGATCTGAGCGGCCGCGAGAACCCTCGCGTCTGGGGCGGCGCCTACGCCCTGCGTGCAGCCCGTTCGAGCCCCGGGTCAACACCCGTGCGTGCCGGAGCGAACGCTAGGGCGCTGGGTCCGCGGCGGAAAGGGCCAGGGCCTCGCTGACCTTGTCCCACTGTTCGGCCTCGGGAGGCAGATGTTCGCGGGCGAGCGACTCGGCCGCTTCCGCCGCGGCCCGGGCATCGGCTGGCCTTTCCTGCTGTAGCCGAAGGCGCGTCAGTGCGACCAGCGATTCGATGCTGTCGGGGTGGCCTGGGCCGAGGGCCTCGCGGCGACCGGCCAGGGCTGCCTCGATATGCGGCGCGGCGTCTTCCGGCCGCTCGAGCAGAAGATAGAGCTCGCCGAGATTATGGATCGAGTTGAGCGTCTGGGCGTGGCGGTCACCGAGCACCTCGCGGCGGAGCTGCACCAGCTCCCGGTAGCGCGCTTCGGCTTCCTCCACAGCGCCGGTCTGACGCGTGAGCGTGGCATAGTTGTGCAGCGCGCTGAGGGTGGTGGGGTGGCGCTCGCCGAGGTGCGCTCGCTGGCCTTCGTAGACCTCGCGGAAGATCGCAAGCGCCTCGTCCAGTCGGCCAGCGCTGTAGTAGCCATGGCCCACGCTGATCATCGTGGTCAGCGCCTCGGGGCTGCCCTTCCCGCTGAGCCGCTCGACGATCTCGAGCTGGACCAGATCGAGATTCAGGGCTCGCTCCACCTCGCCGGCCCCGGCGTAGGCGTAGGCCAGGTTGTGCAGCGTCGACATCGTGTCCATGGCGTCGCCGAGGACCCGGCGACGCGCTTCGAAGGTGGGCTCCAGAATCTCGATCGCGCGCGCGAAGTTCGCGCTGTACAGGTGGAATCGGGCTTCCGCGTGCCGAGCCGCGAGCGTGCGCGGATGCGCTTCACCAAGGGCCTCGGTCAGCAAGGCGCTGGCCGACTCCGCCAGCGGAAGACCGGGATCGGGCAGCCCCAGCGTCAGGTACGTCGAGGCCACGGTCTCCTGCACCGTTCCCAGCGCCAGCGGATCGAGCCCGGAGTCGGTGAGGCTGGTCGCCGTTCGGTCCAGGAGGGCGCGGACCGTCGGATCTTCGCCCTGCGCCTTCGCTGGATCCGCGGACCCGAGCATCTCCTGGAAGAATCCGAGGACGCTGGCCGCGCGTGCCGCTTCCGCTTCCGCCTCTGCCCGGGCCCGCTCCGCATCGATGGCCTGGATCGTGGCGACGGTGGCCAGGACGGTGAGCGAGACCGCGAAGACAACCCCGGCCAGGACGGCTCCGGCGTGGCGCCGAAGGAACTTGCCGGCCCGGTAGCGTAGCGAGTCGGCGTGAGCAAGCACGGGTTCGCCCGCAAGATGTCGTTGCAGATCCGCCGCCAGATCTCCGGCGCTGGCATAGCGCCGGGCCGGTTCCTTTCGGAGCGCGGTCAGGAGGATGGCGTCGAGATCGCCCCGAAGACCGGAATCTCCTGCCGCGACGCTCGGCCGCTCCGGCGGCTGCTCGCACACGCGCTCGATCATGGCGGGCAGGGCGAGGCCGTCGAGATCGAGCGGCGGGCGGCCGCAGAGAAGCTCGTACGCCAGCGCGCCGAGTGCATAGACGTCCGTCGCCGTCGTGATCATCTCCCCGGCGAACTGCTCGGGGCTGGCATAGCGGGGTGTCAGCGCCGCCTGGCCGGTGATCGTCAGCTCGCCCTGATCGTCCGCCTCTAGCATTCGCGCAATGCCGAAGTCGAGCAGGCGCGGCCGACCCTCGGCGTCCACGAGGACGTTGGCGGGCTTGATGTCCCGGTGCACGACCAGGTTGCGGTGCGCGAACTGGACGGCCTCGCAGAGCGCGATGATGAGCCGGATTCGCTCGCGCCGCCCGAGCTTCGCGTCGGCGCAGTAGCGGTCGATGCGGACGCCGTCGACATACTCCATGACGAGCCAGGCGGTGTCGTCGTCGAGCGTGCCGGCATCGAGGGGGCGGGCGATGCCCGGGTGGTCGAGGCGGGACAGTAGCCGCGCCTCGCGGGCAAAGCGCTGGAGCCGGGTCGGATCCCCATCAGCGGCGCGGACGACCTTGATTGCCACCGGCTGATCGAGCGGTCCGTCCTCGCGGACGGCTCGGTACACGGTCCCCATGCCGCCGCGGCCGAGGCGATCCAGAACGCGATAGGCGTCGATCCGCTCGGGGTGGCCGCCGGCGCCGACCGGCGTCGCCTCCAGGTCGGCCGCGGGCCGCGCGAGGAACCCTTGTTCGTCGGCCAGACCCTCGAGCAGCGATGCGACTTCCGCGGCCAGGGCGGGCTCGGTTCGTTCGAGCGCCGCAAGCCGGGCCTTTCGCTCCGCGGGCTCCGCCTCGGCCAGCGAATCGAATGTCGCCGCAACGGCTTCCCAGGCCGGGGTGTCGGCGGCCTCGCGCGGTTCTGTCGATCGTCGGTCGCTCATGGAATGCAGTCTAGCAAGCGGTCACGCCGCCGTGACGATTCGAGCCGCGGAACCGCGCGGTCGTCGCCGCCGGGGGGAGACGCTAGTATTCCGAGGACGTTCCCAGTGCCGGTGTCACCCATCGCCAGCGAAGACGACAAGCCCGCGCAGACGCTCACCGCCCTCCTGAACACGACCGAGGATGGCGGGGGCGGTGTCGCTGCCGCCTTTGAGCACGTTTACGACGAGCTGCGCCGGCTCGCCCAGCACCAGCTGTGCGCGGAGCGGCCGGACCACACGCTGTCGGCGACGGCCCTCGTCAACGAGGCCTACCTCAAGCTGGCCGCCCAGGACCGGAGCCGCTGGGAAAACCGCGCCCAGTTCTTCTCCGTGGCCAGCACGGCCATGCGGCGCATTCTCGTGAACCACGCGCGGGATCGAAGCCGACAGAAGCGCGGTGGCGGCGCCCAGCGCGTGGACCTCGATCGGGGCGACGTGCTTGGACAGCTAGTCAGCGAAGATCGCTACGAGGAGATCCTCACCGTGGACCGACTGCTCGAAGGCCTTGGGCAGGTCGATCCAAGGGCATCGCGGGTGACCGAATGTCGATACTTCGCGGGCTACACGAACGAGGAAACGGCGGCCGCCCTCGATCTGAGCGTCATCACCGTGAAGCGCAGCTGGCGCCTGGCCCGGGCCTGGATGGCGCGGGAACTCGGCCGCGAGGCCGCGAACGGTCCGGCCTGATCCGTCGACCGCATCGATGATTCCGGGGGGCGGATGATCCCTTTCTTTCCGAATCGGTGCGTTACTGATCAGGAAAGCTGCCAAGGAGAGCCTCGATGACCCGATTCGAAGACCGAACCCGCCGCGGTGATGGCCGCCGCGTCCTCCTGCTTGTGCTGCTGCTCGCCGTGACTGGACTGCCGTCGCTGGCGACCGGACAGACGATTCAGGCCCTGGCGACGTTCGGCGACAACGTGGCCGATCCGGGCAACATTCCGGGCCTTCTCGCGGCCGGAAACGCGGCCGGGCAGGGGCCCTTCGATACCAACTTCCCGCCCTCGCCGCCATACTTCGGGAACCGTTTCTCCAACGGTCCGGTGGCGGTGGAGTACCTCGCGGGGCTGCTGGGCGTGCCCGCTGGGGGCGTCGACCATCGCGCGGTCGGCAACGCCTTCTCGGCGCCGCTGCCCGTGATCCTCACCGGCGGCACGATCGTCGGCAACGGCGGTGCGATTCCGGCGCCGGTCGGCCGCCAGCTGACACCGCTCAACGAAACCGACGTCGCCAACCAGGTGAGCCGCTATCTCGCCGCGCGACCGGCGCTCGGACCCGATGACCTGATGGTGATCTACGCCAGCGCCAATGACGGCGCGCTCGCGCTGAATACCACGGCGGCGCTCGGCCTGACTGGCGAGGCGGCGCTCGCGACGATCCAGGGCGGCGCCGTGACCAACGGCGTCAACACGGCCGCGTCTGCCGGGCGTCTCATCGACGCCGGTGCGCAGCAGGTCGTCCTCGTGCTGCTGCCGGACATCGGCCAGACGCCCGCCGCGCAGGCCGGCGGTCTGGCGGGCAGCGCGGCCGGCACGCTCTTCAGCGAGGTCAGCAACGCCACGGTCCGGGCCGAAGCCGCGCGACTCAACGCCAACACCAACGCCGTCGTCAGCGTCTTCGACAGCGCGACGCTGCTCTCGGACATCGTTGCGAACCCGGCGAAGTACGGGCTCGTGAACGTCGACACGCCCTGCCTGCTGGTGGCTGAATGCGTCGGCGATCCCGCGCTGGCGGACCAGTTCCTCTTCTGGGACGAGTTCTTCCCGACGACGGCGGTCCACGCGATCACGGCCGCGGCGCTTGCCGACACCGTGAACGCGCCCAAGACCCTGGCCGCCCAGGCCGAGGCGCCGCGCCTCGCCGCGACCCAGTTCACCGAGCGCCTGCTGGCGGCGCAGGGGGCGTCGGGTCTCTGGCTCGACTATGAGCGCAGCGAATGGCGCCGGGATGGAGAAACCTTCGCATTCGGCTACGACGCCGATTTCGACCGCCTCACGCTGGGCTGGCGCAACGGCGCCGGCGCCTGGCGCTTCGCGGCCGCCCTCGGGGTGGAGCGCGGCGATATCCGTCATCGCGGGATCGATGCCGGCTTCGATCTCGACAGTCTCCGCTTCGGCCTCGCCGCGGGACGCTCCCTGGGCAACTTCGAGTTCGATGTGGCGGCGAGCCTCGGCGATGATGACCTCGACGACGTCTTCCGTGTGACCGGCGTTGCCAGCCAGATCGCCCGGGCTGACACGGATGGCGACACGTACGCCGTACTTGCCCAGCTCGCGCTGCCGCTCGAGCGCGGTAGCCTACTGGTCACGCCGGCGCTACGGCTGGGCCGGGCGGAAGCGGACGTCGATGGCTACACGGAAGCCGGCGCGGTCGCGCTCGAACAGATTGTTGCGAGCCGGGAATCTACCTCGTCCTTCGCCGAACTCGGCATCCGGCTTGCTGCAGCGAGCAGCGAGGCGCGGTTCCAGCCCAGCGCGGGTCTCTACTACCACGCTGATTTCTCCGACGACGAGCAGCGGATCGCCAGCAGTCTCGTGAGTGCACCCGACGTCGTTCGAAGCTTCGACCTGGGTGTGCCGGACGATGACTACTTCCGCCTCGACGCCGGCTTCGTGTGGCGTCTCGGCACGGATCTCGATCTCCGGGTCGCGCTCGAAGGCATCGAAGGCGCGGATCGCCTCGACGGCTGGCGGATCGGCCTCGGCCTCGGGTGGCGCTGGTGAGCGGGGGCGTGGGGACGGCCGAGGCGACGTCGAAGCTCGACGCGTTCGGCGGCGTCCGAGGCATCGTCGCGATGGTGGCTATCGTCGCGGCGATGATCGGCTACCGCGTGTGGGAACGGGGAGCCGCCGCGGATGCGCTCGGCATGGTCGCGGACGAACTCGGGCTCACGGCCGTGCGCAACGGTCGGCACAGCGCCATGAACGGTCAGATCGACGGTGTGGGCGTGTCGGTCCGGACCCTGTCCGAGCGTTCCGGCGGCACCGACTTCCGCAACTACACCGACTTCGTGATCCAGGCGCCGCGGGGGCCGAGCGGCCGGATCGTGCCCGCAAGCCTCCGGGAACTCACGATCGGCGGGGTGTCGGGCGACGAGCGGGTTGTCTCGGGGGATGCGGCGTTCGACGAATCAGTCATCGTCTCCGCCATGGAGGCCGCGACGCTGACCGCCCTTGGCGCCGACGGGAGGGCAGCGGTCGTGGCCGCGACGGATGCCGGTTGGGAGCTGGAGCGTTACCGCTGGAAAGCCCGCATGGCCGGCCACCTGACGGATGCGCAACGCATCGAGACCATTCTCGAGCTCGGGCTCGCCGCGGAACGCTCCCTGCGTGAGGCCAACCGGGCCGGGCGGTAAATGGGGGTACGCGGCGGGCTGTCGTTCCCGTTGAATCGTGTCCGAAGAGACGATCGCCGCGGCGCGGCCGGGGAGGAGCGCCTCAGGGCGGTGCGGACCACCCGCCGCCCAGGGCGCGATAGACGTTGCTGAGGGTGGTCAGGCGAACGCGCCGGGCGGCGCTCACCGACGTTTCCGCGTCAAGGAGCTGCCGCTGGGCGTCCAGCACATCGATATAGCCGATCACCCCCTCGCGGTACTGCAGGTTGGCGAGCCGATGGTACTCACGGGCGGCGTCGAGAAGCTGTTCGGCGGTGCGGAAGATATCGCCGCTACGCGCATAGCCGTCGATGCTGTTGCTGACCTCGGCAAGGGCTGCGAGCAGCGTCTGGCGATAGGCGAGCAGGGACTGCTGGCGCGCCTCCTCGGCCGCGGACACCGCGGCGCGACGGGCGCCGGCCTCGAAGACGGGCTGCGTGATGTTGCCCGCGATGATCCAGCGCTCACTCGCGCTCTCGAGCAGATCGTCGAATTCCTTGCTGATCAAGCCATAATCACCGGTCAGGGCGATTCGCGGAAATCGATCCGCGGTCGCGACGCCGACCCGCGCTGTCGCCGCCATCAGATCCGCCTCGGCGGCGAGCAGATCGGGCCGACGCAGCAGCAGATCGGCCGGCACCCCGGCGGGAATCGCCGCCGGAAGATCGAGATTGAACCAGAGTTCGGCGACGCTGCCGCCGTCGCCTTCCAGCTCCCCGGGCACCTGACCGACGAGCGTCTGCAGTGCGTTGGCGAGCACGAAGCGTCGATTCTCCAGCGCCGGCAGGGCAGCCTCCGCGGAGGCAAGCGCGACCCGCGCCTGTTGCACGTCGAGACCGGAGATGACGCCGTTGTCGTGGCGGAGCGAGAGGATGCGAAGTGCCTCTGCGCGGGTCTCGATCGTGCTCTCGACGATCTGGATGCGAGTGGCGACATCGAGGAAATCGAAATACGTCTCGGCCACCAGCCCGATCAGGCTCACCTGCTGGAGGTACAGCGTGTACTCCACGCTCAGGCGATCGGCGTAGGCGGCTTGCGCGCTACGGCGGTTGAAGCCGAAGAGATCCAGCTCCCAGGCAAAGAAGCCCACCAGCTCGTGCTCGTTCTCGATGTCCTGGAATTCCTTCTCGCGCTCGGCATTCAGGCTCACGCCGACCTGCGGATACAGCGGCGCGCGGGCCTGGATCAGGAATTCTCCCGCCTGCCTGAGGCGCGAACGGGCGATGGCCAGCTCCAGATTGCTGGCGAGGGCCTGCTCGATGAGCGCGGCGAGCACGGGATCGTCGTAGATTTCCCGCCAGTTGCTCAGCGCCAGGCTCTCGCCGTCGCCGAGCACGTTCGCGTTGGCGGGATCGACCCAGTAGGTGGCCGGTGGACCCAGCTCGGGCTGGACGTAGTCCGGGCCGACCACGCACGCGGCAAGGAGCACCACGGCCAGGAGCGGTGTCAGCCTAGCCACGGGTGTTCGCCGTTTCGCCCGGCACCGGGCCCGGCACGGCCCTGCGCTTGCCCGCCGCAAGCCGCATGACGGTAACGAAGAAGACCGGGACCAGCAGGATGCCGATCGTGGTCGCGAAGACCATGCCGCCGAGGATCGCCGTCGACATGGTCTGCCGGCTGATGGCGCCGGGGCCGCTGGACAGCACCAGGGGCATCACGCCGAGGAGGAAGGAGACCGCGGTCATGAGAATCGGTCGAAAGCGCAGGCGAGCGGATTCGATGGCCGCGTCCACTGCGTCCCGGCCCTCCTCGTAGAGCTGGCGTGCGAACTCGACGATGAGGATCGAGTTCTTGGCCGACAGGCCGATCAGCGCGATGAACGCGATCTGGAAGAAGAGGTCATTCTGAAGACCGCGACCCCAGACCGTGAGCAGGGCGCCCAGCATCGCGATTGGGGTGATCAGGAGCACGGCGATGGGGATCGTCCAGCTCTCGTACAGGGCCGCCAGGAACAGGAATACGAAGACGAAGGCCAGGGCCAGGGCGATGGTCATCTGACCGGCAGAGCGGATCTCCTGGAAGGTCAGGCCGCTCCAGTCGTAACCGAAGCCGGGCGGCAGCATCTCCGCGGCCAGTTCCTGCGCTGCCTTGATCACGGTTCCCGACGAGGCCCCGGCCGCCGGCGTCGCGCTGATGCTGGCGCTGGAGAACATGTTGTAGCGCACGATCGAGGATGGCCCCGTGACCTGCTCGAGGTCTGCAACGACGCTGAGCGGCACCATGGCACCGCTGGACGCCCGCACCTGGAAGTGCTGGAGCGCCTGGGCGCGATCCCGGAACTCGGGCTCCGCCTGCGCCTTGACCCGGTAGACGCGGCCGAACAGGTTGAAATCGCTCACGTTGGACGATCCCGTGAAGACATTGGTCGTGCTGTAGATGTCGGCCAACGGAATGCCGATGGCCTTGGCCCGGGCACGATCGACGTTCAGCTGCAGCAGCGGGACCTCGTCCTGGGCCGCGGTCGAGGCGTCGGCCACGGCCGGGTGCCGCTCGAGCTGGGCAACGAAACTCTCGGCGAGCCCGAAGAGCCGGTCCGCCTGGGTGCCGCCGCGATCCTGCAGCTCGAGCTCGACGCCACTGCCGCTGCCCAGGCCCGCGATGGCCGGGGGCTTGAACGCATAGACGTCGGCTTCGACCATCGTGTTCAGCTCGTCGACGACCTCGCTCAGCACACGATCGACCGTGTAGCCGTCCGGCGCGCGAAGGGTCCAGTCCTCGAGGATGACCTCGAGCGTTGCAGCGAAATCCGCCGACCCCGAGCGCTTGCTTTCGCCCGCGAGGGAGAAGACGTGCTTCACTGCGGGGTGGGGCAGGATCTTCTCGACCGCCCGGTCGGCCATGACGCTCGAGCGCACGACGGATTGTCCCGACGGCAGCTGCATGTCGACGAACAGCCGTCCCTGGTCCTCGACGGGCATGAAGCTGGTAGGGAGCAGACGAAACACGGCGATGCTGCCGATCAGTATGGCCGCAAAGGAGATCCACGCCCGGCGTCGCGCGACGATGCAGGCCCGTACCCAGTTCGTGTAGCGGGCTCCGCCGACGTCGAGCACGGCATTGATGCGGTCGAAGACCGCGGCGAGCCAGCCCGGGGGCTGCGCTGACTCCGGCTTGAGCAGCAGGGCGCAGAGCGCGGGGCTCAGGCTCAGCGCCACCACCGTGGAGATCAGGACGGCAACGGTGATCGACAGGGCGAATTCGCGGTAGAGGATGCCCGTGATCCCGGCCAGGAACGATACGGGTACGAAGACCGCCGCGAGCACGAGCGAGGTTGCCACCAGCGCCCCGGACAGTTCGTTCATCGCGCGAAGCGTCGCATCCCGGGGACTCAGGCCCTCGTCCTTCATCAGGCGCTCGACGTTCTCGACCACGACGATGGCGTCGTCGACGACGATCCCGATGGCCAGCACGAGTGCCAGTAGGTTGACGGTGTTCAAGGTGAAGCCGAACACCGCCATGGCCGCGAAGGTTCCGACGATCGACACGGGCACCGCGAGCGCCGGAATCATCGTCGCGCGCCAGTTCTGAAGAAACAGCCAGACGACGAAGATGACCAGCGCGAGGGCCTGGACCAGGGTGATGAGGACCTCCCGGATCGCCTGCTCGATGGTGATCGAGGCGTCGTAGAAGGTGACCCAGTCGATGCCGTTCGGAAATCCCCTCGACAGCTCGGCCATCGTGGCCTTGACCTGGGACGCGACCTCGAGGGCATTAGCGCCGGGGAGCAGGTAGATCTGCGCGATGGCGGCATTCTTGCCGTCCAGCTTGGACTGGAGGCGGTAGGCGCTGGCGCCCAGTTCCGCCCGGCCGATGTCCCGGAGCCGGATCATCGACCCGTCGGGATCCGCTCGAACGATGATGTTGTTGAATGCCTCGGCGCTCTCGAGGCGGCCCTGGGTCGTGATCGGCGTGGTCAGGCTGACCGACGCGTCGCCGGGCAGGGCCCCGATCGTGCCGGCCGCTGCCTCGGTGTTCTGCTCGCGCACCGCGCTGATGACGTCGCTGGTGGTCAGGCCGTGGGCGGCCATGCGATCCGGTCGGAGCCAGAGGCGCATGGCGTAGCTGCGGGAACCCGTGTTCCGGACCCGTCCGACACCCGGGATCCGGCGGATCGCGGCGTTGACGTTGATCGACACGAAGTTGCTGAGATAGACGTCGTCGTAGCGGGGATCGTCGGAAGTCAGGGCGACCTTGAGCAGTTCGATCGTCGCCTGCTTGTCGACCGAGACGCCCTCTTGCATGACGTCCACGGGTAGCAGGGGATCGGCCTGCTTCGCCGCATTCTGGACATCGATGGCCGCGAGGTTCGGATCGGTGCCGATGTCGAAGGTGATGGAGATGCCCGTCGACCCCGAATTACTGCTCGAGGACTTCATGTAGACCATGTTCGGAACGCCGTTGAGCTCCTGCTCGAGCGGAATGGCGACCGACTCGGCGGCGGTGACAGCGGTCGCGCCCGGGAAGGAGGTCGAAACGACGATCGAGGGCGGGTTGATGTAGGGATACTGGTCGACCGGCAGCGTCAGGGCCGATACGGCCCCGACCAGCGTGATGACGATCGAGACGACCATGGCCA
The DNA here is from genome assembly GCA_039188505.1 of Pseudomonadota bacterium. GTDB lineage: Bacteria > Pseudomonadota > Gammaproteobacteria > Xanthomonadales > SZUA-38 > JBCCZC01. Next base: position 14,598 of record JBCCZC010000002.1, on the reverse strand, counting down.
GCACGGGCCGGTCGATGAAGACGCGGGCGATCACGGTGCGGACTGCGGCGCTGCGGCCTCTTCCGAGCGCCGACGCTCGTACTCCTCGACGGTCAGGGGCTGGATGGGTTGCCCGTGCTGCACCTTGTGGAAACCTTCGACGATGACCCGCTCATTGGCCCCGAGGCCGGAAGTGACCACCACGTCGTTCTCGTGCTGCGGACCGGTGATGATGAAGCGTCGCTCGACCGTGTCATCGGGCATCGCAACCATCACGAAGCTGCCGCCCTGCTCGATCTGGATGACGCGCTCGTCGATGATGATCGCGTCACTGACGGTGTCGAGCTCGAGCTTCGTGCGCAGGAACTGACCCGGTAGCAGTTCCCGGTTGGGATTGCCGACAACTGCGCGGACCGCAAAGGTCCCCGTGTCGGGATTGATCTGGGGCTCGGTGAAGTCGATGTCGCCCCAGTAGAGGTAGGGCTGATCGTCGGGAAGGATGATTCGTACGAAGCCCTCGACGGCGCGCCCTTCCTCTTCGGACCGCTGGATCTCCTGGCGGCTGCGCTTGCGACGCTGGGCATTGAGGTAGTCCAGCGTCGTCATTCGGAACTCGACGTACATCGGATCGACCCGCTTGATCGTCGTCAGCAGGGAATCACCGCTGCTGCCGACCAGCGCACCCACGTCGACCCGCGTCGCGCCCGCGAGGCCGGAGATCTGGGCATGAATCTCGGTGAACTCCAGCTCGAGTTCGGCCTCGTCCTGCTGCGCCAGCTTTGCTGCAAGGGTGGCCTGGGAGGTTTCGTAGGCCGCGGTGGCCTCGTCGAGGTCGAGCTGGCTCGCGGCGTCTTCGGCGTAGAGCGGCTCGATCCGTGCGAGGTCGCGCTCGGCCTTCTTGACGGCGGCCCGGGCGCTCTGCGTTTCCGCCCGGAGGCGATTGACGCGAGCGACGTAGGGCCGGTTGTCGATGCGATAGAGCAGGTCGCCTTCCCTCACGAAGCTGCCCTCGCGGAAGGCGATCTCCTCGACGAAGCCGTCGACCCGGGCCCGCACCTCGACGTCGAGCGAGGCCCTGGCCACCCCGATGTAATTGCCGTAAAGGACGAAGTTTTCCTGTCTCGCGGGATCCACCACGACGGTTTCGGTCGGTAGCGGTGTCGGTTCGGGTTCGGCGCAGCCGCCGAGGCCGATCCCGAGGACGGCGAGAACGACCGGAGCGCTCCACCTTGTGCGCGGCTTTCCCACCTGCTGTCTTCCCGGATGTTGCCGAAGTTCGAGTGTACACAGGCATCGCGGCCGTTGCTGCCCACGGGCAGCGAATGACGGCGGGGGAGCAGGGCGCGTGGGGCGACACCCCGGAACATCGATGCTAGCCTCGCCCCATGGGCTTCTACCGCACGCAGCGCCACCAGTGGCGCGACTGGAATCCGGGACTCGACAACGATCACCTGACCCTGGGCTACTGCCTCGACAGCCTCCCGGCGGTGGAGGCATCCTCCATCCCCTGGTTCGTGCGGCTCATCGAAAATCCGAGTTCGCCGGTGGCCCTGCCGGGCGCGATCACCCTCGAGCGCCACGACGCGATCCACGTCCTGCTGGGGCGCGGTCTGCTGGCCCAGGACGAGGCCTTCGTCATCGGATTCACGATGGGAACAGCGAGCAGGATCCGGGACTACCACCGGAAGCTGTTTCATTGGTTTGCTCGCTACCTCTACCGGCCGCCTTACCGGCTGACGGAAGACGACCTGTTGATCTTCGACCTCGGCTTCGGCTTCGGTCAGGAGCAGCGGACCCGGGACTACCACATGGTGCCGATCGAAGATTTCCGCGACGAACCCCTTGTCGACCTACGCAACCGCCTGGGTCTTTCGGTTCTCAAGCTCCACGCGCTCTACAATCACGAGAAGACGCTGATTCCGGATAGCGATGCGAGTCAGCGACTCGATCTGGACTGGAAGGGGCAGGATCCCAGCGCGTTGTGGCCTGAATAGGCGCCGATCGCCGCAATTTAGATCGCTTACCGCTTTTCAACCCTGACTGAGGGCAATTCAGCCCGGCTCGCAGGTGCATTATCATTGGCGATCTGTTGATGGGGAGGCAGATTGATCATGGAGAGATTTCTGACCGCGCTGCTCGGCTTCGGCCTGGCGGCGACCGCGGTGGCCGCGCCGAACTACGTCGAATCGCCGCCGCTGCGCGAGGTCGTTTCGGCGGACGTCGGATCGGTACGATCAGGCACGCTCCGCGTGCCGATGATCACGTGGGGCGCCGACGTCGCCACGATCTACGCGAACGGCAATGCCGCGCGGACGCGCAACGGCAGCATCTTCGCCGAGCAGGGCCTGAGCCTCGAACTCAAGCGGGAGGACAGTTTCCCGGCCCAGGTGGAAGCCTACCTGCGCGGTGAAAGCCCGTTCCTTCGCGGGACCATGGGCATGATCAATCTGGCGTCGGAGGCTCTCGCTGCAGATCCGCGCACGCGCCCCGTCGTCATCTATCAGCTGAGCTGGTCCGAAGGTGGTGATGCGCTGGTCGTGAACGACTCGATCCGCCAAGCCGCCGACCTCCGGGGGAAGCGGATCGCCCTGCAGGCCTACGGGCCGCATGTCGGCTACCTGTCAAAGGTCCTGGCCGATGCGGGCCTCAGCCTCAACGACGTCACGATCCGCTGGCTGCCGGACCTCACGGCGACCGACTCGAGCCCCATGGCGGCGCTCCAGGCTGGGGATGTCGACGCGGCCTTCGTGGTCCTGCCCGACGCCCTCGCGCTCACCTCCGGCGGCAACGTCGGGACGGGTGCCGAGGATTCGGTTGCCGGCGCGCGCATTCTGCTGTCAACGCGGACGGCCAACCGCATCATCGCCGACGTCTACGCCGTCCGAGCGGACTACCTCGAGGCCAATCGCGCTATCGTCGAGCGCTTCGTGCGCGGGTTGCTCCAGGCCGAGGAGGCCGTGGCTGACCTCTTCGGCAGCAAGTCCGGCGACTATCGTCAGACGCTCACCACGTCGGCCGAAATGCTCCTGGACAGCCCCCAGGCCACCACCGACATCGAGGGTCTCTACGCCGATGCCAACCTCGTCGGTTTCTCCGGCAACGTCGACTTCTTCGCCAACGCGAACTTCCCGCGTGGCCTCGCGCGGTTGACCGACGAATTGCAGTCGTCCTTCCAGCAGGCGGGGCTCCTCAGCACCCGGAGTTCGCTGGACCAGGCCGGGTGGGACTACGACACGCTGCGGTCCGGCCTCGCCCGGGCGGACGAGGTCGAGGTGCCGACCTTCGACGCCGACCAGGTGGCTTCGGTGGTCGCGCGGCGCCAGCAGCAGGGCACGCTCGAGGAGGGCACGCTCTTCAGCTTCGAGGTGTTCTTCAAGCCGAATCAGAACTCGTTCCCGTCCGATCTCTACCAGGAGGCCTTCGAGCGGGTCATCGACCTCGCGTCAACCTACGGCGGTGCCATCATTACCGTCGAGGGGCACAGCGACCCGATGGGCTATCTGCGGAAGAAGAAGGCGGGCGAATCGGAGCTCATCCTCGGCCGCATCAAACAGTCGGCGCGGAACCTGAGCATGTCCCGCGCCATCGCCGTGCGGGATAGCGTGATGAGCTTCGCTCAGGGCCAGGGCATCAACCTCGACGACAGCCAGTTCGCCGTAGTCGGGCTGGGCCTCACGAAGCCGGCGACCGGCGTCTGCGGCGATGAGCCGTGCGCGCCGAAGACCGAGACCGAGTGGCTCTCGAACATGCGCGTCGAGTTCCGGATCGTGCAGGTCGAGGCCGAATCTTCGGTCTTCCAGCCGCTCTGATGGGGAGGGTCCAGGGAATGGGACGGCTCAGCCGAAGGGGTATGCTGCGGGCGGCCGCAACCTTGATCATCGCCGGCGGCCTCGCGGCGTGCGGGGATTCCAGCGATGAGGTCGCGACGGCATCATCGTCGAACCGTGCAGGCGCGCCGTTCGCTCTCGATTTCGCCCGTACCTGGCCGCCGCTGGTCGAGGACCAGGCGGTCCCGGTCGCGGACGACCTCACGGCCGCGAACTACTACATCGTGCTCGACGGCTCCGGCAGCATGGAGGAATCCAAGTGCTCGGGCGGGCTGACGAAGATGGATGCCGCGAAGCAGGCGGTCGCCCGCTTCGCCGGTCAGATTCCCGACGACGCCAACATCGGCCTCGCGGTCTTCGACGGCATCGGCCTGTCCGAACGGACGCCGCTACGCGCGGGAAACCGCGCTGACTTCGAGAAGCAGGTCCGCAGCATCATCGCGAGCGGAGGCACGCCGTTGTCCGAGGCCGTTCGACTGGGCTACGACGCGCTGACCATTCAGGGGCTGCGCCAGCTCGGTTACGGCGAGTACCACCTGGTGATGATCACGGACGGCGAGGCGAGCGATGGTTACGAGCCGGGTCGCATGGTCGACGCCGTCCTGACGCAGTCGCCGGTAGTCATCCATACGATCGGCTTCTGCATCGGCGAGCGTCACTCGCTGAACCAGCCCGGACGGATCGCCTACCGGGCCGCGGATGATCCGGCTGCGCTCGAGCGCGGCCTGGCCGCGGTCCTGGCCGAGTCGCCGGATTTCACGATCACCGACTTCTGATGGGACAGGAGCAGGGCGCTTGAACCGTCACGTCAAGATCGTCGCCGCGCTCATCGTCGTGGCCGCCGCGGTGCTTTTCGGGAGCCGCTATCTGCTGCCGCTCTACGAGGACTGGCAGCAGAAGGGGACCTCCGATGCCCGCGCGACGCGCGGCACCATCACGATCGGCATGGACAACTGGGTGGGCTACTTCCCGCTCTGCTCCGATGAGAACGTGCGCCGCATGCGGCGGGCCGGTTATCTCCTCCGCTGCGAGGACGATGCCGCGGACTACGCGGGGCGCATGGAGCGGCTGCGAAGCGGGGAGCTCGAACTGGCCGTGGCCACCGTCGATTCCTACCTGAAGGCGGGCGACGCCGCGGGCTATCCGGCAACCATCGTCGCCGTCCTCGACGAATCCAAGGGCGGTGACGCGCTGGTCTCTCGAGCCGACCGGATCGGCTCGATCGACGATCTGAAGGCCGGCGGAAGCTTCCTCATTGCCGTGACGCCGGATTCGCCGAGCGAGCACCTGCTGAAGTCGATCGGGGTCCACTTCGATATCCCGCTACTGCGCGATCAGCAGGCGGCCTGGCGCGTCGATACCGACGGCTCCGAGGCTGCCCTCGACCTGCTGCGCGAGAACAAGGTCGATGCCGCCGTCCTGTGGGAGCCCGACGTGTCGCGAGCGCTCCAGCTCGACGGCATCAAGGAGGTGCTCAGCACGGCGGATACGGAAGGGCTGATCGTCGACATCCTGCTGGTGAACCGCCGCTGGTCGGAGTCCGATCCGGAGGCGGTCTACGCGCTGATGACGAGCTACTTCAAGACCCTGCGGTACTTCCGCGACAACCCGGATGCGCTGCGCGAGGCAATCGCGCGCCACTACGACCTGCCAACGGATCAGGCCGAGGCGCTCCTTGATGGCGTCGCCTGGACCACGCTGTCCGCGAATGCACGCACCTGGTTCGGCGTCAGCCGCCAGCCCGGCGCGTGGACGGGGGAAGCGCTGGTCGATGCCATCGAGTCGGCCTCCGACATCCTGGTGGAACACGGGGACTTCGACCGCTCGCCGATCCCGAATGGCGACCCCTACCGGCTGACGAACAGCCAGTTCGTGGCCGACCTTTTCAGCGGCGGGCTCGGCGCCGATGATGACGCGGATCCAGCCGGTGGCGATCCGCTGGCGCGTGCATTCGATCCGCTGTCGGACACCCAGTGGGATGGGCTGACCGAGGTCGGTACCCTCAAGATCCGTCCCATCGTGTTCCAGAGTGGATCGGCGGAGCTGACCTACGAGGGCAAGCAGGAGATGGACCGCGCGGTCGAGAACCTGCGCCACTACCCGAACTTTCGCCTACAGATCTCCGGCCACACGGGACTGCGAGGGGACGCCACGGCCAACCGCACGCTGTCCCAGTCCCGCGCGGAATCGGTGGGTCGCTACCTGCGGGTCACCTACGGGCTCGACGTGAATCGCGTGCGCGAGGTCGGTCGCGGGTCCGATGCACCACTCGAACGCCGACCCGGCGAATCGAATCGCGCCTACAACTACCGCCTCCCGCGGGTCGAACTCACGCTGGTGGCCGAGGAGTACTGATGGCCACGATCGAGGCGCGTGAGGCGAGGCCCGATTTCTCGCCGAAGGCCATCAACCGGGCCGTGCTGAAGGAAAGCACGCAGCATCCGACCGTGCTCTATCCGGCCGGTGCCGCCGTGATCGGCGGCCTCGCGGCGATCGCGCTCGGGCCGGGACTGGTGGCGCTCGGGGCGATGGCGGCCGGTGGTGTCATTGCCACGAGCGGGCTGCTGATCAACCGCTTCGCTCGCCGGGACTTCTTCGCGTCACGCTATGTCCGAAAGCTGCGGGAGCAGGCGCTGAATCGCCATTCCGAACTGCTGGAGTTCCTCAAGAAGGGGCTGAAGCAGATCGACAGCGAGCTCGGCTATCGGCAGCTCCAGCGGGTGCAGGAGAAGTTCGACGCCTACCAGGAGGTGCTGGGCGGCAAGTTCAAACCGCACACGCTGACCTACTCGCGCTATCTCGGGATCGCCGAACAGGTGTACTTCGCGGTCCTGGACAATCTCAATCGCATCGTTGGCGTTTCGCGTTCCATCGCCGCCATCGACGTCGAGTACTCCCGCCGCCGGATCGCGGAGCTCGAGGCTGGTGCGGTCGAATCCGATGCGGCTCGAAACGAGCTTGCGACCCTGCGCCAGCGGCTCGAACTCGATGTCGAGCAGCGGGCGCGCATCGAGGACTGGCTGGCCGCGAACGAGGTCGCGATGACCCAGCTCGACACCACCGCGATGACCCTGGCGACGGTCGAGACGACTCAGGGGCTGGCAAAGGTGAATCTCGAAACCGCGATGGATGAGCTGCAGCGCCTGGCGGCGAATACGGCCGCGTACGACCGTGCTAAATTGAAGAGCTGACCCGGGCTGGCGCGGCTACTCATACGGATCAACCGCCCGCTGATACGGGCAAGGGATGGGGAGAAGAAGGATGAAACTGAAAGCCGGATGGATTCTGCTTGCCGGGCTTCTTAGCGCCGGTCAAGTGATCGCCCAGGACTACAAGGTTGCGTGGTCCCACTACGTCGGCTGGGAGCCCTGGGGGTATGCCCAGGAAGCCGGGATTATCGACCGCTGGGCCGACAAGTACGGCATCAGCATCGAGGTCGAGCTGATCAACGACTACATCGAGTCGATCAACCTCTACACCGCCGGCGAGTACGACGCCTGCACCATGACCAACATGGATGCACTGACGATTCCGGCCGTGGGTGGTGTGGATTCGACCGCCGTGATCGTCGGTGATTTCTCCAACGGCAACGACGGCATCGTGATGAAGAACGGTACGTCCGTCAGCGACCTGCGGGGCCGCGACGTGATGCTCGTGGAGCTGTCCGTCTCGCACTATCTGCTCGCGCGGGCGCTGGAGATGAACGGTATGAGCGAGCGCGACCTCACCGTCGTGAACACATCTGATGCCGACATCGCCTCGGTCTTCATCGCCAACCCTGACGGTGCGGTCGTCACCTGGAACCCGCCGCTGCAGCAGGTCCGCAACGCGGCCGGTGCGGAACTGGTGTTCGACTCATCGAAGACGCCCGGCGAGATCATCGACCTGATGGTCGTGCGCTCGGACGCGCCCGAGGAGCTGCGGCTTGCGCTCGTCGGCGCCTGGTACGAGGTCATGGACATCATGAGCACCCCGGGGCCGAAGGCGGACGAGGCCATCGCCTCGATGGCCGCCGCCACGGGTGCCACCGAGGCCGAGTTCCGTGCCCAGCTCAAGACCACGGCCATGTTCTACGGGGCGGCCGAGGCGGCCGACTTCGCGGCTGGTGATCAGATCAAGGAGACGATGGAGAACGTCCGGCAGTTCTCCTTCGACAAGGGGCTCTTCGGCGCCGGCGCAGACTCGCCCGATTTCGTGGGCATCGCTTTCCCCGACGGCACCGTCCTCGGCAAAGAGAGCAACGTGAAGCTCCGCTTCGTGGATGCCGCCATGCGCAACGCGGCGGAAGGCCAGTAGGGCACCGGGGGATGGCCGATCATCCCCGCTTCCTGGGCCTCCACGCGAGGCCCGGCACGCGGCTGAACTGGCTGCTGGCCGTTCTGCCGTTCGTGCTGCTCATCGCGGTCTACCTGTCCGCGTCCGATGCCCGGCTCGAAGCCAACCCCCAGGACAAGCTGCTCCCGGGCGTGGTCCAGATGAAGGACGCCTTCGTGCGGATGGCCTTCACCGAGGACCGGCGCAGCGGCGAGTACCTGCTCTGGAGAGACACCCTCTCGAGCCTCAAGCGGTTGGCGATCGGCGTGGTGTCCGCAGCGCTGGCGGGTCTCGTGCTGGGCCTGAGCATCGGACTCTTCCGGGGCTTCCACGCGCTCATGAATCCCTTCGTGACCTTCGTCGCAATGGTGCCACCGCTTGCCATACTGCCAATCCTGTTCATTACGTTCGGGGTGGGCGAGCTCGGCAAGGTGATGTTGATCTTCATCGGGGTCTTTCCGGTGATCACCCGGGACGTCGCGCTGGCGACGGCGAAGCTGCCGCAGGAGCAGATCACCAAGGCGCTGACCCTCGGCGCAAGCGAATTCGCGGTGGCGTGGCGCATCGTCCTGCCGCAGATTCTGCCGCGACTCCTCGAGGCCGTGCGGCTGGCGCTGGGCGCGGCGTGGCTGTTCCTGATTGCCGCTGAAGCCATCGCCTCGACCGACGGCCTCGGCTACCGGATCTTCCTGGTCCGTCGCTACCTCGCCATGGACGTGATCATTCCCTATGTCTTCTGGATCACGATGCTGGGCTTCCTCATCGACTTCGGCCTGAAACAGTGGATCCGCACGCGCTATCGGTGGTATCAGCCATGAGCGAGCCGACCGCCGCGATGCTCTCCATCGAGGACGTTCGCAAGGAGTACGGTAGCAAGGTCGTGCTCGAGGACGTCGACCTGCAGGTCAGCGAAGGTGAGATCTGCACCCTCGTCGGACCCTCAGGGTGCGGCAAGTCGACGCTGCTCCGGCTGATCCTAGGACAGGAGTTTCCCACCCGCGGCACCCTGCGGATCGACGGGAGTACGGCGGGCTTCCCCGATCCGTCGCGCGGCATCGTCTTCCAGCGCTACGGGCTCTATCCGCACCTGAGCGTCATCGACAACGTCACCCTCGGCCGCACCCTGACCCAGGGTGTTCTCGAACGCCGTCGTCGGCGCGCGGAGAATCGCGAGGCGGGCATGGCGATGCTCGAGCGCGTGCGCCTCGGTGCCCACGCGGACAAATATCCGCACGAACTTTCGGGCGGCATGCAGCAGCGCGTGGCGATCGCCCAGTCGCTCATGATGAAGCCGCGCATTCTCCTCATGGACGAACCCTTCGGCGCCCTCGACCCGGATACCCGCGAGGAGATGCAGCTCTTCCTCCTGGAGCTGTGGGAAGAGGAGCAGATGACGATTTTCTTCGTCACCCACGACCTCGAGGAGGCGCTGTTCGTCGGCACCCGGATTCTGGTGCTGTCGCAGTACTACTCGGACGACCGCGGCGATGGGGTCCAGCGGGGATCCCGCATCGTAGCCGATCACCATCTCGCGCCGATCGCCAGCGCGACGCACGTGAAGAACGATCCCGAGTTCCGGCGCCTGATCGACTCGCTGCGCGAGGACGGCTTCGATCCTGCCTACCAGCAGCACGTGCGCGAGTTCAATCTGAAGCACTCCGACTCCTTCCAGACCCTCGACGGTGACGTCGCTTCAGGCGCTCCGGACTGACGACCACACCGAGACCTGCAGCGCAGCCGTCATCAACTGACAGGAAACCGGCCCGTCCTGCGCTTTACGCGTAGACCCCCACGAACGGTGCCGGCCATGTCCGCAGCAGTGCGCAAGAATCTTCTCTGGCGTCAGGCCAGTCTCCCTGACGGCCTGGGTACGCTCCTCATCGTTCTCGCGATAACGCTCTCGTCCGCCCATGCCGCCGGCGAAGTCGATACGAGCTTCGGCGAGAACGGACTGGCGGCGACCACGCTGCTGCCCGACCTGCCTGGCGTGCGCGCCAACAGCGCGGTGGTGCTGCCGGACGGGCGCATCGTCGTGGGGGGCACCGCGATCGTGACCTTCACGGAGAGCGAGATCGTGCTGGCGGCCTATCTTCCCGACGGCACCCTCGATACCAGCTTCGGTTCCGATGGCATCGTCAGACCCGACTACCCCGAAATGGACGACCAGCTCGCTTCCATGACCGTGACGCGCGACGGCAATATCGTCATCGTCGGCATCGCGGAGATCGCGGTTGCGGATCAGGACCTCCTGATCGGGATGTTCTCCCCCTCCGGCGACCCGGTCGAGAGCTTCGGTGAGGGCGGCGCGGTTCGCCGGGACGTGACCGACTTTCGCGACAGCGCCCGCGCCGTCGCCGCGCATCCAGACGGCGGCATCGTGCTGGCCGCGGCCTTCGTTCCGGACGAGAGCAATCTGCTCGACCGGGACTTCGCCGTGCTGAAGTACCTCGCCGACGGCACGCCTGATCCGAACTTCGGGGTGGACGGCCTGGTCATCACCGATTTCGGCAATTTCGAGGACGAGGCCACGGCCGTCGCGGTACAGGACGACGGCCGGATTATCGTGGCGGGCGGCGCCGGCTTCGAGCGCGACTTCTCCGACATCGGCTTCCGGTCCGATTTCGGCCTCGTGCGCTATCTCCCCGACGGATCGCTGGATCCGTCCTTCGGCGACGACGGCCGGGTGCGAACGCCGGTCCAGTTCCGGTCCCGGATCGTGGACGTGATCCTGACGGAGAACGGCAACATCATCGTGATCGGCGAGAGCCAGACCGAACTCCTGCAGCGGGTCGTTGCGCTGGCCTTCTACCGCGCCGATGGCACGCTCGATACCGCGCGAGGTGATGCGGGCGTCCTGCTACTCGAGAGCTTTTCGGACTTTCCCTTCGCCTGCGGCCGTTGCCTTCTACAGCAAGCCGACGGCGGCATTCTGGTGGGTGTGAACGACGTCACCACGCCCGAGAGCGGCGTGATCGCGTTGAATGCCGACGGCACGATCGACCGCGCTTTCGGGGTCGACGGCTATGGTCGCCATGGCACCTTCGTCGAGCAGCGGGCGACGGTGATCGCCGGTGAACGCATCGTGTCAGCTGGCTTCGATGTGCGACCCGGCGAGGGCTTCGAACGGATCGCCCTGACGGCCCTGACCGGCGGCGTGACGGCGGAGACCGTGTTCTTCAGCGGCTTCGAGGGCGGCGAGGCGGCGAAGTAGCCTCCGGCTGTTCGCCCTTGGCGAAGTAATCGATTTGCCCCTGCGACGGTCTCGTTATACTGACCGTATCCGTCGACCCATCATCGACGGTCGCAGGGAGCATGGGTGGAACAAGGGCAGGACAGTCTGACGGGCTGGCTTCGGGCCTGGTCCGCGGGTGACGCGGAGGCCGGGGCGCGGCTGTTCGAGTCCGTGTACGCGGAGCTCCGGGTCGTGGCCGCGCGCCAGCTGGCGAAGGAACGCCCGGGACACACCTATCAGCCGACGGCCCTGGTGAACGAGGCGTTCCTGAAGCTGCTGCGCGGGACACCCGTCGACTGGCAGGATCGCGTGCATTTCTTCGCGGTGTCGTCCCGCATCATTCGGCAGATCCTCGTCGACCACGGCCGCCGCCGGAATGCCCAGCGTCGCGGTGGCGGCAACGAGATCACCCTCCAGCCGGAACTCCACGGCGAGACCAACGATGCGGTGGAGCTATTGGCCATCGATACGGCCCTCGATCGGCTCGAATCCCTGAATGAACGTCAGGCCCGCATCGTCGAGCTGCGCTACTTCGGCGGGCTGACGATCGAGGAGGTCGCGGTCGCCACGGAGCAGTCGGAAGCGACGGTGAGCCGCCAGTGGCGCGCGGCCCGGGCGTGGCTGTATCGGCAGCTGGCTGCGTGACCGACCGCGACGAGAATTCACCCGGCGAACCGCCGGATCGCGAAGCACGGGCGCTCGCGCTTTTCGCCGAGAGCCTCGAACTGGCGTCCAGCCTGCGATTCTCCTGGCTCGCTGAGCGCTGCGCGGGGGACACCGAACTCCTCGCGGAGATCCTCCGCCTCAGCGACGCCGACCGGAGCGCACAGGACGACTTCCTGCGGTCTCCGCTCGATGCGGTGCCGCCGACGCCCCAGCGCGTCGGTGATCGCCTGGGCGCCTTCGAGATCGTGGCCGAGATCGGCGCGGGTGGCATGGGGCGCGTCTTCGAGGCGCGGCGGGTGGCCGGCGGCTTCGCGCAGGCGGTCGCCGTCAAGCTGTTCGAGGCTCGTCTGACCTCGCCCGACGCCCGGGCCCGCTTCGAGGCTGAACGCGAGATCCTCGCCTCGCTGGAGCATCCAGGCATCGCGCGGGTCATCGATGGGGGCACGACGGAAGACGACGTGCCCTATCTGGTCATGGAGCTCGTCCGCGGGCAGCGGATCGTCGACTTCTGCCGCGGTCACGCCCTCGACCTCGACGCGAGGCTCCAGCTGTTCCAGCGCGTGTGCGCGGCGGTCGAGCTGGCCCACGAACGCGGCATCGTGCACCGGGACCTGAAGCCGGGCAACGTGCTCGTGACCCATGCGGGCGACCCGAAGCTCATCGACTTCGGCATCGCCAAGGTGCTCGATGCCGAGGCCCTGGACGTCGCGCTGCCGCAGACCCGGACCCAGGCCCAGCTGCTGACGCCCGAGTACGCGAGCCCCGAGCAGGTGCGTGGCGAGGCCGTGACCGCCGCGAGTGACGTCTACTCGCTCGGTGTCCTGCTCTATGAGCTGCTCGTGGGCAGCCGCCCGTACCATTTTCCGTCGCTGGCCCCGGCGGAAATCGAACGGACGGTCTGCGATTCCGTTCCCTCGAACCCATCTGACCTGGTGGCGAGGCGGCAGTCGTCGCCGCCCGCGGGCTTGAACGATGCCCGTGAGCTGCAGCGGGCCCTGCGCGGCGATCTCGATCGCATCGTGATGACCGCCCTGCGCAAGGAGCCCGGGGGACGCTACCCCACGGCGGCGGCGTTCGCGGAGGACATCGGGCGCTACCTGGGCGGCTTTCCCGTGCGGGCGCGCGGTGCGAGCGGCGCCTATCGCCTGGGCAAGTTCGTGCAGCGCCATCGGGCGGCCAGCGTCGCCGTTGCGGCGACGCTCGGGATTCTCGTCGCTGCCCTGGTCCTCGTGTCCCAGCAGGCCAATGTCGCGCGCGACCAGCGCGACCTCGCCCAGCGGGAAGCCGGGCGCGCGACCGCCGCGAAGGACTTCCTGGTCGAGCTCATCGGCCGCAGCGATCCCTTCGAGAACGCGGAATCCGCGACCCTGGCCGGGGCGCTGCGCCAGTCCGTCCCCGGCATGGCCGAGCGCTTCGACGGCCAGCCGGAGCTCGAGGCCGAGATGCGCTACGCGATCGGCTACGCGCTCCAGAATCTCGGGGAGATTCCCCTCGCGCGCGAGCAGCTCGAGCGCGCGCTGGCCCTCCGAGAAGCGCAAGGCAGCGCCCTCGACCGCGCCGAAGTCCTCGATGGACTCGGCATCGTCAACTGGTGGGAAAGCGAATTCGACCGTGGCGAGGAGCGCTTCGCGGAGGCCGTCGCGCTGCTCGCAGGCGAGGGCGGCGAACGCGCCGAGCTGCTGCGCGCAAACGTCTGGACCAACCTCGCTGGCCTGCGGGCGGACGCTGGTGCATTCGCCGAGAGCCTCGCCGCCAGCGACGCGGCCCTCGCCGCGGCGGAGGGAACCGCAATCGGCGCCGAAACGCTGGCGACGATCTGGGGCAACCGGGCGAATGCCCTCGGCAGCCTCGAGGGCCGTGAGCTCGATTCGATCGCGTCCTTCGAGAAGGCGCTCGAGCTGCAGGCCGAGGCGACCGGCGAGATGCATCCGAACTACGCGATCATCCTCAATAATCTCGCGTTCACCCACTACGGACTCGGCAATCTTGAGGAGGTTAACCGCCTCTTTGAGCGGTCTCTGGAGATTCGCCGGGCGACCCTCGGGCCGGAGCATCCACAGACGGCAACCGCGCTGTTCAATCTCGCGGCCGGGCAGGTGGCGGCGGGAGCCTATGACCGCGCGGAGCCGAATGCCCTCGAGGCGCTCAAGGTCGCCCGCAACGGCTACGCGGCCGGCCATCCGCGGATTGGCAAGGCCCACGAGAAGCTGGCCCAGGTCTACCAGGCCACCGCGCGGCCGGAGCTCGCGCGCTCGCACGCCGAGCAGGCGCTGGCGATCTACGAGGCCGCACCGGGCGTCGATCCGGCCTGGGTCGCGACGGTCGAGGGCATCCTCGCGGCGCTTGCCGAGGCGCCCTGACGGCATTCGTCACGGGGCGAAATCGCCTGACAGGAAATTCGTTCTCCTTGCGCTTTGGGGGTAGCAGCTCAAATCGCAGTGGAGGCAAACATGGGTTTTCGGAACGGATGCTGGGCCCTCGTCGGCGCGGCAGCGGGGATGGGCCTGGCGCTGGGCGCGAACGCCCAGGTGTGCCCGAACGTCAAGCTCAATCAGGCAGTACCCGAAGGGAGTGACATCG
>JBCCZC010000001.1:0-58122 GCA_039188505.1 Pseudomonadota bacterium | reverse complement strand
GGCCGCGGCCTGACGCATGGCCTCGGCGGTGAACTCCGCGTACAGCGCATTGCCCTGGATGTGCGCCTCATAGGCATCAAGGTTGCGGGTGCCGCCCGGCTCACGGCCCAGGTGTCCGACGCCCAGCCGTACACTCAGGGCACCGGCGACGGCTTCGGCGATCCCGTCCTGGATCTCGAAGATTCCGGTGCTGTTCTCCTCGTAGGTCTCGAGCCATGCCGGGTAGCCGGTCGCGGTGTCGATGAGCTGTGCGCTCACGCGCAGTCGCCCCCGGTCGCGGCGAACGCTGCCGTCGAGTACCCAGGTCACGCCGAGCCGCTCGCGGACGTCGCCGAGGTCATCGACGCCGCCGCGGAACTGGAAGGCCGAGGTGCGTCCGGTGACCTGCAGTCCGTCCAGCATGCTCAGCCGGTTGATCAGCTCCTCGGTGAGGCCGTCAGCGAAGAAGCCGTAGTCCTCGGACGGGCTCAAGTCGGCGAAGGGCAGGACCGCCAGCGACTGCGCCGACGGCGCAGCGGAACGCGGCATGGTCGCCAGCGTTGTCAGCGCCACGGCTGCGAGTGCGACCAGGGCGGCCAGGACGGGCCACCGGCGCCGGACGACGTGTCGGGCCACCGCGGCCT
The DNA here is from genome assembly GCA_039188505.1 of Pseudomonadota bacterium. Taxonomy (GTDB): domain Bacteria; phylum Pseudomonadota; class Gammaproteobacteria; order Xanthomonadales; family SZUA-38; genus JBCCZC01. The sequence goes on along the minus strand of JBCCZC010000001.1, from coordinate 57,499 downwards.
CCGTGACCTGAACGTCGGCCAGCAGGCGGAAGCCACGCCGGGGCACCGTCTCGATGAACCGGGGAGCGCGAGCGGAGTCCCCGAGGGCCCGACGAAGCTCCACCACGCACTGGGTCAGCGTGTCATCGGTGACGGCGCAGCCGGGCCAGACCGCAGCGAAGAGCTCGTCGCGGGGCACGACGTCCCCCGCGGCCCCGGCCAGCTGTTCGAGCACGGCCATGGCCTTGGGCTTCAGACGGATGACCTCGCCGTCCCGCTCGAGGGCATGCCTCGCGGGTGTGACGAGCCAATCGCCGAGGCGAAATGCGTGTTCAGTCACGCCGGGAGTCCGCACCTTCCATGCCCCGAAGGTAGCGGGCCACCCGCGGGCTGACCCGTGTCGTTCGTCAGCGGTGGGGTGATGCTCCGTCGGGTTTCTCCGGGACTCTGTCGCTCGCCGAGTCGGCGCGGCCGCGCTGGCTGCGCGTCAGGCGCAGGTGTAGAAGTCGCCGCGCCGCGGCATCGTCTGGCGACCGAGCGCGTGGCTCGCCTGGATCACCATCCGCCCGCCGCGGGCCAGGCAGCGACGGCGATCGGCAAGGTAGCGCTGGCGATGCTGGTGCTCGAGCAGGGCCCGCACGTCCTGCGGCTGGTCCGGCGCCAGGCTGAACGTTGCGCCGTCGGGGATGGTGGCGCCACCCCGGGCGCCGCAGCCGGCAAGGATGACGATCGTGAGGCAGGCTAGAGCGCTTCGAAGAGGTGCGCGTTCCATGGCGATGCTCCGTAGTCCTGGTTGGAGCCACGAAGCTGCGGCAGGTCGGTCCGAAAGAAACGAGCGGCGCCCGAGCAGTCGACGAGCGGGCCCCGGAACGCCCGGGATTCCAGCGTTGACGGGGAACGCCGGGCCGGCCTAGGCTGGCGGCCGGTTGCGCGGGGGTAGACTCATGGAAGTCATCGGTTGCGGCGTCGGACGAACCGGCACCATGTCACTGAAGCTGGCGATCAACGCGTTGGGATTCGGGCCCTGCCATCACATGGATCAGGTCCTCGCGAACATGCCGGTGCAGGTGCCCCTCTGGAACGACGCCCACGCGGGCCATCCGGACTGGGCGTCGATCTACGCCGGCTTCGGCAGCGCCGTCGACTGGCCCACCGCCGCCTTCTTCCGCGAGCTGGCGGAGCACTGTCCTCACGCACGCTTTGTCCTCACGGAACGGGACCCGGACCGGTGGGCGCGGAGTTTCGGTGCGACGATCTACCGGCTCCTGGCCATGGCCGACAAAGCGCCTGCCCGACCAGCGAGAGTGGCTCGCGATGGCGCGCCGGATCATCGCCAGAACGGGCTTTCCCCTGGGGCTGGATCACGCGGCGCTGAAGGCGCGGTTCGAGGCCCACAACGCCGCCGTGCGGGAGACCGTTCCGGCGGACCGGTTGCTCGTCTTCGAGGTCAAGCAGGGCTGGGCACCGCTATGTGAGTTCCTCGAGGTGCCGGTGCCCGAAGGCGTCTTTCCGCGCACCAACGATCGCACCGAATTCTGGGATCGCGTCAGCTGACGCGTTCGGACCCGTGCCCGCCCGGAAACGATGGGTGCGTGCCCGACCCGGGGCAAGCGCTGCCGGTTCCAGACGATAGCTAGACGCTGCGGCCCAGCCAGAGGTCGCAATCGCGCCGGCGGTCGGTCTGGTTGCGGCGATCCGAGGTCTTCTCGAAGCGGATGGTGTCGCGGCGGTCCGCGGCCAGGCGGCGCTGCGTCCGGCGCCGCTCGGCAACGGGTACATAGCGGCAGCCGCATCCCTGCGCCTCGCAGGGCTGGGCGGGGAGGTGTCGTTCATGGCCATGGACGAGTTCTCCGACCCGACGTCGGCCGCGTTCGCAGTGCAGATCCGCTTCAAAACGCCACAGGCCGGCACGCGGCGGGCGGGTGGGTTCGGCTGATCGGCGGCCGCCGGGATCGGCGAGTCGGCGGCTCAGAGCAAAGATCGTGGCGGCGGTGATGATGAATGCGATCCAGAGGGACATGGCCTCGACTCCATTGGTTCCGTTTCCCATGCGATCGAAGTTTCGGATCACAGTGTGGAGCCAATATGGAGCGCTCGATCGGGCTGACCCAGCGGTCGTCGCTAGAGCGGTCGGCGCGCCTCGAGCCAGTAGCCCACGAGGTGTCGGCCACCGGGTGAGAGCAGCGGATCGACCGTCGCGGTCGCAAAACCGAGCTCCCGGAGCCGCTCGCACGCGCGCCGCAGTTCGCTCTCGGAGCGGCCGGCGGCACCGAGTGCGCGCATGCGGCTACCGTGGTTGCGCAGCGCCGCCTCGAAGCGTTCGAGCGGCTCGGACCAGGCAGCCGCCGGCTTGCCGGCAAAGGCCTGGATGAATTCGCCAATGGCGCGCGACGCCGCTTCGAGAAACGCTGCGTTCGGCATTGTCCGGGCGCGCTCGACCATGGCGCCGGACAGACCCTTCAGGTCCCGGGCAGCCTCGGCCGAGCCGGTCTCCAGGTAGCCTCGCAGCGTTGCCGGTAGCTGCCGCTCATCGAGAAGCCAGTCCACCTGGCCGGCCAGCGGTGCGTTCTGCTGTACAACGCTGCCGTCCGCGGCGTGAACGAGGGCGAGGAGCGCGCCCCGGCAGACCCGGGCCGCTTCGATCAGCGATGGGTCGAAGTCGCCGTACTCGAACCCGAACTGGCTCACCACCAGGTCGAAGGCGGCGTCGCCGAAGGACAGGGCCGCGGCGTCCTGGCCACCGAGAAAGCGGGCCGCGAGAAAAGCGGTCGCCGGCGCTGTCGGGACGTCCGCTGCGAGATCGATGCCCGTGAAGTCCAGCGGGTGCTCGGCCGTGGCCGCCCGCGCCGCCAGGACCGCCAGCGCCCCGGCGCCGCAGCCGATGTCGAGGACGCGGGCGCCCGCAGGCAGCCGGCGGAAGTGCGTGAGCCATCGCAACTCGATCGCGTCGCGGACGTCGGTCGGAAACGCGTCGATGCTGGCGGGCTGCGGGTCAGCCTGCCAGTAGGGACTCCAGAGATCAGCCTGCGCCATCGGAAGGACTCCAGAAAATGACAGCGGCGGCTCCCGAAGGAACCGCCGCTGAGGTTACCGACTTCCGATCCGATCAGTCGAGCGTGTAGGTCACGCGCCCGTAGATCATCTGGCCGGGAATCGGGTAGGCCGTGCCGTCGAAGCTGTTCAGATCGCAGGAACGGCAGACCGGCGGATCCTCGTCGAAGAGGTTGTCCACGCCGAACATGAACTGCGCACGACCGTCGAGCAGGTCCTGCGGGGCCCAGGTCACCGACGCGTCGACGTACGTCGTGCTGCCCAGCACGTTGCCGTCCTCGCCGTTCGAGCACAGTTCGAACAGACCGAAGTCGCCCGTCGCGCCGCCGCAAGCCTCATCGATCGAGCTCAGGTAGCGAACGGCCAGGCGGGTGTTCCAGTCGCCGATCGACCAGTCCGTGAACAGTGTCGACTTGTTCTCGATGAACGCGCGCTCCGGCGAGCCGAGCTCCGTTCCGGCGCGATCCGTGCGGATATCGCCGTCGGGTCCCTTCGTGATTTCGGTGTAGTCATCGAGGAACGTCGAGACCCACTGGAACCGGAACTGACCCCAGTTGTCGGTTGGCGCGAAGTCGAGGGACACGGTCAGGTCGAAGCCCGAGGTCTCGATGCCACCGATATTCGAGAGCACGCCGTCCACGTTGGTGATCGTGCCGTCCGGCGAGCGGGTCACCGCGTCGCAGAAGATCGGCTCGAGCGTGTTCACGCAGCCGTTGACGAGGTCCTGGGCGTTCGGCGCCTGGATCGCGTCGTCGATCTCGATGTCGTAGTAGTTCGCCTCGATCGTCAGTGCCTCGACGGAATCCCACGAATCGGCGGCGGCGATGTCCCAGACGAAGCCGACGGTGAACGTGTCCGACGTCTCCGGCTGAAGGTCCGCGTTACCGCCTGTGGTGACGCCGATCTGCGGGTTGATGGTCACGAAGTCCGGCGGAACCCCGAGGGCCGCACAGTTCGCTGCATCCGCCGGATCCGCGTTCGAACACGGGTCATTGATGCTCGAGTCGAACCGGGAGCCGGTGTTGAAGAGTTCACCGATGTTCGGCGCCCGCAGCCCCTCGTTGAAGCTCGCGCGCACGAGGAAATTCTCCGTCGGCGCCCAGTTGGCGCCAAGGCCGAAGACCGTGTCGCTGCCGAAGAGCTCGTAGTCGGACCAGCGGAAGGCGGCGCTGAAGTCGAGTCGATCGGCACCCGGCATGTCCGCCAGCAGCGGCACCACGACCTCGCCGTAGACCTCGTTGACGTCAAACTTGCCTGCAGTCGGGCTGGCGGGAACACCGGCGGTCTCGCCGCTGCTTACCACCGCATCGGGGACGAAGAAGCCTTCCTCCTCGCGATACTCGTAGCCGACGGCCCAGCCGATGTCGCCGGCGGCGAAACCGTTGAAGTCGCCGACCAGGTTCGCTGTGAAGTCGAACAGTTCCTGCTCGCTCTCGTCCTTCTGGATGAAGGTCACGAAGTCGAGCATCTCTTGCGTCAGTGCACCTTCACCCACGATGTTCACGGGCGTGCAGTTCGGCACGATGGCGCAGTTCTCCGTGGGCCCGAGGGCGAGGATCAGGTTGCGTGCGTTGAAGGCGCCCTGCTTGCGCTGGCTCGCCTGGTTCTCGGCCCAGATCGCCGTAACGTCCCAGTCGAGGACGCGGTCGCCCACGTCGAAGGACCCGTCGGCACCGACGGAGATGTACCAGGTGTCGACCTCCTGATCGAAGATCCGCGGGCCGGCCTCGATGGGGCGGCGCCCGAAGAACACGATCTCATCGGGACCGAGATCAACGCCGTAGGGGTTGAACGGATGATCGGCCGGCCAGAAGAGGTTCTCCATGAAGGCACCGCCGCCACCGGCGGGGCCGAAGAACAGCGGTTCCGGGGCGGCGCGGCTGGTCGACTCACGGTTGTTGTAGGAGGTCAGCAGCCGCAGTGTCGTCGTGTCCGAGATGTCGTACTCGGCCTTGCCGAAGAGGCTGACGCGGCGGTTGGGCGTGAGGATGAAGTTGAACGGCTGGTAGTTGAACCGGTCGTCGTTGGTGAAGTTCCGGAAATCACCGCTCCCCGGGTTGTTCGGGTCGTAGGTCGGGAACGTCGTGTTCGGTGTAATGTTGACGGTCTGGCCAGTGCGCGGATCGGTGAAGATGAAGCGGCCGTCCGGCGTGCCCGAGCTGGCGCCCGGGAAGGGCGCGCCGAAGATCGACTCAGCGGAGATGGCTCGATCGCCGGCGCCGACGCCCTTCTGATCGGTGAAGCTCGCATCGAGAAAGACGCGCGCCACGTCGTTTGATGCGCCCCAGGCGACGTCGATCTCGGTGGATTCACCATCGCCGTCGTCGAACTCACCGTAGTGGGCGCTGACCTTCAGGGAGTCGTAGTCGTCGCGGGTGATGATGTTCACCACGCCGCCGATGGCGTCGGTGCCGTAGATGGCCGACGCGCCATCCTGGAGGATCTCGATGGCCTTGATGGCGTTCTTGGGAATCGTGTTCAGGTCGACGGCGCCGGACACACCGGAAGCCGACGAGCCGCGCACCCAGCGGCGGCCATCGACGAGAACCAGGACGCGCTTGGACTGGAGGAAGCGCAGATCGATCTCGGCGGCGCCGGCGCCGATACCGGAGCCGTCCGGCGGGAAGCCGAGGTTGCCTGAGGAGTTGTTCGTACGATTGATCGCCGAGCCTGAGATCGGCAACCGCTGGACGAACTCGGCGATCGAGAGCTGACCGCTTTTCTCGATATCCTCGGCGGTGAGAAACTGGACCGGTGTGCGGACGTCGAGGGGGCTCTGGCGGATACGCGAGCCGGTGACGACGACCTCCTCGATGCCCTCTTCCTGGGCCTGCACGGGGGCGCCCGCGAGAATACTCGCGATCAGCCCTGGCAGCAGTAGTCTGCGTGGCATGTTGAGATTCCTCCGTAACTATTATGTATTTGATTACCTGAGGGAAAACGGCATAGCCGGACGCCTGTGCCCGTGATTGCTGCTCCCCCCAGCGTTAGGAATCATAGCAGATCGTTAACTTTTTTCTTACGTAGATTTCACGATTTTGGATGGAATCGTCAACGCATCCGTGACTATCGTGACGGTCGGTCAGCGGCGCCGCGACCGGTGGACGGTCCGGGGCAGGCGGAGGTCGCCGACCTGCCCCGGCCAGCGGTCAGCAGCCCGTGTCGCGGCAGGCATCGAGGCGCGGCCCCGGCGGACGCTCGAAGCCCAGCCGGACCATCGGCTCGTTCATATGGATGAAGCCGTTGGTGAAGGTCGTGTAGTAGATGTTGCTGACGTTCGTGCTGCCCTTTGCGATCTCCGCTAGCTGGAAGTTCGACAGATGCAGCAGCGCCTGGTCCTGACCGAAGGTGCCCGCCGTATCGGTCGTCCCAGACGTCGCCGTGACGAGTTCGCCGGATTCGCGTTCGACCTGGATCTGGCCGCTGATCTTGATGTGGAAATCACCGATCGGCTGGCCGTCCCAGAAGAGCGGCGCCTCGCCGAGGAAGGATAGGCCGAACGGCTGGTTCTCCGCCGGCGGAAGGCCCTCGAAACGCCATTCACCGAAGCTGTCGTCCGGATCGAGGAGGTCGGCCAGGATGTCGTAGCGGAAGTCGGCGCCGAAAACCGGTCCGAAGTCGACCACGCCGCCAAGGTCCATCTGGTGGCTGTCGAAATAGAACTGGCCGTCGGCAGGACCGGCGCGCCACGGCAGGATCGGAATTGCCTTGCCGAAGACGCCGCCGCCGACGTTGTCGAGGCCGTAGGTCAGCTCCATGCCGTCCTTCTTGAAGTCGAAACCGGTGGCGGTTGCCGGCGTCTGCATGCCGCCGTCGGTGCAGTTCACGTCGTTCGGCGGGACGTCACTGTCCGCCTTGGCGTTCACCGAGCTGCACGCGAAGGCCTCGCCGGGCCCCCCGCCGGCGCCCGAGAAGGTGCCCTCGGCCAGCGCGAAGAGCCGGCTGCACGAACCGGACGGGCAGGCGCCGTGAGCGCGGGTGAAGACGTCGAAGCTGATCGACTCGCCCGGTGCGAGTCCCGTCACCGCGATCGTCTCCTGCGGCGTTGTCGGGTCGAATGGATCGCCGGGCGGTGGGCAATTGGGGAGCTCGAGATCGTCGCCGACACCGAAGTTGAAATGGTCGCCGACCACCGCGGTGATGGAGAAGACCCCGGTCTGGGGCGGCTGCGGGCCCGACATGCCTGGGATGACGCCGGAGACGTTTCTGGAGTTGATGGTCAGGTCGCCGTTGAAGGTCGCACCCGGATCGTTGTTCGTGAGCACGATCTCCGTGTAGGCCGACCCGCCGGCGGGATGCAGGCCGACGGTCCCGACGCTGTTGCCCCGCGCATCGAGGATCTGCATGTCAAGCTGCGGCGGGAGGACGCCCTTGCGTGACCCCGCGGGTCTGCCGATGCAGGCCATGACCTGCTGCTGGCTCGTCAGGATCATGCCGTCGGTCAGGCTGAGCGTCGCGTCGGCGGTGAGGTTGCACTTCCGGGCCAGTCCGTCGGCGACGGTCACCGGGACCGTGACGAAGTTGGGTCCGAGGTCGATGGGAACGTCCATGCTGACGCCGGAACCATCACCGCCGGGATCACAGTCGAGCGTGAGGTTCAGGTCGATGAGATAGGGCTCGTCCGGGCAGATGCCGCTTCCGGGCGGAGACTCGAACATCTTCAGCTCCACCAGGGAGGTGATGTTGACCGTCCCGCCCCCGTCGGGGACGACCAGCACGCTCGGCACCGTGGGACTGACGACGATGGTCTTGGCGCAGTCCGGCGGGGGCTGCACGTAGCGGCAGGAATGCGCCGGTGGCGCGTAAACCGCGGCAAGCCCGGCGGCGACAGTCAGAACGAAAGCCAGCAACCCGGCCGGCCGGTGGGTAGCGATGCGATCCCCCATGACGCCCTCCCCTGGAAGGTCCGAGACGTTCTCTCAGCATAGTTCGCCCCCACACGATTGCCATGGCGCAGGGCCGGCGGCGGGCCGTGTTGCCTGGTGGCGCTGCCCAGGAGTTCCTACGGTTTTCACCGCCGTTCAGGGGCGGCCGGCGACGCGCACGGCAGGCCATCGCATTCGCCGGTCGCGTGGAGTATCGTCTGGCCTCTTCGCTGGACACGGCCGCATGTACGCCCTCTTCGAACGTCTCCTGAGCGCCTTCCCGAGATCCCGGGCCTCGTCGCCGCCGGACGGGCTGCTGGCGTTCGGTCTCTACTACCTGAGGGACGCGTGGCCGCTGCTCGTCGCCGTGAGCGCGATCGCGGCGCTCGTCGCGGTGCTCGAGGTCCTGCTGGTCGGTTTTCTCGGCGATCTGGTCGACCTGCTGGCCGCGTCGGACCCCGCGACGTTCTTCGAAGACCACGCGCGAACGTTGAGCTGGATGGCCCTGGTGGTGCTGGTCGTGCTGCCCGCGACGGTGCTGCTCTGGTCCCTCGTGCTGTTCCAGGCCCTGAGCGGCAACCTGCCGATGAGCGCCCGCTGGCGCATGCATCGGCACCTGCTGAACCAGTCCCTGGATTTCTTCGCCGACGAGTTTGCCGGTCGCGTTGCAACCAAGGTCATGCAGACCGCACTCGCGCTGCGCGAGGCGGCTTCGAAGCTTCTCGACGTGCTCGTGTACGTGGGCGTCTACTTCGTGGCGACCGTGGCGCTGGTGGCGGGCAGCGACTGGCGCCTCATGCTGCCTTTCCTCGGCTGGCTGGCGGTCTACGTCGCGCTCATCGTCGTATTCGTGCCGCGGCTCGCCGCGATCAGCGAGCGACAGTCCGACGCGCGCTCAGCCATGACCGGTCGCATCGTCGACAGCTACACCAACATCACCACGGTGAAGCTCTTTGCCCATGCCCGGCGGGAAGCCGGCTATGCTCGCGAGAGCATGGAGACCTTCCTCGGTACGGTCCATCCGCAGATGCGCCTGATCACGACCTTCTACTGGTCGGTCTACACTGCCAACTCGCTCCTCGTGTTCCTGGTAGCGGCGCTGGCGATTCTCCTCTGGCGGGACGCCGCGGTCTCGATCGGCGCCATCGCGGTGGCGATCGCGCTCTGCCTGCGCCTGAACGGCATGGCGACCTGGATCATGTGGGAGGTGTCGGCCCTCTTCGAGGCCATCGGGACGATCTACGACGGCAAGTCCATGCTCACCCGGCGGGTATCCGTGACGGACCGCTCGGACGCCGAGGCGCTGCCGGCTGCGCAGGGGCACATCGTGTTCGACGACGTCCGCTTCCACTACGGTAAGGAGGGCGGCGTGATCGAAGGGCTCTCGCTAGCGATTCGCCCCGGGGAGCGCGTGGGCCTCGTCGGTCGATCCGGTGCCGGCAAGACCACCCTGTGTAATCTCCTCCTGCGCTTCTTCGACGTCGAGGGCGGGACGGTTTTGATCGACGGCCACGACGTCCGCGCGGTCACCCAGGACTCCCTGCGTGCCCAGGTCGGCGTGGTGACCCAGGACACGGCGCTGCTGCATCGTTCCATCCGCGAGAATATCGCCTACGGCGCCGCCGATGCTTCGGACGACGCGATCTGGCGCGCCGCACGGCGAGCCAATGCCGAGGATTTCATCGCCGACCTCGAGGATCATGAGGGCCGTCGCGGGCTCGATGCGCACGTGGGCGAGCGGGGCGTCAAGCTGTCTGGCGGCCAGCGACAGCGTGTCGCCATTGCTCGCATGTTCCTGAAGGACGCGCCGATCCTCGTCCTCGACGAGGCGACCTCGGCGCTCGATTCGGAGGTGGAGGCCGCAATCCAGGAGCACCTCTTCGAACTCATGCAGGGGAAGACGGTGATCGCGATCGCGCATCGGCTGTCGACCATCGCCGCCATGGACCGTCTGGTCGTCCTCGATCAGGGGCAGATCATCGAGCAGGGCACCCACGACGAGCTGGTCGCGGCAGGGGGACTGTACGCCGAGCTCTGGGCCCGCCAGTCCGGTGGCTTCCTGGTCGAGGATTGAAGCGGTCCGGGCGACCGTCGCCGAGCCGTTCGGACTCGCCAGCAGACCGCCGCCGGGAGCGCGAGAGACCGTGGGCCTACTGTGTCAGCACGTCCGCCGGAGAGAGGTTCGTCGTGGCTCGGCTCAGCACGCCGTAGTTCGACAGCACGGTGCCGCTTCCGGGGAGCGAGATCGTGCCGTTCGTGACGCGTTCCAGGGACAGCACGACGAGCGGTGCGTCGGTCAGCCTGACCGGTCCGCCGCCGTCCACCGGGCCGCCGACGAGTATCGCGTTTTCGAGGGGACAATCGGCAGCACCGCCGGGCCCGGCGACGAGCGCCAGCCGGCCGCGGTCGGGCATCCGCTCGGAAACATCGATGGCGTTGCGGGCGGCGAGGATGCCGGAGTCCGCGAGCTGGAGGGTCTGAACGGCGCGGTCGACGACCACGAGCCGGTCGATCAGCGGCGGTGGCGGCGAGATCAGGGGATCACGGTCGCAGTCGAGGCCCGGGGCGCCGGTGTCGTCCCAGGTCACCAGGGCGACCTCGCTCGTCGTCGTTTCGTCGAGGAGGCGGCCGAGGTTGGCCACGATCACCTCAGTCGCGCCGTTGAGCTCCGGCGAACGCGTGACCGCGGTCTGGTGAGAGGCGCGCGCGAGCAGGGCGCCCACGGCATCGAAGGGGCTATCCCAGAGGGCAGTGCGGGCCCCTTGCTGGGTCGTGACTGCCGCCTCGATCCGACCATCGTCACGATCGCTCGTCGCGTTCGCCAGACCGGGTTCGGTCGCGCTGGGATCGGCATGCTGCTGGATCGAGCTGAATTCGGTGAACGCCTCCGCCGCGTAGCTGTAAGAGTCCCCGCCCAGGACGTTGATCAGCCAGGCCTTGCCGCTCAGCCCGCCGCCGGGAGGCGCCATGCCGGTGGCGGGATCGTCGCGCCAGAAGCCCTGGACCCAGGCGTTGACCAACGCACGGCAGTCCTGCGCGGCCACCAGCTCACCGGCATCGCCGACGACCTCCCCCATCTCGACGATCTCGACCATGCCCTCGCGCAGGCGGTCGATGGCTTCGGGGTGGTCGTCCAGGAGGAGCGGCGAGAGGAACACGGCGGGCAGCCCGGACGGAAGCGTCGTGCTGCGCTGGTCGAAGATCGACGGCACGGTGCAGGTCATGTCGTCAGTGACGATCGCTGCGCGCTCCAGCTCGCCGTTGAGCGATGACAGGGCCACCGACCACTGGTCGTGCGGTGCGAGGTAAAGATTGAAGCTCAGGACGGCCCGCGCCTGGTCCGCCTCCCGGACGATGACCTTCAGGGCCTTGGGCCGCGACGTCTCGTTGTGGACGACAATCAAGGTGTCCAGGGTGTCGCCGGCGTTGTAGTAAGGGAAGACGAGAACCTGGCCCTGCCCGACGGGGCCCAGGCCGATGGCATGAGCGGAAACCGCCCCAGCGAGCAGCGCGATGGCGGCGATGATTCGCATGAGACCTCCTGTCTCCGATACCTGTCCTGGGGCGCGCCGCCCATGGTGGGCGGGCGCCCGAAAGTATAGAACAAACAGGTGCGCGAGGCCGGTGTCGAGGCCTCGCTGATGATCTTCCGGGACCGAAGCGCTCCCGGGAAGGGCAGGTCGGCGACCCCGTTGATCGAGGACAAGGTCAACGTCCTTCACAAAGTCATCATGTTTGGCGATGATGGGCGGAACGAAAAGTCGGTCGACCAGCGCGCTGCGTCGCTAATTCATGAGCTATAGGCAATTCCGGATCAAGCGGGGGCTCGACCTGCCGCTCCAGGGGGCTCCTGAGCCCGTCATCGAGGACGGCGCGTCGGTGCGCTCGGTGGCGGTGCTCGGCCCTGACTACGAGGGGCTCAAGCCGTCGATGAGCGTGGCCGAAGGCGAAGAGGTCGCCCTCGGCCAGGTGCTCTTCAGCGACCGGCGCAATCCGCGGATCCAGTTCGTCTCCCCGGGAGCCGGCACGGTCCGCGAGGTCGTCCGCGGGCCGCGACGCCGGCTGTTCTCGGTGATCATCGATCTGGGCGGCGACGCGGAGGTGACCTTCGACGCCCACGCCCGGGAAGACCTCGCCGGGCTCGACCGGGAGACCGTGGTCGAGCAGTTCCTGGCCAGCGGGCTCTGGACCGGACTGCGGTCGCGTCCGTTCATCCGCACGCCGGATCCCGACGCGCCGCCGCCCTCGGCGATCTTCGTCACCGCAATGGATTCCAATCCGCTGGCTGGCAGCCTCGCCGGCGTCATGGCCGAGCACTCGGAGGCGTTCGCGGCCGGTGTCGAGGTGATGCTGCGCTTGACGGACGGTCCCGTCTACGTCTGCTGCTCGCCGGGCGCGCCGGTGCCGACGTTCTCGGATGAGCGCGTTCGCGTCGCCGAGTTCTCCGGTCCCCATCCCGCGGGGCTCCCGGGTACCCACATTCACATGCTCCACCCGGTCAGCGCGAAGCGCTCGGTCTGGCATCTGGCGATGCAGGAGGTGGTCTCGATCGGCAAGCTGTTCACGACCGGCCGCCTGTGGACGGAGCGGGTCATTTCGCTCTCGGGTCCGATGGTCGAGCGACCCCGCATGCTGCGGACTCGCCTCGGCGCGAGCCTCAATGATCTGCTCACAGCAGAGCTGAAAACCGGCTCGTGCCGAGTTGTTTCCGGCTCGGTGCTCGACGGGCACCGGGCGACCAACTGGGCGGCGTATCTCGGCCGTTTCTCGCGCCAGGTCACCGCGCTCGCGGAGGGCGAGCCACGGCGCTTTTTTGGTTGGCTGATGCCAGGCATGGACCGCTATTCGTCGGTGCCGGCGTTCGGGGGTGCGCTGCGTTCGAGCCGATTCCCGCTGTCGACTACCATGAACGGATCGGCCCGTGCCATGGTGCCGATCGGCAACCTCGAGTCGGTGCTGCCGCTCGACATGCTGCCCGCGCCGCTGCTCAAGGCGCTGATCGTCGGAGACACTGACATGGCGCAGAAGCTCGGTTGCCTCGAGCTGGATCAGGAAGATCTGGCGCTCTGCTCCTTCGTCTGCCCCAGCAAGTACGACTACGGCGCCTACCTGCGGGAGTCGTTGAACAAGATCGAGAAGGAGGGCTGATGCAGCCGCTGCGCAAGGCATTGGACCGGGTCGAGCCCCTGTTCGCCAAGGGAGGCCAGCTCGAGCGCTTCGAGGCGCTTTACGAGATGGTCGACACGATGTTTTATACACCGCCATTCGTGACGCCGCACGCGCCGCACGTCCGCGACTCGATCGACCTCAAACGGGTGATGATTCTTGTAGTGCTTGCGGCTTTCCCGGCGATGCTCGTCGGTGTCTGGAATGTCGGTTTCCAGACGCACACCGCTATGGCCGACCTCGGCCTGGCGAGCGCCGAGGGCTGGCGTGGCGGGATCATGGACGCTCTGGGGATCGGCTACGACCCGGGCAGCATCATGGCGTGCATGTTCCACGGCTTCCTGTACTTCCTGCCGATCTACATCGTGACCATGGCGGTCGGCGGCTTCTGGGAGGTGCTCTTCGCCGGGGTTCGCAACCACGAGGTCAACGAAGGCTTTTTCGTCACGGGCTGGCTCTATGCGCTGATCCTGCCGGCAACCACGCCGTTGTGGCAGGCCGCGCTCGGCATCAGCTTCGGCGTGGTCGTCGCGAAGGAGGTCTTTGGCGGGACCGGCAAGAACTTCCTCAATCCCGCGTTGGCCGGAAGGGCCTTTCTCTACTTTGCCTACCCCGTCGACATGTCGGGCACCACCGTCTGGACACCGGTCGACGGATTCTCCGGCGCCACCGCGCTCGGCGCTTCGGCGATCGACGGGATGGCGGGGGTCGCCGCCGTGGGTGTGACCTGGATGGACGCCTTCTTCGGCAGGATCCAGGGTTCCATCGGCGAGACCTCTGCGATCGCATGCCTGCTGGGCGGCGCCTTCCTGATCTACGCACGGATCGCTTCCTGGCGGATCGTTCTGGGCGTCTTCATCGGCATGGTCGCGACGACTCTGCTTTTCAACGCGATCGGTTCGGACACGAATCCGATGTTCGCCATGCCCTGGCACTGGCACCTCGTGGTCGGGGGCTTCGCTTTCGGCATGGTGTTCATGGCCACCGATCCGGTCAGCGCCTGCCAGACCAACACCGGACGCTGGATCTTCGGACTGTTGATCGGAGCCATGACCGTGATGATCCGGGTGGTCAACCCGGCGTTTCCGGAAGGCATCATGATGGCGATCCTCTTCGCCAACGTCGTGGCGCCGCTCATCGACTATTTCGTGGTCCGGGCCAACGTGCGCCGGCGGGAGCAGCGCAGTGGCGGATAAGCGCGAAACGGTCGGACGTACGCTGGTCGTGGCCGCGGTCGCGAGCCTGTTCTGTTCGGCGCTTGTGACGACGGCGGCGATCGTCCTCAAGCCCCTGCAGGACCAGAATTCCCTGCTGAACCGGCAGGAGAACATCCTCGCCGTGGCCGGGCTGCTCGATCCGGAGCAGCCGATCGATGCCCAGTTCGGCGCCATCGAAACGCGGATCGTCAATCTCGCCGCCGGCGACTACGTCGACGACGTCGATCCGCAGGTCTTCGACGCCGCCCGCGCCGCGTCCGATCCGACGCAGAGCACCGTGATTCCCGCCGAGCGGGACATCGCCAAGGTCGGGCGCCGCGAGAACCTGGCGCCGGTCTACATCGTCCGCGACGGGGACGACGTCACGAGCGTCATCCTTCCGATCCGGGGCGCTGGCCTCTGGTCGACGATGAAGGGGTTTCTAGCCCTCGAGCCCGACGGCAAGACGGTCTACGGACTGCGCTTCAACGAGCACGGCGAGACGCCGGGGCTCGGCGATCAGATCGAGAGCGAACGCTGGCTCGCGCTGTGGGAAGGCAAGGTGGTCATCGACGCGGCCGGTGAGCCGCAGATCGAAGTCATCCGCGGCCGCGTGCCCCGCGATGTGGCCAGCAACGACCCGCCGCAGGCCGGCGACCCGGCGATGCAGGTCGACGGAATGTCCGGCGCCACGCTTACCGGAGCGGGCGTGACGACCACGCTTCGCTTCTGGCTGGGCCCCGACGGCTTCGGCCCTTACCTGAAGAAACACTGGCTGGAGGCCACATGACCGACAGCACGCGCAAGATCCTGACCGACCCCCTGATCGACAACAATCCGGTCACGCTGCAGATTCTCGGGATCTGCTCGGCGCTGGCCGTCACCAGCTCGCTGATGCCCTCGCTACTGCTCGCCTCGGCGGTGATCGCGGTGCTGGCCTTCTCAAGTGCGACCATCAGTCTAGTCCGGAACCTGCTTCCCAACAGCACGAGATTGATCGTACAGATGACGATCATCGCCTCGGCGGTCATCGTGGTCGACCAAGTGCTCAAGGCGTATGCCTACGACACCTCGCGGCAGCTTTCGGTCTTCGTCGGCCTCATTATCACCAACTGCATCGTCCTGGGTCGCGCCGAGGCTTTCGCGATGAAGAACCCCGTCGTCCCCAGCGTGCTCGACGGTGTCGGCAACGCGATGGGTTACGGCCTGATCCTGCTGACCGTCGCGTTCCTGCGCGAGCTGTTCGGCTCCGGCACGCTCTTCGGAAAGGAAGTGCTCCCGCTGGCAGCGGAAGGGGGATGGTACGTCCCCAATGGCATGATGCTCCTGCCGCCGAGCGCCTTCTTCATCATCGGCTTCCTCATCTGGGGCATCCGCACCTGGAAGACGAAGCAGGTCGAGCCTCCCGAATACCAGATCCACGAAGTCCATCGGATCGAGGTGAAGTGATGGAAGCGAGCCTCGCCCTCTTCGTCAAGGCGGTCTTCGTCGAGAATCTGGCGCTCGC
The DNA here is from genome assembly GCA_039188505.1 of Pseudomonadota bacterium. GTDB lineage: Bacteria > Pseudomonadota > Gammaproteobacteria > Xanthomonadales > SZUA-38 > JBCCZC01. Next base: position 41,735 of record JBCCZC010000001.1, on the reverse strand, counting down.
CTTCTTCCTCGGCATGTGTACTTTTCTCGCGATCTCCAAGCGCGTGGATACGGCGCTCGGCCTCGGCGCGGCGGTCATCGCCGTCCAGACGATCACCGTGCCGGTCAACAACCTCATCTACAACAACCTGCTCAAGGAGGGCGCTTGGGGCTGGGCGGGCTATCCGGAGGTCGATCTGAGCTTCCTGGGCCTGGTCTGCTACATCGGCATCATCGCGGCCATGGTTCAGATTCTCGAGATGGTGCTCGACCGGTTCTTTCCTGCGCTCTTCAACGCGCTCGGGCTGTTCCTACCGCTCATCACGGTGAACTGCGCGATCCTCGGGGGCTCGCTCTTCATGGTCGAGCGGAGCTACGACTTCGGTGAGAGCGTCGTCTTTGGGTTCGGCTCGGGCGTCGGCTGGGCGCTGGCGCTGGCGTGCCTCGCGGGCGTCCGCGAGAAGCTCAAGTACTCTGACGTGCCGGACGGCCTCCAGGGGCTCGGCATCACCTTCATCACGGCCGGACTCATGTCCCTCGCGTTCATGGCCTTCTCGGGAATCCAGCTATGACCGGCAACATTCTCCTGGGCGTGACGATGTTCACGCTGATCGTCCTGCTTCAGACCGGCATCATTCTCTTCGCGCGTCGGTTCCTCGTGCCCAGCGGTGACGTCACGATCGACATCAACCACGAGAGAAAGCTCGAGGTGCCGGTCGGCGGCAAGCTGCTGGGTGTGCTTGCCGGCGAAGGGCTGTTCGTCGCCTCGGCCTGCGGCGGTAAGGGGACCTGCGGACAGTGCCGGGTGAAGGTGCTAGACGGCGGCGGGGCGATGGTCCCGACCGAGGAGGCGTGCATCAACAAGCGCGACGCCTCCGATGGGGTCCGGCTCGCCTGCCAGGTCGCCGTCAAAGAGTCGATGGACATCCAGGTGCCCAGCGAGGTCTTTGGCGTCAAGCGCTGGCAGGCGACGGTTCGGTCCAACGACAACGTATCTACCTTCATAAAGGAATTCGTGCTCGAACTGCCCGAAGGCGAGTCCATCGACTTCCGGGCGGGCGGCTATATCCAGATCGAGTGCCCGCCGCATCACGTTGCGTACAAGGACTTCGTGATCGAGGACCAGTACCGCGAGGAGTGGGAGCGTCATGGACTCCTGGCCCTGGAATCGCATTGCGATCAGCCGGTGCAGCGCGCCTACTCGATGGCAAACTACCCCGTCGAAGACGACGTGATCATGCTCAATACCCGCATCGCCACACCACCGCCCGGCGCTGGACCGCAGGTGACGCCGGGGATCATGTCGTCGTATATCTTCAGCCTGAAGCCGGGCGACAAGGTCGAGGTCTCCGGACCTTTCGGCGAATTCTTCGCCCGCGACACGGATCGCGAGATGGTCTTCATCGGCGGGGGCGCCGGGATGGCGCCGATGCGGTCGCACATCTTCGATCAGCTCAGGCGTTTGAACTCCAAGCGCAAGATGACCTTCTGGTACGGCGCACGTAGCTTGAGGGAGATGTTTTACGAGGACGACTTCAACGAGCTCGCGGCGGAGAACGACAACTTCGAGTGGCACGTTGCGCTGTCCGATCCGCTGCCCGAAGACGAATGGACCGGACTCACGGGATTCATCCACCAGGTGCTCCATGACGAGTACCTGAGCAAGCATCCGGCGCCCGAGGAGTGCGAGTACTACATTTGCGGGCCGCCCATCATGGTGGCCGCACTGGGCAAGATGCTCGATGACCTGGGCGTGGAACGCGAGAGCATTCTCTTCGATGACTTCGGCTGACCGGACCGTCCGTTGTCTCGCCGCGGCCGCGCTGCTGCTGCTCGCGGCCTGTTCGCGGGAAGTGCCCGTCGTCAGCCTCGAAGGCCCCACGATGGGCACGCAGTTCTCGGTTCGAATCGCCGGCGCAGTCGCGGATCCCGAGGCACTCGGCGAGGCGATCAGGATTGAGCTCGCAGGCATCAACGCGCTGATGTCCACCTGGCAGCCGGACTCCGAACTGTCGCTCTTCAATGCGGCCGAGTCGTTGGAGTGGTGGCCGGTCTCGCAGGCGACCGCGGACGTTGTCGCAGCGGCCCTCGCGGTGAACGTCGAGACCGCAGGCGCGCTCGACGTGACCGTTGGCCCGCTCGTGAACCTCTGGGGCTTCGGGCCCGCGGCGGTCGCGCCCGTCCGGCCCGCCGAGGCTCTGCTCGAGGCGACGCGCGAGCGCGTCGGAGCAGACCTCCTCGAGGTCCGCGGCGAGCCGCCGGCCCTGCGAAAGGCGCGCCCGGATGTCTACGTGGACCTGTCGGCCATCGCCAAGGGGTACGCGGTAGATCGCCTCGGCGAGCTGCTCGAGGCGAGCGGCGTCGAAAGCTATCTGGTGGATATCGGCGGCGAGCTGCGAGCGCGAGGTCGACCGGCTGAGGACCGCGGCTGGCGGGTCGCCATCGAGCGACCGCTCGACGTCGGACGGTCGATCCAGCGGATCATCGAGCCTGGGGACAACGGCGTCGCCACGTCCGGAGACTACCGGAACTACTTCGAACGGGACGGGCGACGCTTTGCGCACGTGATCGATCCGCGGAGCGGAGAGCCGGTGCTGCAGACGCTCGCGTCGGTTACGGTGCTTGCGCCGGAGACCATGCGCGCCGACGCGCTGGCGACGGCGCTGCTGGTCATGGGCAAGGACGACGCGCTCGCATTCGCCATCGACCGGGGCATCCCGGTGCTGCTGATCGAGCGCTCGGACGACGGCTTCCTGGAGCATGCGACTCCTGCGATGACACGACACCTGATCGACGGAGGCACCTCATGACGCTCTATCTCGTGGCCTTCGCCGTCGTACTGCTCTCGTTCCTCGGGCTCGCGATCGGCGTGCTGCTGGGGCGGGAGCCCATCAAGGGAAGCTGCGGCGGCCTCGGCAGCAGCTGCGGCGCCTGCAAGCGCGAATGCCCGCGGAAGCAGGCCGCGGAGGAGAACTGACCCGCATGCACAAGATCACCGTTCGCGATTACATGACGCCAAACCCGGTCGTGTTCACCTCTGACATGCCCGTGCTGGACGCCGTCCACGCGCTCGTGACCAATCGAATTTCCGGCGCGCCCGTGATCGACGATCACGGCGAGCTGGTCGGCGTCCTGAGCGAGCGCGACTGCGTGGGGCTCGTGCTCGAAGCGGGCTACTACGGGTCCACGCGGGGGCCGGTCAGCCGCTTCATGAGTACCGGTGTGCAGACAGTCGATGCAAGCCTCGACATCATTTCCCTGGCGCAGCAATTCCAGCAGCAGCCGTACCGGCGCTACCCGGTGACGTCGAACAACGAGCTCGTCGGCATCATCAGCCGCCGGGACATCCTGCGAGCACTGCTCGAGCCCTGACGCCCACCGAACCGAGGAGACGCAATGCTTCGTACGATCGCGACCGTGGCCGCGCTGGCCCTGCTGTTGCCGTTTCTCGCCTGGAGCCAGGATGCTTCGATCGAGGAGGTTGTGGTGACCGCGCTGCGGCGCGACGTGAATCTCTACGATGTCGCTGACGCCATCACCGTCTTCGACCGCGGCACCATCGAGCGGGCGCGGATCCAGCGCCTCAACGACGTCGCCGCACTCACGCCGAATCTGCGCTTCTCGGACACCCAGGAGGTCGGGGTCGGCACCGTCACGATCCGCGGGGTCACGCAGAACCGAGGCATCGGCGAGACGCCCGTTGCCTACATCGCCGACGGCGTGTCCGTGAATACCTCGCTGGTGACCACGCAGGATCTCTTCGACGTGGCGCAGATCGAGGTGCTCCGCGGGCCCCAGGGCGCGCTGCACGGGCGCAACGCCGTCGCCGGGGCGATCAACATCACCACGGTGGCGCCGGGTGAGGAATTCGAGGCGTTCACCCGGATACGTGCCGCTCAGGGCGATGACCTGTCGGCCGAGGCCGCGGCGACGCTGCCCTTCCTCGACGGTCGGCTGCGGATGCGTGTGGCCGGCTACTACCAGGACCGGGACGGGCAGCTCTACAACGCGACGATCGATCGCGACGTGGATTACAAGGAGTCGCTGGGTCTGCGGGTGCGTGCCCTCTACGACGTGAACGATCGCGTTGCGCTCGACCTGCGCTAGCAGCACTCGGACCAGGAGGGCGGCTCCGGCTATTTCATGCCGGGCTCCGCCGACACCGAAGAGAACCGCCTGCCCGGCGACACCTTCCCGTTCCCGTTGAACAACACGACGTTCTGGATCCAGTCGAACCTCTACGGCGTCTCGGACGTCGTCTTCGACGAGTACACGATCAAGCTCGACGCGGCCTTCGACGGCTTCTCGCTGACCTCGATCACGGGCTACAACGATCTCGAATCGAACAACGATCAGGACCTGGACCAGACCGCCCAGGAGTTCCTCAATATCATCGTCAACGACGACTCGACCCAGCTCAGTCAGGAGCTGCGCCTGACCTCGGCCGACAGCGACGGCCTCGGCTGGATCGCGGGCGTCTACTGGAGCGACCAGGAGCGGGACCGCTCGCTCGCCACCTTTCTCAACGTCGCGGGCTTCGCCAACGGCGGCGACTGGAGCACGCCCTCGGCCTTTTTCATTCCCCAACCGCCGGCCGTGCTCGCCGAGGATTACGAGACTCGCGCCGCCTACGGGCAGCTGGACTTCGACCTGGCCGAGGCCTGGCGCCTCACGCTCGCCGGGCGCTACGACCGGGTGAAGCGGACCAATGACTCGAGCAATCCGGTCGCGAACGGCACCGCAACCTTCAGCGAGTTCCAGCCCTAGGTCCAGGTGGCCTGGGCGGCCGGCGAGAACCTGAATCTCTTCGGCACCGTCTCGCGCGGCTTCCGACCGGGTGGCTTCAATACGCTGGCCGCGGCGCCAGAGGTCCAGTTCGAGCCCCGCTTCGACAGCGAAACGCTGACGAACTACGAGCTGGGGCTGCGCTTCCGGTCGGCGGATTCCCGGTGGTCGGTCAACGCCGCGCTGTTCGACATCGATTATGACGACCAGCAGTTCTTTCTCTTCGACCCGCTGGGCTCACAGGTCCTGATCAACGCGAACGAGAGCGAGATCTACGGCGGCGAGCTCGAGGTCGCCTGGCGCGCCTCGGACTACTGGACCCTCATGGGCGCCTACGGCTACACGGACAGCGAGATCGAGTCGATCGACGCCAAGCCGGGGCTGACCGTGCCGCCCGAGGAAATCGTCGGCAACCGTCTCCCGAATGCACCGAAGGACTCGCTGAACCTCGTGGCCCAGTGGGTGCGGCCGGTCGCCGACGACTACGAGTGGTCCGCGCGCATCGAGTACGAGCGCCGGGGAAAGACCACCTTCACCATCGATGGCCTCAACACCCAGGAGGCCTACGACATCGTGAATCTGCGCGGCGGCGTGGGCAGCGGCCCGTGGCACATCGCCTGGCCGAGCCCGGAGCGGCTGGCCGGCGTGGAGTTCACCTGGCAGTTCTGAGGCGTGCGCTTCGCAGCCCGCCCGCTGACCGTCACGGCAGCGCCGAAGTGCCCCGCGTGCCGGGTGCGGCACGCGGGGCGCCGTCGCTCTACTTCCCGACGAACAGGAAGAACGACGTGTCGACCGGGTTGCCGTTCAGGTCGAAGCAGGCGACGTAGACGCCATTGATCCGGTCAGCACGATCAGCGGTCGTGCAGATCGCGGGATCTTCGAAGCTGGTCGTCAGCGTATCGACCTGCAGCCACCGGTAGTAGCCCCTCGAAGCGCGGATATCGCGGCAGGAGAACCCCCGAAAGATCACTTCGTAGATTCCCACGTCGAGCCTCTGGGTCCTGCCCGTATCCACCGACAGTCCGCCGCCGACGGTTCCATCGGAGTTCATGGCCGCACTGCAGAGCACCTGCCCGGTGCTCGAGGGAATCGATCCCGGAGTCACGTCTTTGCTGACTGCTCCGGTCGGTTCGTTGAGGTCTTGCGCCACTGCGGCACTGGCAAGCAGGCACAGCATCATCGCGAAGTATCGCATTTTGTATCCCCCTGTTGGCTTACGATTGATAGTGGCGTGGGTCCCTCCACAAGCGAGACGGTATTCCAAATGACCGGGGCGCTCAAGGGCGTCGGCGGCGGACCGCCCGCCTCCGGTCCGCGCTGGGCCGGCGTGCGCCGCTAGGCTAAGATTCGCAGGTCGAGTCAGCCGGGCAGAGGATTCGGGCTTGGAGCAGCAACGCCTCGAGGAGCTGATCGCGGCGCATCGCCCGGGATACGCGCTCGGGCAGCCGTTCTATACGGATCCGATCATCCACCGACGCGAGCTTGAGCGCTTCTTTCTCGACGCCTGGTTGTACGCGGGGCATGAGAGCGAGCTGCCGGCGGTCGGTGACTATCTGCTCGTCACGGTCGCGGGCGAATCGGTGATCGTGGTCCACAGCGCCGAGGACACCTTCCACGCTCTGGTGAACGTCTGTCGCCACCGCGGCTCCCGGATCTGCGCCACCGAGAAGGGCCACGTGCGACGGCTGGTCTGCCCCTACCATGGCTGGACCTACGGCCTCGATGGCGCCCTGGTCGGTGCGCGGGAGATGGGGCCGGATTTCGATCCGTCGGCGTACGGGCTCCAGGCGGTCGCCGTGGAGCGGCTCGAGGGCATGCTGTTTGTCAACCTCGCTACCGAGCCGGCACCGTTCGACCCGCTGCGCAAGGCGATGAGCGCACCGCTGGCCCCCTACGGTCTGGCGCAGACGCGCGTGGCGCACCGCCAGGCCTACCGGATTGCGGGCAACTGGAAGCTGGCGCTCGAGAACTACTGCGAGTGCTACCACTGCGCACCGGCGCATCCGGAGTACGCCGCCGCCCACGCGCTCGCCGATCCGCGGCACCGCTGGAAGGTCAGCGAGGCCGAGGCAAACGCGGGTATCGTGGCGGCCGGCATGAGCGCCGAGACCTTCGACCGTGCCTGGCTTTCCGCCGGCGCCTTCGGCGGCGAGTGCCAGCACGATCGCTATCCGCTGCGCGAGGGCTACCTGACCGGTAGCAAGAGCGGCGATCTGCTCGCGCCGCTCCTCGGCGGGTTCCGCGAGCCGGTGGCCGTGGCCACTGATATCCAGCTCGGACCCTGCCTGTTCGGTCTGGTGTATTGCGATCACGCCGTCCTCTACCGATTCCTGCCGGAGAGCATCGGCACGACGGTCTGCGACGTGAGCTGGCTGGTCCGGGCAGACGCCGAGTCCGGGCGCGACTACGACCTGGCGGCGCTCACGTGGCTCTGGGATGTCACGACCCGGGCCGACCAGCGCATCATCGAGGCGAACCAGGACGGGGTCCGCTCACGCTTCTACCGGCCCGGCCCGCTGTCGACGATGGAGACCTTCCAGGCGCGCTTCATCGACTGGTACCTGGCCCGGTTGGGCGCGGGCGCCCCGTCCGCCTAGCGCGGCCTTCGACCGGGCTGTGGCGCGCTGGGTCCCGCATCTTCCAAATCCGGCCGCCACCCGCTAGCCTTCGCGCCATGCGCTCATGCTCACGATGGCCAGCCCTGCTCAGCTGGACGCTTTTCCTGTGCCTTGCCGGCCCCGCTCCCGCCCTCGCCGACGACCGCGCCGAGCTGGGCGTCCGGTCGCTGACCGAGTACATCGACAGTACGAATCTGCTGCAGCACGGGGTCTTCTACCGCTGGCCGCCCAAGCCGGAAAAGCGCATGCGTTGGGAAATCGCCGTCGGGACCCTGCGCCAGGGAGGCGTCGGGCGGGTCTTCGTGTCCGGTGGTCCGCTCTGGCGCTTCAGCGGCGCCCAGGGCGACAAGCTGGGACGCTGGATCATCGATCTTGGCGTCCTGCCGACGCTGCTCGAGGCCGGCAAGTTCGGCAGCCTGGATCTCGGCGGCGTCGTGCAGTTCATGAGCTTTGTCTCCGCGGGAACGTCGTTCGGAGAGGACGATGCCTTCCGCCTTTCGCTCCGCATCCAGCACATCTCGAACGCCCGCCTGAACTCCACGAACCCGGGCGCGGATCAGGTCGGCTTGGAGTTCGCCTACCGGTTCTAGGGCTCCGTTCGGGGGACCGGAGCCGCAGTCCGGAGCGCGCCGGCGATGCGTCTGCCCATCGCGTGATGCCAGTAGGGGCCGGGATGTGCGTCGAAGCCCTCGATGTCGTCGCGAACGAAGCCGTCGAAGTCGCCGTCCAGAGCCGAAACCACCGTGATGTCGTCGTCGAGCATGCCCAGGACCGGATTGCTTGTGTCACCCTGGAAATGGACGACCCAGACCGGCCCCGGGGACCGGGCGGCGACGTCGTTCATGAGCGCCGCGGAGACCGCTCGCTTGTAGCGGCGCGAAGGGCTGCGCGACTCGCAGTACTCCGCGTTGAAGCGGCAATTGAACTCGAGGTAGTCAACGCTGAGGGCGCCGTTCTCGAGGATGATCCGGGGTGTGGTCCGGCGGATATCCTGGGTCTCCGGGTTGCGCGTGGCCCGAAAGCGAGCGGCGGACCGGAGCCGCGCCGGGTCGGCGACGTTGCGCGCGTCGTAGTAGTCGGCATAGCCGAGGACGATCCGGTCCTCGGGCCGCAGGTCGGCCTCGAGCATGCCGAAGCGGAGCCATGCGTGGCCCATGCCGTAGCCCCCGAAGGCGAAGAGCTTCACGACGTGGTCCGGGAACGCCTGCTGCAGGCGGTAGGCGAAGGTCTGGTCGTCATGGACGCCCGTGCCGAAGACGAAACTGTCGCCGAAGACATAGATTCTCGGCGCCGAGTCGTCGTGCGGACCGAAGGACCGGGCGCCGTCGGGCCCGATGGTGACCTCCGTGACGAGGTGTTCCCATGGTGCCGCGGGATCCTCTCGCCGGAAGAAGGTGTGCGTATACCGGCCCGGCTGCGGCGCCCAGCCGAGTACCGGGTGCTCGACGACCATCGGGTCTGGCTCGATCTCGGCGCGGAACTCGGGCGCCGTTGCGTCCGCAGCCGGCGCCGGATCGCGCAGTCCCCGCAGCACCCATGCCGGCAGGTTGATCGACGCGAACGGGGTCGGTTCGGCGTCAAACGGTGCCGCCGCATCGGCTTCGCCACGATAGACGTGGAGCAGCACCACCGAGGCCAGGACCTCGAAGAGAAGAAGGGAGAAGCCCAGGCCGAGAAGCCCGAAAACGAGGCGCTTCGAACCGCTCGGCGCGTTGTCCTGCTGCTGGCTCAAGGGTACCTACCTGCCGTTGAAGCCGCAGAGCTTACCGCTCCGATCCGGTCGGCGCAGCATCGCGTGGGCATCTGCCGCGCCGACCCCGTCGACCGATCTAGGACTCCGCTGGCGCGGCGACCAGGGCCAGCGGCAGGCGTAGCCGGAATCCCGCACCGCCGCCGTCGGGCTCCCGGAGTTCGATCGAGCCGCCGAGGGCCTGCGTGACGAGGTTGAACACGATATGCATGCCAAGGCCTGTCGCCCCCTCGGCCCGAGCGGTGGTGACGAAGGGCTCGAAGATCCGTTCGCGGATTTCGGGATCGATGCCGGGTCCGTTGTCCTCGAAGTCCAGGATCAGCCTGCTCTTGCCCGCTCGGACGTTGATCCTGATGCACGGATCGTCGACCCGGTCGAAGCCGTGCGTGACGGAATTCGCAACGAGGTTCTGGACGATCTGGTCGAGCACCGCCGGATCAGCGCGCAGCCGCAGTTCCTCCGGACAGTCGATCTGCAATCGGCAGCGGCCGTGGTGGATCGGTTGAAGCGATTCGAGCAGGGTCTCCAGGTAATCCAGCAGCGGGAATGTACGGATCCGCGGCGATGACTGGCGGATGGCGATCCGCTTGAAGCTCTGGATCAGACCGGCCGCGCGCTGCATGTCGCGGATGATGAGGTCCAGCCCGTCGCGGACGGTCGGTCCCAGGCGGGTGGGGCTGTCGTCGGCGGCCAGCCGGTCCCGGAGGTGCGATCCCAGCGTGAGCGCGTTGCCGATCGGCGTATTGAGTTCGTGCGCGACGCCGGCGACCAGGGCGCCGAGCGCCGCCATCTTCTCCTGCTGCACGAGTACGTCGCGCGCCCGCTCGAGCTCCACCGTGCGCGCCGCGACCTTCTCCTCGAGCTTCAGGTTGAGTTCCTCGAGCGCCAGCATCGCCGTCATGCGGCGGTCGATGTCCCGACGGGTTCCCGCGACCAGCACGGGGCGACCGTCGGGGCCGCGCTCGACGGCGGTGCCGCGCACCTGGTACCAGTGCCACTCTCCGGTCGCGGTGCGCCCCCGGAAAACGGTCTCGACGGTGTCGGTGCGCCCCTCGATGTGGTCCTGTAGCGCCTGGAGGGCGCCTTCGACGTCGTCCGGGTGGACCGCGCCCGCGCTGTCGGTCGGACCTGCAGATTCGCGATCGACGAACGCCTGCCGCTCGGGATCGAAGTAGGTGAGCTGGGTGACGTCCCGTTCGGCGTCGAAGTACCAGAGCTCGTCCGCTGAACCCCAGAGCGCGCTGCGCAGTCGCTGTTCGCTGTGGGCGATCGCTGCCTGGTGGCGCCGTCGCTCCCGGCGCTTCTGGAGCTGCAAACGGATCGGGACAGCCAGACTCAGCGCGAGCAGGGCGGCGAAGAAGGCCAGCGCTCCGGGCCGGCGCCACCAGGGCGATCGCACCAGCAGCTCGAGGCGATGAACAGGCCCCCAGCGGACGCCGTCAAAGCTGGCCGCGACTTCGAGCTGGCGCTCGCCGTAGGGCAGGTTCGAGAAGGTCGCTTCGCTGCCGCGGGGGCCGGTCAGGATCCACTGCGGGTCGAGGGACGGAATCCGGTAGCGGTACCGCAGGTCGGTCGCGAAATCCGGCCGGAGCGCGGCAAAGGCAAAGGTGACCAGGACATCGTCCGGCAGCAGTTCGACGCGGTCGGCCCTGGCGATCGTGCGCTCGAAGCGCCCGTCGGGCGACACCTCGATGGGCTGGTTGCGGATCCGTAGATCCGTGACGACGACCTCGGGTGGCTCGGGGGGTAACCGGTAGGCCCGAGGATCGACGCGCAGCACGCCCGAGCCGCCGAAGTAGAGGTGCCCGGAGGGCCCGCGGTCGTGGCTGCCGATGAAGAACCCCCCCACGGGCAACCCGTCGCCGGGCCCGAAGCTGCGCAGCGCGCCGGCCGGCGTCAGCCGCGTGACGCCGAGAGAGGTACTCACCCAGAGGTTGCCCTCGCCGTCCGCCTCGATGCCGCCGATCGAGTCGGACTCCAGGCCGCTCGAGGTATCGATGACGGCGATGTCCCAGCCACCGGCGCTCGGTGTCAGCCGGTTGAGGCCGCCTCCCTGGGTCCCAACCCAGAGCGTGCCGTCGGCCCCCGGATGAAGCGCCGTAATCGCGTTGTGGCTGAGCCCGGACGAATCGGCGGTCAGGGTCTGGATCTCACCGCTGCCCGGATCCAGCCAGGCGAGCCCCTGGGTCGTGCCGATCCACTGGTGGCCGTCGATGAAACGGGTCGTTTGCACATAGTCACCCGGGAGCCCGTCGCTGCGGTCGATCGTATCGAGCAGGGCGCCCGAAGCGGCGTCGAGAACGACGAGCCCCTCGTTGACCATCGCGGCGTAGATGCGTCCCTCATGGACATGCAGCGATTCCGGCGACCGGTCCAGCAGCGGCTGCTCCGGGAGCGCCGTTGCGGTCGTCGCGCCACGTTCGACGTAGGCGAGGCCGCCGCCGTTCGTCGCGCTGAAGATACGCCCGGTCTGAGGGTCCAGCGCGAGTACCCGGGCGGCGCCGCCACCACCGGTGGGCACGGGCACCCAGCGTCGCGCCTGCTCATCCCACCAGGCGAGGCCGACGCCCCGATAGAAGGCGCCCCAGATACGGCCGTCGAGATCCTCCACGACGCCCGTTGCGGCATCGTTCGGCGCTGCCCCGTCCGTATCTTCGGGATCGAGCAGGCTCAACGGCCCGGCCTGGGCGCGGAGCAGGTTGGCGCCGGCGAGCCACGACCCGATCCAGATATTGCCCTGACGGTCCTCGATCACCGGCCCCACGGCCGATTCACTCAGGCTGTAGGGGTCATCGGAACGGTGCGTATGAAAGGCCCACTCCCCACCGGGTTCATCGCGCAGGTAGAGGCCGGAATCCGTCGCGACCCAGAGGCGCGTGCGGCTGTCGAGAAACAGATCGCTCACCCCCTCGACGATTGGTGTCGTTAACGGCAGGGGCGCCGCCGTGGCCGGATCGTAGCTCTCGACCCCCGTCGCGCTGCCCGCCCAGATCGTCTCGTCCGGAGCCAGCAGTAGGGCATTGACGGTCGTCGGTTCGGGTGCGACGAGGACCGGCTCCGTGGCGGCCGGTGGCAGTCGCCAGAGTCCGCGGTCGAAGGTGCCGATCCAGAGCGTGCCCGTGGGGTCGGCCAGCAGCGTGAGCACGTCTGCCTCGGCGAGGAATTGCTGCGCAGCTCGCGCTTCGGGGTCGTAGCGCCACAGGCCGACGGACTCCGTCGCCACCCACAGGACGCCGTCCGGCGCCACGTGGAGGTCCTGCACCCGGTAGGTCTGCGGGCCATCGAACAGGGGAACCGGCTCGAAGCGTTCTGTCGTGGGATCGAAGTGATAGAGCCCACGGTAGCCCGTGCCCACCCAGAGCCCGCCGCCCCGGGCGGGAGCGACATCGTCGATGTAGCTGTCGCCCAGACCCGTGGTTTCGCTACGCCGAAAGACCCGAAAGCGATGGCCGTCGAAGCGGTTCAGTCCTTCTTGGGTGCAGAACCAGAGAAAGCCGTCGACGCCCTCGTGGATGCACAGGATCGTGGCCTGCGACAGGCCTTCGGCAACGCCGATGCGCTGAAACCGGAGGTCGGCCGTCGACGCGGCCGGGATGGCAAGCAGGCCGAGGAACAGGATCATCGTGCACCAGCGCGCCGCCGCCTGGCGGCCCCGCGCGCTCGGATGCACCCCTCGAAACATCCCCGCAGCCTAGCGTAGCGCTCGACACGCGTCACGGCCGGCGCCGGGGTTTGCCGACCTCTGGCTCGAGAAGGCGCTGCCACGACGCACCGACCGGGACCTCAGCCCCTCGTTCCGCAGCGGTCCGGCGCTGCGCGTTCCCGCCGCCGTCGCGCCCTCAGTAGCGGCCGTGAACCTTCAGGATGTAGTTCGTGAGCTGCTCGTTCTCCTCGTAGAGCCGGAGCAGCGTCTGGTGGCGAGTGCGGAACAGGGCGCGCATCACGTCGTAGACCACGCGCGGATGGGAATCGAGCATGCCTTCGAGCGCGGCGGGCTCCAGCGTCAGCACCGATGACGGTCCCTCCGAACTCACGTCGGCCAGCCGCGGTGTGGCCTCGACGAACGCGCCTGTGCCGAAGGCCTCGCCGGGCTGGAGCGTGGCTACGGCCTCCTGGTGCCCCCCTGGACGGCGACGGAGACCTTCATACGGCCCTCGAGGAGCACGTACAGGGTGCGCGTGCGCTCGCCCGCGGAGACAACGGTCTCACCGTCAGCCACGTCCCGGGCGAACATGTTTTGAGCCAGCGCGGCACGCTCGTCGAAGTCGAGGTCGGTCGCAAAGATCGTGTTGTCGAGCAGTTCGGCGGCGACGGCCTTCAGCATGGCGCACTCCTTTCGATGTTCCTGCACCGTAGATAGCATGCGCGTTCGCGCGCCCGGGTGCGCCTGATCAAATCGTCGATCACCGGAAGGCTACCAGGGGATCAGCGCATAGCCGTCGTTCTGCAGCGTCACCAGCATCGTCATCGCCGACAGCGCCACTGCGACCCCGTTCGTCAGCTCCTCCTTGTCGAAGCCCCGAAAACCGAGCGACTGGCCGCACGCGTAGAAGGACACCCCCGCCTCCTGCAGCGCCGCGATGAGTTCCAGGTTGGGATTGTCGGTGGCGTAGCGCTCGCGGTACGCCTCCTGGTGGAGCGCGCTTTTCAGCGCCTCGCCATGAAACACGACGGCGATCTCGTGCCGGTCGACCGCCACGCCAGCACGGCCGTGCATATTGAGATAGCGCGCAACGGTCACGAGCGATCGATTCACGGCATCGGTTCCGCCGCGATGATTGGCGGCGTCGAAGACGACGCGATAGCGGCGTTCGGCGTCGACGGGAACGTCGACATCCATGGCGAAGGTCGGGCCATAGTCGGCGATGACGGGCCCCGTCATCGGGTCTTTGGCTGCGACGCCGATGCTCGCGAGGCAAAGTAGGAACAGCGTGCAGCAGCGGCTCGTCATGGGCGTTGCAACTCCGGCGGATCTTCGGCGACATTGCCGGCTGGGGCATCGTTATCGGCTTCACCATCTCGCGATGACGATCCTCGCGTTGCCGGCCTCCAGGGTAAGGATCGGCTCAGTCGCGGAACGACGGGTCGATCCGGTCCAGGCGGCGGAGCAGGCCCGGCCAGGCGAGATTGCCGCCGAGGCCCTTGAGTACCTGGTTGGCCTGCTGCTGCATCGTGTCGACGATACGCGGGTCGACCGGATAGATGCCGTCGCCCGCCTGGGCGCGGATCTGGATCCGGCAGGATGCCTCGAGGATGTACATCGCCAGAAAGGCGTCTGCGATCGTCGGACCCACGGTCAGCAGGCCGTGGTTGCGCAGGATGAGGAAGTTGTTGGTGCCCAGGTCGGCGACGAGGCGCGGCTTCTCGTCATCGCGAAGCGCGACCCCCTCATAGTCGTGGTAGCCGAGTGAGGTCAGTACGAAGAGCGACTGCTGGGACAGCGGCAGCAACCCTTCGGCCTGGGCCGAGACGCCGACACCGTCGATCGAATGGGTATGCAGGACGCACTGGGCGTCCTCACGCGCGGCGTGAATCGCGCTGTGGATCGTGAAGCCGGCAGGGTTGATGTCGTAGGGCGAGTCGACGACCTTGTTGCCGTCGAGATCGATCTTGACGAGGCTGCTTGCCGTGATCTCGTCGAAGAGGAAGCCGTAGGGGTTGATGAGAAAGTGGTGCTCCGGCCCCGGAATGCGCGCGGAGATGTGGGTGAAGACGAGATCGTCCCAGCGATAGTGCGCCACCAGTCGATACGCGGCTGCGAGGTCGACGCGCAGCGCCCACTCCTCGGCCGAGACCTGTTCCGTCATCACTGCGCTCATGCGGACCCCTCCGGTTGTGCGTTGTCTGCGTAGTCGTCCCCATAGTATTTCGAGGTGATCCGTGTATGGAAGGTCTCCGCGCGGATCGGGGGATAGCGCGGCTCGCCGAGCCCGGGCAGCACCTCGAGGATCTCGTCCTCCCAGACATAGATGGCCATCGGCACGGAGACGCGCGGCGCCTCGATCGGCTGCCTCGGTTGGGCCACACGGTGCGTGGTGCTCGGCAGGCGATCGTTGGTGATGCGCTGCATGTAGTCGCCGGTGTTCAGGACGATGGACCCGGGCGGCGCGTCGAGGCGGACCCATTGCTGCGTGTCCCGCCGGAGCACCTGGAGACCCTCGACGCTCGGTGCGGGCAGGAAGGTGAAGAGGTCGACGTCCTCGTGACCGAGCATGCGTCCGCCAGCGGGCGGTGCGGCCGGATCCCCGGCCGGGTAATAGTTCAGCCGCAGTCCGAAGTTGGTTCCGGTCAGGCGCTCATCGTAGTGGTGTGGGTCGCAGCCGAGGTAGCGGAGGATCGACTGCATGATCGGCAGGATGAGCGGCTCCGTAGCCGCGACCAGTTCCCGGAAGCTGCGCTCGTAGGCCGGGTCCGGCCAGAATGCGAGGGGGTCGAAGTCCGGGTTGCCATCGAGGTCGAAGGCGCGGCGGCAGAACACCCACCCTTTCACGAGGTCCGGGTGAATGATCGTCGTCTCCGCGATCGGGAAGTAACCCTGGTTGACCGATCCGTGCCGGCTTGCGAGGAACTGCTCCCGAGCCGCCTCGGGGATCTCCTCGAAGAAGCGCACGACGTCCGCCTCGGCCCGCGCGTGCAGTGCCGGATCGATGCCGTGGTTCACGAGGATGACGAAGCCGATCTCCTCCATGGCCTCGCCGAGGTGCCGCGCGAACGCCGCCTTGCCCGCGTCGTCGCCGTCGAAGTACTGGGCCATGTCGCACACCCGGATGCGGTAGTCCTCGTCGAAGGCTTCGGCCGTGTTCTCGGTCAGGCGATAAACCTGATCCTTTTCGACCTGTTCGTAGCGGCGAAACTCCTGGTTGAGGGCGTCGATGCCCTGCTGCTTGCGCGGGTCCATCGCGTCAGTGTCCGCCGCCACCTGCGACGATGTCGTAGACGTAGAGCCCGAGAACGCTCAGCAACGCAAGCGGCACGGGGACGCGGAGCCAGGGGCGAAGCCAGGACGCTTGCGCACCCACCTGCTGGTCCAGAATCGCGCGGTCGGCCACCCAGGCGAGGCCGAGTACGGCAAGCGCGCAGCCGAAGAGCAGGAAGCCGGAGCCGAAGATCAGGTCCAGCGTTCCGATCATGCCGGGACGCAGCGACGGTGGCAGCATGAGCATCGCCACGATCAGCACCACCGCGAAGATGATGGTGCCGCGCGAGAATTGCTCGCCGGTGAGGAAGTGCAGGCCACGCACGCAGACCTGCATGGCCGCCACCGCGGAGAGGAACGCCATCAGCGTGAGCGCCGCGAGGAAGAGGCTACCGGCCAGCCGCCCGCCGGGCATCGTGGCGAACAGTTCGGGGAGCGTGGCGAAGACGAGGCCCGGCCCGGCATTCAGTTCGATGCCGAAGACCAGCACGGCAGGCACGATGAACGCACCGGCGAGGAGCGCGGCTCCGGCATCGGTAAGCCCGGTCAGGGTCGCCTTGCCCAGGAGGCGTTCCCCGTCGGCGAGGTAGCTGCCGTAGACGAGCATCAGCGTGCCGCCGATGCCGACGGAGAAGCAGGCCTGCCCCATGGCGGCGAAGACCTCGCGGATACCGATGCGCGAGAAATCCGGCTTGAGGAACTCGCCCAGGGCGGCCGCCGCACCGTCGATGGTCAGCGTGTGGATGACCAGGTAGACGACCACGATGCCGAAGGCCGGCACGAAGAGGCGGCTGCTGGCCTCGATGCCCGCGTTGAGGCCGCGGTGGGTCACGTAGCCCGCCCACGCGATCACGGTCAGCGCGAAGCCGTACTGGGCGAGACCGTTGCCGAGGCCGGCCTGGTAGCGGCTCGAGGTCGCCTCGGAAAAGCCGTGGACGATCGAGAAGGCGGCCGTATAGGTGACGTTGCCGATCACGACCGTGTAGTAGGTCAGCGCCATGAAGGTCCCGAAGACCAGCAGCGCGCCGATCGCCCGGCCCCAGGGCGCGGCAAAGATGCGATCGAAGGTGCCGGCGGTGCCGCGGCGCGTGTGCCTTGCCAGGGCCCATTCCGCCGTGAGCGCGGGAATGGCGATGAGCAGCATGATGCCGAGATACAGGAGCAGGAAGGCGCTGCCGCCGTTCTGCCCCATCATGTAGGGAAAGCGCCAGACGTTCCCCAGTCCAATGGCCACGCCTGCCAAGGTCAGGAGCGACGTAAGCGAATTCCGATAGCGGGTCGTCTGGTCCATGGTGCGGATCGCGAGGGAAGGCGCCGAGTGTACACCGGTCGACCGACCGCACGTCCACCTGCGGGATCCACGTCTGCGCTATGCTGCCGATCGTGGGTCAGCAAGCAGTCATGGGTTCAGTGCCGGAACGCGAGGCAGGCGCCCTTCCCGATTTCATCATCATCGGCGCCCAGAAGTCGGCGACGACCTCGCTCTATGACAATTTCGCGCGCCACTCCCGGGTCTTCATGGCGCGGCATCCGGATCGCGCCCGTGAGATGCACTTCTTCAACAATGACCAGACCTGGAGTCGGGGCGTGGACTGGTATCGGCGACGGTTCGAGCGGCCGGAGCTGACGCAGGGCGAGAAGACGCCGAGCTATTTCGCGCGAGCGGTGGCCGTCGAGCGTATGGCGGCGGTGGTGCCGAACGCGCGGCTGGTTCTTTTTCTTCGCAATCCCGTCTTCCGCGCTTACTCGCAGTGGAATCACTACCGGCAGGCGCCACCGGCCTCGGCTGCGGCGGGCTGGGCCAGCGTCTCCTTCGAGCGCGCCGTGGCGGAAGCGGCGTCAAAAGCCGACAGCCCGTTCGCGCCGCTGCTGCGGACGGGTCGCTACGCCGACCACCTCGAGACCGTCCTGCGCCACTTTCGGCGTGATCAGCTCCATATCGGCGTGACCGAGCGCCTCAAGGCGCGGCCCGTGCCCGAGTTCAATCGTGTCCTGTCCTTCCTCGGCCTCGAGCCCGAGCACGATGATTTCGCCTACACCCATATGCGGAAGTACCCGCAGCCGATGAGCCCGCTCACCGCGACGCGGCTCATGCAGTACTTCGCGCCGCACAACGAGCGCCTCTACGAACTGCTCGGTGAGGAGATTCCCGAGTGGTACGGCATGCCGCCCTGATCAGTCCGCGGGAAAGACGACCATGTGATCGATCTCGAGGCGGATCCCGAGGGTTTCACCCGGGGGATGGTCATGGTGCGACGGTGCCAGGCACAGGAGCCGCGATCTGTCCGCCAGCTCCAGCGTGTACAGGAAGTGGCTGCCGCGGAACGCCCGATCGACGATCCTGGCAGCGGTGTCGCTGGCGTCGTCGTGGAGGACGTCGTCCGGTCGGACCAGGACGTGGACAGACGTGCCTGGCGGCCAGGCCAGGGGGGAGTCTGACCGCAGGGGGCCCAGGCTCGTATCCACGGTGATCTCGCCGGACACGCGGCCCGGGAGCATGACGCCCTCGCCGACAAAGTCGGCCACGACGCGATTGGCGGGCTCGTGGTAGAGCGCGTAGGCCCGATCCCACTGGGCCAGCTCGCCGCCCGCGAGAACGCCGACCCGGTCGCACATGGCGAAGGCCTCGTGCTGATCATGGGTCACGAGCAGGGCGGTGACGTCCTCATCGAGAAAGAGCTGTCGCAGCTCGCGCGGCAGCGCGATCCGAAGCGCCGGATCGAGGCTGGAAAATGGTTCGTCGAGGAGCAGTAGCCGCGGTCTCGGCGCCAGCGCGCGCGCGATTGCCACGCGCTGACGCTGACCGCCCGAGAGCTCATGGGGGAAGGCCGTGCCCTGCGCGTCGAGGCCGATCAACGCAAGCAGACTCCGGATCCGGTCCGAGCGGTCCGCGGGCGCCCAGCTCCGGAGACCGAACGCGATGTTGCCCGCCACGGACAGGTGCGGAAACAGGGCCAGGTCCTGGGGCACGATGCCGACATTGCGGTGTTCCGGAGCGACGGCGCCGGTCACGTCGCTGAGCGTCTCTCCGTCGACGATCACGCGGCCGGCGGCGGGTCGAAGGAAGCCCGCGATCGTCCGCAGCACCGTCGTCTTGCCGCAGCCGCTGGCGCCCAGCAGCCCGCCGATCTCGCCCGCCTCGAGCGCAAAGCTGACGCTGCGGACCGCTGCCAGGTCGCCGTAGCGGACCTCGAGCTCCTGAACCTCAAGCATGCCGTCGCTCCCGGGTGATGCCCCGTGCCAGCAAGAAGACGGGCACGAGACCGACGATGACGATCGCGAGCGCGGCCGGCGCGGCGGCGGCCAGCTGCTCGTCCTCGGCGAGCTCGTAGGCTCGCACCGCCAGCGTATTGAAGTCGAAGGGCCGGAGGATGAGGGTCGCGGGCAGTTCCTTCATGACGTCGACGAAGACGAGCAGACCGGCGGTCAGCAGGCTGGGGCGCAGAAGCGGCAGGAGCACGCGTCCGAGCACGGCCTTCGGAGCGCAGCCCAGGGCCCGGGCGCAGTCGTCCACGCCCGTCGAGATCGCCGCGAGCCCGGCCTCCATGGTCTGGATTCCGACTGACATGAAGCGAACGAGGTAGGCGAATATGACGGCTACGAGCGTGCCGCTGAGGAGGAGCCCCGTCGACACGCCGAACAGCTCGCGGGCCAACCCGTCGATCGAGTTGTCGAGCCAGGCCAGCGGGATGATCACGCCGACGGCGATCACGGTGCCGGGGACGGCGTAGCCGCTGGCCGCCACCCGGACGGCGCCGCGCACGGTCGGCACCGGCCGCAGCCGCTGGCCGTACCCGAGCAGCAGCGCGAGGAACACGGCGATCGCGGCAGTGATCCCGGCGGCCAGGATGCTGTTGCCCATGAGCTCGGGAAAGCCCCGGCGCCACTGCTCGCCAAAGGTGTCGATGCACCACCAGGCGAGCTGGAGCGCGGGCACGAGAAAGCCCAGCAGGAGCGGCAACGCGCACCAGCCGGCGGCGGCGAGGGCGCGCCAGCCTCGGAGCGGGTAGGGCGTGCCGGCCGCGGCCGCCCCGGCGTCGTCGAACTGGCGCTGGCGCCGCGACCAGCGCTCGAGCAGGACGAGCAGCAGGACCAGGCCCAGGAGCGCCGTGGCCAGCTGCGCGGCGGCGGCACGGTCCCCCATGCCGAACCAGGTCCGAAAGATCCCGGTCGTGAAGGTGGTGACCCCGAAGTACTTGACCGTCCCGTAGTCGGCCAACGTCTCCATCAGGACCAGGGCCACGCCGGTGACGACTGCCGGGCGCGCCAGGGGCAATCCGATCCTCGCGAAGACGGCCATCGGGCCGAGGCCGAGGCTGCGGCCAACCTCGATGGCGCTCGCCGACCGCGACACGAACGCGGCCCGCGACAGGAGATACACGTAGGGATAGAGGCAGAGCGTCAGGACCAGGATGGCCCCAGGTAGCGATCGGATATTGGGAAACCAGTAGTCCCCGGGCCCCCACCCGAAGAGGTCGCGCAGGGCCGTCTGGACCGGGCCGGGGTAGTCGAGCACGCCCGTGTAGGTGTAGGCAACGATGTAGGCGGGTAGGGCGAGCGGCAGCAGGAGCAGCCAGCTCAGGGCGCGCCAGCCGGGAAACGCGCACACGGTGGTCAGCCACGCCGTGGTCGTCCCGATCACGAGCGTTCCCGTGCCGACACCGAGGGCCAGCAGGACAGAATGCCAGACGTACTCGCCCAGTACCGTCGAGACGAGATGGCGCCAGGCCGATCCATCAGCTGAGGCAGCGACCGCAACGACCGCGACCGTCGGCAGCGCGAGGATGCCGGCCACCGAGGCGGCAACGACGCCCCAGCGGACGGCGTCGTCGGCACCCGGGCGGGGCAGGGAACTGGCAAGAGCCACCGTCATGGTGGCGGTGTTTTACCCGGAAGCGCCGGCGAAGTCGATCAGCGCCAGCCGGCGCGGTCCATCAGACGCACCGCCGCGGCGTTGTGCTTGCCCAGCTCGCTGAGGTTGATGTCGTCGGCATCGAAGGGCCCCCACGACGCCAGGACCGACGTGGGCGCGACGCCCTCCCGGACCGGGAATTCATGGTTCATTTCGGCATACCACGCCTGCGCTTCCTCGCCGGCCAGGAACTCGAGCAGCGCCAGGGCGTTGTCGGGGTTCGGGCTGTGGGTCGTGATGCCGGCTCCGCTGACGTTCACGTGCGCCCCGCGCCCGCTCTGGTCGGGCCAGACGATGGCGACCTGTTCGCCGACGGCGCGGTCATCCTCGCTGTCGCTGCCGAGAAGCCGGCCATAGTAGTAGGTGTTGGCCACGGCCAGATCGCAGGCGCCGGCCGCAACAGCGCGCAGCTGGTCCGTGTCGCCGCCCTGGGGCGGGCGGGCCATGTTGGCCACCACGCCGCGGGCCCAGGTCTCCGTTGCCTCCTCGCCGTCGCTGGCGATCATCGAGGCGACCAGGGACTGGTTGTAGATGTTGCTCGAGGAGCGGATGCAGAGACTGCCCTTGATCGTCGGATCGGCGAGGTCCGCGTAGCTGTCGATCGCGTCCGCACCCACGCGCTCGGTCGAGCGGAAGATCACCCGGGCCCGCTGCGACAGGCCAAACCAGTAGCCCTCCGGGTCGCGGTATGTCGTCGGAATGGCGCTCTCGAGAGCCGCCGAAGTCGTGGTGCGCAGCACGCCGGCCTCGCGTGCCCGATGCAGGTTCCCGGCGTCGACCGTGAGGAGCACATCGGCGGGACTGTTCCGTCCCTCGCTCTCGAGCCGCGAGATCAGGGCGCCCGCATTGGCGCTGAGGATCCGGACTTCGATACCGGACAGTTCGGTGAACCGGTCGAACAGCGGCAGGATCAGCGCTTCCTTGCGGGAGGTGTAGACGTTGACCTCGCCGTCGGCGAGGCACGGAGTAGCGGTCGCCAGCAGCGCCAGCGCGAGCAGCACGGACTTGGTTTTCATGAGGATTCCAAGAAGCGGTAAATGAGAATCAGTCGCATGCTAGAGGTGCGGCCGTGAAGTTTCTAGCAATAAGCGTCGCGTTAGTCGTCGCTGCGGATCAGGTGCCGGGTGCCGGCAGCCGGCTTGCGAGCCCGTTCCTCTTCGCGGGACTCGTCGCGGATATCGGGAAAGGCCGTACGGACTTCCTCGACACCGCCGGCGGACTCGTCGGCTTCGTCGGCCGGGCGGATCAGCGCGACGCGCAGGACCGGGCCTACCTTGACGCCCAGCTGGATGGCGTCGCCGTTGGCCACGCTCACCGGCTCCTCGACGCGATCGCCGTTGACGAACGTGCCGTTCGCGCTGTGGAGATCGGTCACCGTCATGGTCGGCGTCTCGCCCTCGTCATCCCATTCGAGCAGCGCGTGGGTGCGGCTGACGACGCAGTTCGGATCGTCGACCTTGACGTCACAGTCGGCGGACCGCCCCATGAAGAGCGATTTGTACTTGGCGGTCGAGAAGACCTCCTTCTCGCCTTTCTTGGGTCCGGTCTGGTGCACCAGAACGATTTTTGGCATGACTCGAGCCTCGCGGCAATCAACACCCCACAGCGTGATTGTGCCTCAATTTGTCCCCGCGTGTCCTCAAGGCGTCGGTAACGGGCTGCCGAATTCACGATCGTTGATCATGTCGAGCAATGCGGGTCCGCGCTCGCGGGCCCCGTCGCGCCACACTTCGTAGCGTACGTGCGCTGCGGGATCCGCGTTCCGGTCGAGGCCAATGCCCCAGAGGGCGTCGATCTCCTGCGGCAGCATGGAATAGCGGATGTCGACCACCGTGTCCGGGCGGACGGGGTCGAGCGCGATGAAGTCGGCGGAGAACCACCGGAAACGCTCGATGTCGCGGGCCTGCTGGCTGGCTGGATCGAGCCAGGGGAGGTCCCGATCGACATCGAGGGTAGGCAGGCGATCGCCTGCCATCCACCGGACCCTGGCGCCGGTGCGGACCGCATCAACGTGGAAATAGCCGTCGTAGGCATACACGGTCTTCCACACGAGGAGGTTGGCGAAGCTGGGTTTCGCCGACACGGCGACCGGCGCATGGCCGCGGCTGGCCGCGATGTGCTCCCCCGCCTGCTGGGCCCGGTGGGTCTGGAGCAGCCCCAGAGCGAGATACGCGATCGCCCAGCCGATGCCAAAGCGGGCAGCCCGCGGGCTGCGCCGCACGAACGCGACGATCACCCCGAGCAGCAGCGGCAGCGTGAACAGCGGATCGATGACGGACACGTTGTTCCAAGCGATGCGCGCGTTGGTAAAGGGCCAGAACAGCTGGGTGCCGTAAGACGTGCAAGCATCCAGGAGTCCGTGCGTGGCGTAGCCGAGGAGGCACCAGAGCCACGATTCCCGGAGGGAGAGGTGTCGTCGGGTGACCGGGTAGAGCACTAGGGCGCAGATGAAGGCGCCGACCGGGATGAAGACGAGCGAGTGGGTGAACTGGCGGTGATACTCGAGAAAGAGCAGCGGGTCTTCCGGAGACCGGATCAGGACGTCGAGGTCCGGCGCCATGCCGCCGATCCAGCCGAGGATGCCCGCGAGAACGATGTGTTTCCGGGATGCGACACTCTGGCTGGTGGACGCGCCCAGCGCGCCCTGACTCAGGGGATCCACGGTTGCTCAGGGCCGGTTGCGACCGAGTCGCTCGTGGCTCGTGACCCAATCGCCGGCGAGCACGGCCGCCCCGAGCGACAGATCGCCGGCCAGGACGGTCGCGGCCACGATCTCGGCCAGCTTGTCGGCCTTGCCGTCGCCGTAGCAGCCGAGCATCTCGAGACACTCGCGCTGGGTCGGCAGCCCGGTGCCGCCGCCGCGGGTCGCGACGATCAGCGAGGGTAGCGTCACCGAGAACCAGTAGTCGCCATCATCGAGCAGCTCGCTGTAGACGATCCCCGTATGGGACTCGACGACGTTCGCCTCGTCCTGCCCCGTCGCGATGAACAGGGCGGCGATGCCGTTGGCGGCATGGGGGCCGTTGTTGGCCGCGCCGGCCATGAAGGCGCCGACGTTGGAGATGTGTCGGGCTGTGGCCAGCTGGGCGGTCTCCACGTGCAGCAGCCGGCGGACGACGTCCCGCTTGAGCACGGCCTCGGCGACCACGCGCCGCCCCCGCGTGTGCAGCAGGTTCATCTGGGAATGCTTCTTGTCCGTGTCGATATTGCCGGACAGCAGGTAGCGACAGGGCACGGGGGCGTGCTGCCGCAGCCACTCGCAGGCCACGTAGGTCGCCTTGCTGACCATGTTCTGTCCTGCTGCGTCGCCCGTCGTGTAGTTGCACCGCAGATAGAGGCTCCGGCCGACGGGCCAGCGCTGGATGTGCGTCAGCTTGCCGATCCGCGTGGTCGACTCGGCGGCTTCGCGGACGTCGTCGAAGACCTCGTCCAGCCAAGCGTCGAAGCGACGGGCCGCGCGGGCGTCGTCGAAGTGGAAGACTGGCGAGCGCTGCATGAACTGGTGCACGACCGTGGTCTTCACGCCGCCGGATTCGGTGAGCGCCCGCATGCCGCGGTTGTAGCTGGCGACGAGTGTCCCCTCTGTGGTCGCCATGGGTACGTAGAAGTCGCCCTGCGCGTGCTCGCCGTTGATCCGCAGGGGGCCGGCGAGGCCCACGGGCATCTGCACGACCCCCACGAAATGCTCGATGTTGCCGGGCAGGACCGCAGGATCCAGGGAGTAGTGGCCCAGGTGTTCGGTGGAGACCCCCGTCTGGTCCGAGATGAAATCACGTCGGCCGCTGGCGGCCTCGCGCGTGTAGTCGTCGGGGAAGCGGGGGATGCGCGGGCTGTCGGACACGGCTACTCCTCGCGGGTCGGAGCATTCGATGATGCCCGGCCGATGGGCGTGGCACAATGCGGACCTTTGCCGGGGAGTCAGATGATGGTCAATGGCCTGTGGGGTCGCGCGGTCGCCGGACTGGCGCTGGGATGTGCGCTCGGAGCGGGGCAGGCCGTAGCCGGCACCCACCCCGCGGTCGCCGAGCTGTTCGCGGAATGGCGCGCCTTCGAAGCGCCGGTGTGGAAGAACGGCGCGCCGGACTACTCGGCTGCGGCCATGGCGGAGAAGGCCCGCGGACTGAAGCTGCTGCGGGCCAAGCTGGATGCCCTGGATCCGTCGGGCTGGCCCGTTCCGCAGCAGGTCGACTGGCACCTGATCCGCGCCGAGATGAACGGCATGGACTTCAATATCCGGGTACTCCAGCCCTGGGCACGGGATCCGGCCTACTACACGTCGGTCTGGACCTATCAGAGCGATACGCCGGCGCACGAGGGGCCGACCCACCACGCGCTCGTCGAACTCTGGACGTACACCTTCCCCCTGGACGCGTCCGGCGAGGAGAAGCTCGCGACGGAGCTCGCGACGATTCCCCCGTTGCTGGAACAGGCTCGCGGAAACCTGACCGGCAACGCGCGCGAGCTCTGGATCGCGGGGATCGACGACCTTCGCGGTCAGTCCACCACCCTCGGCGAGCTGACCGCGCAGGTTACGGACAATGGGTCGAAGCTCCGCGAGGCGGTCGCCGGAGCCCGGGCCGCTACGGATGCCTTCGTTGACTGGCTCGAAGCCGAGGGCCAGAAGAAGAGCGGTCCCTCGGGCATCGGCAAGGACGACTACAGCTGGTACCTGCGTCACGTTCATCTCGTCCCGCTGTCCTGGGAAGACGAGGTCCGGCTGCTCGAGCGCGAGCTGGCCCGGGCCCACAGCTCCCTCCGGCTCGAGGAGCACCGCAATCGTAACCTGCCGCCGCTGCCGCAGATCTCCTCGCCAGAGGAGTACGAGGTCAAGTCCAACGCCTCGGCGAGTCGCTACATCGAATTCCTGGGGGACAACGACATCCTCGAGATCCACGACTGGATGGACCCCGCGCTGCGGGCGCAGCTGGGCCGGTTCGTGCCCGAGGAGGAGCGCAACTTCTTCTGGCGCGCCGTCCACTACGAGCCGATGACGCTCTACACCCATTTCTATCACTGGTGGGACCTGGCTCGCATGGCGGAGATCCCCCACCCGAGTCCGGTTCGGCGCGGGCCACTCCTCTACAACATCTTCGACAGCCGGGCAGAGGGCGTCTCGACAGGGATCGAAGAGCTGGCGATGCACCTGGGGCTCTATGACGACAACCCGCAGGTGCGCGAGATCGTCTGGATCATGCTGGCGCAACGCGCCGCCCGTGGACTCGGATCGCTCCATGCCCATGCCAACGAGTTCACTCTCAAGGAAGCGCGCGACTACCACGTGCGCTGGACGCCACGCGGATGGATGCGGGAGGACCTCGATCTGCTCGGCTTCGAGCAGCTCCTCTATCTGCGGCAGCCGGGCTACGGCACGAGCTACGTCACCGGAAAGTACCTGATCGAAAAGCTCATTGCCGCCCGCGCCGAGCAGCTGGGCGAAGACTTCGAGTTCAAGACCTTCTTCGCGGAGCTGGATGCCGCGGGCGTGATTCCCGTTTCGCTGATCCACTGGGAGATGACCGGCGACGACAGCCTCGTCCGGGCCACCCTGGGCGAGTAGCGATGTCGCACTCCCCAGCGGCATCACAAAACATCGATCATGCCGACCTGATAATGAATTCAGTTCGAAATTACCGATGGAGTGGTCGATGCTCAGGGAATGGTGCTCGAAGGGCCTGCGAGGGCTTGCTGCGGTTACGCTGATGGCGGCGCTCGTTGGCTGCGGCAACGTGCAGGTGTCGACGACGCCGACGGAAACGACCTCGCTCGCAGCCGTCGAGGAGGTCTTCGTGCACGTGCCGAAGTTGCAGCTGGTTCCCGGTCAGCACCGCTACGCCGAGGCGCGGTTGCTCGCGGATCTGCGGTCGGCCGGCATCGACGCCAGGCCGGCGCCGGTGGCTGCCGGACTCGACGATCCCGAAGTGGTCGAGCGGCTACTGGAAGGCTCCCGGGGACGTGCCCTGCTGGTCATCGTCCCGGGTGCCATCGAGCTTGCCGACCGCGGGGACCCGTTGTTCGTCGACACGCAGCTCGGCCTCGTCAACTTTGAAGACGAGATTGCCCAGCTTCATTCGACCGGCGGACAGCTCGGTGCTGCGGCCCGCGGCGACGACCTGCTCAAGGAGGTTCGCGCCACGCTGTTTCTCGGCGAGGGCGCCGGCCCCGCCTGGGAAGGCTCGTTTGCCGTCCGCAATCCAGGCTCCTGGGTCGACGCGCTGGAAGTTGGCGGCCCCCACATCGCCTCGGCTCTGACCCGTGCGGGCGTGCAGCGCGGCAGCCGTACGGTGGCGCAGCAATCCACGGGTAACTAGGCGGCAGGCCCGAACCGGATCAACGCTCCTCGAGAAGGAAGTCGAAGGTCTGCTCGACTTGAGCGATACGCTCGGGGGGCGAAAATCGCCAGCGCTGCATGGCCGCCAGGGCCGCCTCCTCGAACAGCCCC
The DNA here is from genome assembly GCA_039188505.1 of Pseudomonadota bacterium. Taxonomy (GTDB): domain Bacteria; phylum Pseudomonadota; class Gammaproteobacteria; order Xanthomonadales; family SZUA-38; genus JBCCZC01. The sequence continues at coordinate 14,337 of JBCCZC010000001.1, read as the reverse complement.
GTGGGCGAGGCGCTGACCACCTCGACGTCGATCACCGCGCCGTGTCGGTTGACCGTCGCCAGCACCGTGACCTCGCCTTCCAGGCGGCCCCGCAGGGCCTTGCGCGGATAGCGCGGTGCGACCTGCGCGATGGGCTCGAGCTCGCGCGGCCCGACCGCTGCTTCCGCTGCGGCCGGCCGCGGGTCGATGGCGGCTGTCCGGATCGGCGCCGCCAGGATGTCGCTGATCCGGGCCACGACCATCTGGTGGGCGGCGTCGGGCAGGCGATTGAGAGCCACGATTTCCCGATAGACGGCCAGGGCGGCAACGGTCTGGCCGCGCAGCTGCTGCACGGCCGCCAGGCCCAGCAGCGCCTGCGAGCGCTCGTAGCCGTCGCGGGTGCGCTCGGCAACGCGCTGGAAGTGCTTCTCCGCGCGGTCGATGTTGCCCGCCTCGACCTGTTCCCAGCCGCGCGTGACCCAGCTGAGATGCTTGTGGCTGCGCCACACCAACGGCCCGTCCGCGGAGCGCTCGACTGCTGCGCCAGCGAAGCCCGCCGCGAACAGCAGGGTCAAGGCCAGGGTGTGGCTAGCGCTGCGCATCGACATTCCTCCTCGACCGTGGATCCTCCGGTGCTCTCCCTCCAGTATGCGCCGGGGAGCGGGGAATGCCAGCTCGAGCCCCTAGCGGACGTCGTCGAGGCGGGTCTCGAGGCGCGTTGCCACGCGGGTCAGCCGGTCGGCGACGCGTTCCAGGCGCACCGCCTCGCTTGGGGGCTGCGCGGACGCACCCGGGACCACGGCCCCTTGGCGGAGGATCGACAGCACGCCGGCGACGGTACCGTCGTTGTCCGGGGTTTCCTCCGGGTGCATCCGCAGCGTGCGGATGGCGTATTCGAGCGTGCCGTAGAAGAGATCGCGCAGCAGGCGCGGGGGCAGGTCATCCCGCAGTTCGCCGCGATGCATACCTTCCCGGATCACCCGGTCGAAGATCGCGACATAGCGACGATTGAGGGAGCGGTGGCTGCCGTAGTCGTAGCCCATACCGCCCCGGTACAGGCCGATCATGAGTTCGAGGAGCTGCCACTCGGCCAGGCAGCGATCGACGTGGTGGCGCGCGAGGAAGGCCAGGCGCTCGAAGGTGTCCTCGATGGGCGCGACACCGCGCTCGGCGTCGTCCGTGAGATCGTCGTAGAAGCGCTCGATGACCGCCTCGAGCAGGGCATCCTTGTTCTTGAAATACAGATACAGCGTGCCCTCGGCCACGGCAGCGGCGCGGGCGATATCAGACATCTTCGCCCCCGCGTAGCCACCGTCGCGAAAGACCTTTCGGGCGGCGTCGAGGATCACCTCCTCGCGGGCCTCGAGGCGCTCCCGGCGGGTGGGCTTCGTCCCGCTCACAGGCCGAGCTGGCGGCTGGCGAGATCGCGCATGATCTCCTCGGAGCCGCCGCCGATGGCCATGACCTTCACCTCGCGGTAGACCCGCTCGACGCGGTTCCCGCGCAGGTAGCCTGCGCCGCCGAAGATCTGCATCGCCTCGCTGGCGCAGAACTCGAGCGCCTTGGTGGCGAAGAACTTCGCCTTGCAGATCTCGGCGACCGGCATCTCGCCCTCGTTGATCAGCCAGCAGAGCTGGTTGAGGTAGGCCTCCACCGCGTCTATCTTCGCGCTCATGTCAGCGAACTTGTGGCGGATCACCTGGTGCTCGATGAGGTGCTTGCCGAAGGTCTCACGGTCCCGCGCCCAGGCGAGCGCGTCCTCGAAGCAGACCTTCATCATGCCGAGCGACTGGGCGACGAGGCCCAGCCGCTCGAGATTGAAATTCTCCATGATGGCGAGAAAGCCGCGGTTCTCGGGGCCTAGCAGGTGTGCCGCGGGCACCCGACAATCCTCGAAGTAGAGCGTAGCCTGGTCGGCACACCACCAGCCCATCTTGCGATCGAGCGCCGTGCGGCGAAAGCCGTCCATGCCGGCCTCCACGAGGAACAGCGAGATGCCGCCAAGCCCGGCCCCCCCGGTGCGCGCACCGACGACGAAGAAGTCGGCGTTCATGGCGCCGGTGATGAAGGTCTTGCTGCCGTTGAGCAGGTAGCTGTCTCCGTCGCGGCGGGCGGTGGTCCGCAGGCCGGCGACGTCGGAACCCCCGGAAGGCTCCGTGATGGCCAGGCAGGAATTCTGCGTGCCGGCCACGACCGGCGGAATGACCCGCTCCTTGAGTTCGGGGCTCGCGAGGGTCTGGATCGGCCCGAGGGAAATACCGCGTGAGCCGAGCGCCGCGGGAATGCCGGTGGCGCCGCAGCGGCCCATCTCCTCGGCGAAAGCCGCGCGCATGAAGGCGTCATCGAAGCCGAGGCCGCCGTACTGCTCCTCGATGCCGAAGCCGAAGGCCCCCAGCGCGCCGACCTTGGCGTGCAGCTCCCATGGAAATTCGCCCGCCTCGTCCCAGGCGTCGGCGAACGGCGCGATCTCGCGTTCGATGAAGCGCCTTGCGGTGTCGCGAAAGGCCTGGCGTTCCTCGGTGTCGAAAGGGCTGCGCACGGTGGTCTGTCCTCGAAAATGAGTTTGACTCATTTAAAATGATTTGCTTTCATAATTCAATCCGATCCGAAGGGGCACGATCATCACCGATACCGTCCGCATCGCCGGCGCCAGCGGCTTCTGGGGCGAGAGCGCCGTCAATCTTCCGGAGCTCCTCGCCGCCGGCTCGATCGACTACGTCGTCTTCGACTACCTTGCCGAGATCACCATGTCGATCCTCGCCCGTGCCCGGGCGAAGGATTCCGACGCGGGCTACGCGACGGATTTCGTGGATGCGGTGATGGCGCCGAATCTCGCCACGCTCGCCGAGCAGGGAGTGCGGGTGGTGTCGAATGCTGGCGGCGTCAATCCGCAAGCGTGCGCGGCGCGGCTGCGACAGCTCATTGCCGAGGCCGGCCTGGATCTCAGCGTCGCAGTGGTTCGCGGCGACGACCTCGTCGACCGGGCCGAATGCTTCGCGACGACCGGCGTTACCGAGCAGTTCACCGGGCAGCCGTTCCCGCCCGCCGGACGGATCGCGAGCATCAACGCCTACCTCGGCGCACGCCCGATCGCCGTTGCCCTGGAGAGCGGCGCGGACATCGTGATCACCGGGCGGGTCGTCGACAGCGCCGTGGCGCTGGGGGCGTGCATCCACGCTTTCGACTGGCAGATCGATGCCTACGATCGGCTGGCGGGCGGCAGCCTCGCGGGACACGTGCTCGAGTGCAGCACCCAGGCGACCGGCGGTAACCACACCGACTGGGAGACGGTTGCGGATTCCCTCGCCGACATCGGCTATCCGGTCGCGGAAATCGCCGAGGACGGCAGCTTCGTCGTCTCGAAGCCCGAGGGAAGCGGCGGTGCGGTCACGGTCGGCACCGTCAGCGAGCAGCTGCTCTACGAGATCGAGGATCCCCAGGCCTATGTGCTGCCGGACGTGGTCTGCGACTTCTCGGACGTGCGCGTCGAGCAGCTGGGGGCCGACCGGGTGCGCGTCGCGGGCGCACGCGGACGCCCCCCGACAGAAACGCTGAAGGCCAGCGTGACCTGGGCCGACGGCTTTCGTGCCGGCCAGCTCGTGTTTCTCTACGGCGATCGCGCGGCGGACCGCGCCCGGGCCTTCGCCGCCGCGGTGCGGGCGAGAACCGAGCGGCTGCTTGCAGCAAGAGATCTCGAGCCGATGATCGAGTGGTGCGTCGAGACCTTCGGCGACGATGCCCATTACGGCGCCTTCGGCGAAGCGCCCGCCGCCCGCGAGGTCACCCTGAAGATTGCAGCGCGGCACGGTCGACCCGAGGGGGTCGGCATACTCCTGCGCGAGGTGGTCGGCGCGGCGCTGGCGGCGCCGCCCGGTCTCACCCTGTTCTCCGCAGCGGGACGCCCGCGGCCGTCGCCCGTCGTCAGGCTCTTCTCGTTCCTCGTGCCCCGGTCCGAGGTGCGCACGTCCGTGCATGGTGACGGTGATGTCCTCGAGGTCGCCGACACGCCTTCCGCCGCAGCGCTGCCCGCGCCCGCGCCCGTCCGCCCCGCCGAGCCGACTCTTCCCGACGCCGAGGAACTCGTCGAGGTCCCGCTCGTTCGGCTTGCCTGGGCCCGCAGCGGCGACAAGGGTGACCGCGCCAATATCGGCGTCATCGCGCGGGCGCCGGAGCTGCTCCCCTGGCTCTGGGCGGCGCTCACGGTCGACGCGGTCAACGCGCGCTTCGCCCACTTCTCGCCGTCGCGAATCGAACGGTTCCTCCTGCCAGGGCCCGCAGCCATCAATTTCGTCCTCCACGACGTCCTCGGCGGCGGCGGCGTGGCGAGCCTGCGCAACGATCCGCAGGGCAAGGGTTACTCGCAGCTGCTCCTCGCCATTCCCGTGCGCGTGCCCGCACGGCTTCTGGAGGTCCTCTGATGTCGACTGTGAGCCGCGTACCAGCGGCGGGTCCCGAGTTCACTGCCAACCGTAGCGAGATGCTTGGCCTCGTTGACCGTCTCCGCGCCCTCGAGGGGCGCGCAGCGGCGCTTTCGGAACGCCGCCGTGACCGTTTCGAGCAGCGCGGCCAGCTGCTGCCCCGGGAGCGTCTCGCGCAGCTCCTCGACCCGGGCATGCCCTTCCTCGAGCTCTACAACCTGTGCAACTTTCTCGTCGACGATCCCGACCCCGACACGAGCGTGCCCGGCGGCAACATGATCACGGGCATCGGTTTCGTCAGCGGCGTGCGCTGTCTGATCTTCGTGGACGACAGCGGTATCAGCGCGGGCGCGGCGACCACACAGTCGGTCTCGAAGGCCCTCGGTGTCCTCGACATCGCCCTGCGCCAGAAGCTGCCGCTGATCCACCTCGTCGAGAGCGCCGGCGCGAATCTCATGAACTACGCCGTGGAGATGTGGGCCAACGGCGGTGGCATGTTCCATGGACTTGCGAAGCTGAGTGCCGCCGGCATCCCGACCCTGGTCGTCCTCCACGGCCCCTCGACGGCCGGCGGGGCGTACCAGCCGGGCATGAGCGACTATGTCATCGGCGTCAAACGCAACGGGATGGCGGCGCTGGCCGGCGCGGCTCTTGTCCGTGCGGCGACCGGTGAGGTTGCCAGCGACGCCGAGCTTGGCGGCTCGGAGATGCACGCGAGCACATCGGGCCTCGTGGAGTACCTCGCCGAGGACGATGCGCACGGGCTGGCGATCGCCCGCGACGTCATTGCCCGGCTCGACTGGAACCGTCATTGCCCCGCGCCCCGGCGGGCCCCCTTCGAGCCGCCCGGGCACGATCCCGAAGAGCTGGCGGGCGTCGTCCCGGTCGACTATCGCCGGCCCTACGACATACGCGAAATTCTGCTGCGCATCGTGGACGGGTCGTCCTTCACCGAGTTCAAGGCCGGCTACGGGCCGCAGACGATCTGCGCCCAGGCCAGCGTCATGGGGCAGGCCTGCGGCATCATCGGCAACAACGGCCCGATCGACCCTAATGGCGCAACCAAGGCGGCCCAGTTCATGCAGCTCTGCGACCAGGCCGGTACGCCGCTGGTCTTCCTCAACAACACCACCGGTTACATGGTCGGAACCGCCTACGAGCAGGGCGGGATGATCAAGCACGGCGCGAAGATGATTCAGGCCGTCACCAACGTCCGCGTGCCGAAGATCAGTTTCTATATCGGCGCCAGCTTCGGGGCGGGTAACTACGGCATGTGCGGATTCGCCTACCGGCCGGACTTTCTCTTCACCTGGCCCAACGCGATGACCGGCGTCATGGGCGGCGAGCAGGCGGCGCTGACCATGGACATGGTTGCGCGCGGTGCGGCGAAGCGGCGCGGTCTCAGCCCCGATGAGGGTCAGCTCGCCGCGCAACGCGAGGCCATCACGGCCCATTTCGACCGCCAGTCGGACGCCTTCTACACCTCCGGGCGTTGCCTCGACCACGGCATGATCGATCCGCGGGATACCCGGCGCGTGCTCGGCTTCGTGCTCGAGACCTGCGGCGAGGCCCGCGCGCGGTCGGTGAATCCCAACAGCTTCGGCGTGGCGAGACTCTGATGGGCTTCGAGACCGTCCTCATCGCGAACCGGGGCGAGATCGCCCGCCGCATCATCCGGACCGCCCGGGCACTCGGCCTGCGCACCGTCGCCGTCTATTCGGAACCAGACGCCAGCGCGCCGCATGTGCGCGAAGCCGACGACGCATTCGCGCTCGGCGGCGCGGCGCCCGGTGAGTCCTATCTCGACGCGGGCAAGCTCCTTGCGGCCGCCGAGGCCACCGGCTGCGACGCCGTTCATCCGGGCTACGGTTTCCTGTCGGAGAACGGGGCGTTCGCGGCGTCATGCGAGGCGGCCGGGCTGGTCTTTGTCGGTCCACCGGCACCCGCCATCGACGCGATGGGCAACAAGGCGGCCGCCCGGAAGCTGATGGCCGCCGCCGGGGTCCCGTGCGTGCCCGGCTACGACGGAGACGACCGCGCCGACGCCGCGCTCCGGGAGGCAGCGTCTGCGGTCGGCTATCCGCTGATGGTCAAGGCGGCCGCTGGGGGCGGCGGGCGGGGCATGCGGGTCGTGCCCGGCCCGGAGCTACTGGACGACGCGCTGGCCTTGGCGCGGGCGGAGTCCCGTGCCGCCTTCGGTTCGGACGAGCTGATCCTCGAACGCGCGATCGTCGACGCGCGCCACGTCGAAATCCAGGTGATGGCCGACGCGCACGGTGCGGTGATTCATCTCGGTGAGCGCGACTGCTCGATCCAGCGGCGACATCAGAAGATCATCGAAGAGGCGCCGTGCCCGGTCCTCGACGGTGCCCTGCGCGAGCGCATGGGTAAGGCGGCCGTCACCGCCGCCCGGGCGATCGACTACCGCGGCGCCGGAACCGTCGAATTTCTTCTCGACGCCGACGGTGCCTTCTACTTCCTGGAGATGAACACGCGCCTGCAGGTCGAGCATCCGGTCACCGAGGCGGTCACGGGCCTCGACCTGGTGGCGCTGCAGTTCCGGGTCGCTGCCGGGTACCCGCTCGGCGTCGCCCAGGAGGACGTTCGCATCAGCGGCCACGCCATCGAGGCACGCCTCTACGCCGAGGACGCTGCCAAGGACTTCCTGCCGGCGTCGGGTCCGGTCTACGACTGGCGGGCACCGGCGGGCGAGGGCATCCGGGTTGATGCCGGCATCGACTCGGGCTTCGAGGTCTCCCCCTTCTACGATCCGCTGCTGGCAAAGATCATCGCGTGGGGTGAGACCCGCGACGAAGCCCGTCGCCGGCTCCGCGAGGCGCTGGGCGCAACGGTGTGCTTCGGGCTGACGACGAACCGGGATTTCCTGATCGCCGTCGCCGATCACCCGGTCTTCGCGGCCGGTGAGGCGACCACGCGTTTTCTGGACGACAACGATCTCACGGCCGCCGCCGCGGGGCCGCCGGCGCCGGAAGCGCTGGCCCTGGGCGCCGTGATCGATCACATCCTGGCTCGCGACGACGCCCGTGCGAGGGCCGTCGGCGTGGCCGCCGAGCTGCTGGACTGGCACAGCGGCGGGGCGGGCGAGAGTCGCTGTCGCTATGGGGGTAATGAGCTGCTGCGCGTCCGGCCCGACGGAGACCACCGCTACGCGGTGTCGCTGGGAGACCATCGCTGACATGTCACCCTCGCGGGCCACGGGACAGGCGTGGCGCAGGCGGCCGTGGACGGGCGACGTTGCACCGTACGGTTCGCGCGCGTGGCCGGCCGCCTCCATCTGTCGGTCGACGGCCGCAGCCTGATTCTCGACAACACGCTCGGCCGGCCGGCTGCGACGGATGCCGCGGGCAGTGACGGCCGCGTACCGGCCCCCATGCACGGTGTGCTCCAGGCGATCGACGTGAACCTGGGCGACACCGTAGCGACCGGGGACCGGCTCTGTACGCTGGAAGCCATGAAGATGCAGCACGAGCTGCGCGCCCCGGTCGACGGACGCGTTACCGCCATCGGTGCGGCGCCCGGCGACCAGGTGGCCGCAGACACCCTCTTGTTCGAGATCGAACCCGAAGAAAGCTGAGGATATCCGCCATGCGATCAGCCCTGTGCGAGCGATTCGGCATCGAGTTTCCCCTGTTTGCGTTCAGCCACTGCCGCGACGTCGTCGCGGCGGTCTCCCGCGCCGGCGGTATGGGCGTGCTCGGCGCCGTCACCCTGACCCCGGAAGAGCTCGAGGAGGAGCTTTCCTGGATCGATGCGCACGTCGACGGCAAGCCCTATGGCCTCGACGTCATCGTGCCGGAGAAGATGGCCGGGAAAGGACAGCTGCCATCGCCCGACGCGCTCCGCGCCGCGGTCCCGGCTGAACACCAGGCCTTCGCCGCCGAGGTTCTGGCGCGGCACGGCATCGACCCGGCCGCCGCCGGCGCGGACCGCGACCACTTCATCCAGTTCGCCCTGAATCTGCAGGCCGACGGCGCGGACCAGCTCCTCGACGTCGCCCTCGCGCATCCGATCGCGATGATCGCCAACGCCCTGGGCGTGCCGCCGCCGCAGCTGCTCGAACGCGGCAAGGCGGCCGGAATCCCGGTGGCTGCGCTCGTCGGCGCCAAGGAGCACGCCCTGCGTCAGGTCGAGGCGGGCGTCGATCTGATCATCGCCGCCGGCGGTGAGGCCGGGGGGCACTGCAGCGACGTCGCGACCATGGTCCTGGTCCCGGAGGTCGTGTCCGCGGTCGCCGCCGTCAGCGACGTGCCGGTCCTCGCGGCCGGCGGGATCGTGACGGGTCGGCAGATGGCCGCGGCCATGGCGATGGGCGCGGCCGGCGCATGGACGGGGTCGGTCTGGCTGACGACCACCGAGGCCGAGACGACGCCAATCATCCGCGAGAAACTCGTCGCGGCGGGGTCGCGGGATACGATCCGGTCCCGCAGCCGGACCGGCAAGCCGTCGCGCCAGCTGCGCTCGCCCTGGACCGAGGCCTGGGAGACGGCCGGCCCGTCGCCACTGCCCATGCCGCTGCAATCGCTGGTGGCCGAGCCGATCCTGCACCACGTCGACAAGCTCTCGCAAAGCGATCATGCGGGCGCCCGTGAGCTGGCGACCTACTGGGTCGGCCAGGGTGTCGGCCTCATGAACGAGGAGACATCGGTTCGCGCCGTCATGCAGTCCTTCCAGGAGGACTTTCTCGAGGCCTACGAGCGCCTCGCGCAATTCATGGGAGACAACGCATGATCGATCAGGCCGAAGACTTCCGGGCCGAGTCCCGGGCCCTGCACGCGCTCGTCGCACCCCTCGACGACGACGGCCTCGCTAGGGTCACGCAGTTCAAGGCATGGACCTTCGACGATGTCGTGGGCCATCTCCACGTCTGGAATCAGGCGGCGCTGCTGGCGCTGACGGACGAGCAGGGGTTTCTCGGGCTCCTGGGCCGCGCGCAGGCGCTGATGGCGACCGGTGGGCTGCGGACCTTCGAGGCCGAGGTGCTCGAGGGCCTTGCCGGTCGGGCCCTGGTCGCGGCCTGGGAGACCGGGTTCGAGCAGACCGCGGACGCCTACGCCGCTGCCGACCCGAAGCAGCGCATCCGCTGGGCGGGCCCGTCCATGAGCGCGCGTTCGAGCATCACGGCGCGCCATATGGAGACCTGGGCGCATGGCCAGGAAGTCTACGACGCCCTGGGCCTGGAGCGGCCAGAGGACGATCGTATCCGCAACATCGTGCAGCTCGGCGTCAACACCTTCGGCTGGACCTTTGCCAACCGGGGGCTGCCGGTACCGGATTGCGTGCCCAGGTTGAGCCTGACGTCTCCCTCCGGACAGGTCTGGGCGTGGCACGCGGAGAACGAGGACGAGCTGATCGAGGGTTCGGCAGTCGACTTCTGCCGGGTGGTCACGCAGACGCGCAATATCGCCGATACGGGTCTGGTGATGACCGGCGACACGGCCGGGCGCTGGATGACGTACGCTCAGTGCTTCGCCGGCCCCCCCGAGGATCCGCCGGCTCCCGGCACGCGCCACCCAATCCAGCAATGATGACAAGGAACTCGACATGGACCTGAAAGAACGCAACTTCCTGATCTCCGGCGGCACGAGCGGCATCAACCTCGGTATCGCCCGGGTGCTCGCGTCGCACGGCGCCCACGTGGCCGTATTCGGGCGGGATCCCGAGAAGGCGCGCGTGGCCGCTGAGGAGATCGCCGAGGTGCCGGGCGCGTCGGTGACCATGGGCCTCGCCGCGGACGTGCGCGATCCCGATGCGGTCGCCGGCGTCGTGGCCGAGGCCGCGGAGACCCTCGGGCCGCTCGACGGCGTGATCGCTGGCGCGGCGGGCAATTTTCCGGCGCCGGCCGTGAGCATTTCCCCGAAGGGCTTCAAGACGGTCGTCGACATCGATCTGCTCGGCTCCTACAACGTTTTCTGGTCGAGCTTCGAGCACCTGCGCAAGCCGGGCGCGTCGTTGATCGCGATTACCGCGCCGCAGGCGACGCAGGTGTGGCCGCACCAGGTCCACGTCTGCGCGGCCAAGGCCGGTGTCAACATGCTCGTCCGCAGCCTCGCCTTCGAGTGGGGGCCTGCCGGCGTGCGGGTGAACGCGATCTCGCCGGGGCCGATCGAGAAGACCGAGGGCATGGAGCGGCTCGCACCGACCCCGGAGATTGCCGAGGGGTTCCGCCGCAAGCTCCCGCTCCGGCGCTTCGGTCGGGCGGACGAGGTCGGCAACCTCGCCGCCTTCCTGAGTTCCGCCGACGCCGAGTACATCACCGGGTGCATCATCCCCTGCGATGGCGGAACGGATCTCGGCGACGCCAGCGCCGACTGCCTGACACCGAGTCGCCGCTGACACCCGTTCACGCAGGTGCCGGCAGGGACGTGCCGGCACCTTGACAGCGCTGCCTTGACGGCAGGTTCATAAAGGATTAGCTTCGTCATTAACTTTTCACGACGAAACGCTAAACTGACGGCGTATGTTCCTGACCAACCGCCAGCCCGCTCTGCAGCCGAGCCTCCTCGAGACGCTCATGCACGATCGGTTACGTTTCGCGATTCAGCCCATCGAGCCCTTCGGCGCGCCCAACCTTTGCCGTTTCGAATGGTTTTTCCGGCCCCAGGTCCGGGGTATGACCACCCAGCAGGTCTTCGACGAGCTGGGTGATGACGAAGACTCCTGGGCCCTCGAGGCTCGGATCGTCGAGCACGGGCTACGCTGGTCGGCAGAGAAGCGCTGCCCGGTTTCCCTGAACCTGTCGCCAGGGGCCATCAGCGTCGCGGCATGCCGTCATCGGCTGCGGGAACTGATCTCGCGGCACTGTGGGCGGGCGCCGCAAGCCTGGTGGGAGATCACCGAATCCTGGCCCCTGGCGGACCCGGTCGAGGGCCGTCGCACGCTCGAACTGCTGCGTGACGCCGGTCAGCTGATCGCCTTCGACGATGTGGCGTCGACCAGTCGGCTTCGTGACTGGGTTGGCAGTCTTGGCGATCCTGATGTGGTAAAGGTGGACCAGTCGGTCGTGCAGCGTCGGCCAGAAGCCCTGGCCGAACTCGTGGATGCGATCCACGGCTATGGCGCAATGGCTGTCATCGAGGGTGTAGAGACCTACGCCGGCTATCTTGAAGCCCGTCGCTCTGGCGCCAGCCACTGGCAGGGGTATTATCTAGCGACACCGGAATATGTAGTGGACGAGCATGAACGACAAGAATATTGAACGCCAAGAGCAGGAGCAGGCGGAACTCTCGGAACTGAGCGCCGCCCTCTTCGAGTTCATGAAGCCGATCCTCAAACTGCTTCTGAGCTACCGAATCACCTATCCCGCGATCGATGCAGCCATCAAGGAAGCGCTCGTCGAGCTTGCGGTCGAATCCGGAACGCCCCGTGGTGAAGCCGAGGACGGCGATCCCGTCCGGTCGATTCCCTTCGCCCACATCGCCGCAAAGTCCGGCCTGTCGGTGCACCACATCCGTCAGGTGATGGGCAAGGTGCAGGACCGTTTGGAAGAGAACAAGGAGCGGGAGTTCGAACAGTCCCAGCTCTCCCCGGAAGGCAAGCTGCTTGAAATCTGGGCGAGCCATCCGGCCTTTGTCGACGACGACGGCGAGCCGAAGGTGCTCGATGTTCGCGGCGCTGTGCGGGCGACCTTCCAGCGGCTCGTGTCGATTGCCCTGTCGAACGCGAGCTACGAGCGCCTGCTCGACTCCCTGGTTTCCGCGGGCAACGTCGAGACCTTCAATGATGACGAGGGGGTTCTCTGTGCTCGAATGCTGAACCCACAGTTCCAGCCCAACACGAAAGACCGGGCCAGGAGCCTCCAGGTCGTGGCGAGGTGCATGCGGCACCTGATGCAGACGGCTGAGTTCAATCTCTGCCATGCGGAGGAGCTGGGCGAGAAGAAACGGTTGCAGTTTGAGGTGTGGACCGCACGCCTCAACAGCGACGAGGACATCGCCCGATTCCGGGAAGAAACCCGGGGCGTGAGCAAGAAGCTCGTGGACCTCACTGCCGAAGAGCTGACCCGACTCGAGGATGAACTCGCGTTGGGGCCGCAGACGGCAGGGAGTGTGCATGCAGGCGTGGGTCTTTATTACTTCGAGGATCGCGATTATCGCGAATTTGGGTCCGATAACTGATCGGACCCGTTTTTAACTAAGTCCTGATAGAGGAGAGAAGCAAAATGGAAAACCGTAAATCAAACTTCGGTACTGTTCAGTCGATCGATTCGCACGGCACGGGCCCGGTTCGCACCGGTATCGAGCACTCGGGAACAGGCGATCCGCACTCGATCAACCAGCACGGCACCGGCCCCGTTCGCGGGCGGGCAGCGGCCATCGGGCGGCTCTTCGCCGTTGCGGTGCTGGCCTTCGTCGGCTGGATGAGTCCGGCGACCGCGGAGAACGTGTCGTACCACCACCAGAACGGTCTCTCGCTCCTGCTGACGCCCAAGGAGGTGACGGTCACCTGGGTGCGCAGTGACGGTGTGGTGGCGCTGGCCCGGGGGTCGGTTCGCGACGGCTACGCTAGCCTGCCAATCGCGCTGGTGTCCGTGGACCAGTTCGGCAAGGTTCAGCAGTCCGGGACGAACAACGGTGGCGGCAAAGTCCAGCAGTCCGGGACGAACAACGGCGGCAACGGCGGCAAGGTGGAGCAGCCGAGCTCTGGCAGCGACGGTGACCTCGGCGCGGAGCGCATCGTCGAGTTCGTGAAGGGACGCGTCGAGCTGGTCGTAGACGACGGCATCTCCGGGGTCATGAAATTGACCTTCGCCGACGACGTTAGCGAACTCGTCTTCGAATTCGATCGCCTGGAGCGCTTCGTCGAGCAGGTGGATCTCTGAGAGTTCGCGCTTGCCGCGGCCAGGGAAGGCCGACGGCGGGATGGAGGACGATCAGGGAAAGGCGGGAACCCCGTCGGCGTCCTCGTCCGCTTCGAATATGAAGCCAAGCGCCCGCAGGCGGCGCTGGTGCTCGGAGTCCAGTGAACCCGGTCGCTCACGCAACTCGCGGTCGAGGATACCCCCGGCGATGCCGAGGTGAGTGAAGGGCTGTCCAAGACGAGGATGCAGGGTCGCGTGCCCGTAGGTAGCGTGAAACCGTTTCAGGGTCTCCAGAAATCCGCCGAACCCACCGATGAATGCGAGCTGGCTCGCCAGCGCGTTATCACCGTTCTCACCAAAGGTTTCCCCCAAGTCGAGCAGCAGACGCACCGCCTCCGGCGCCAGCTCGCCACGGCGCGCGTACCGTCGCGCGAGATCCAGGAGCAGGGGCAGTTGCTCGTCGCTTGGCCAGGGCGTCGGGACCTGGATGTGGCCGTACTCGTCCCGGAATGCCTCGAGCTTCAACAGAAAAACACTCGGGCGCTCGCGCACGACTCGCGCGGGCGTCATGCGTCCGGGCTTCAGCCGCCATGCGAACCCCATGCGTTCGAGTCGGCCGACTCGGATCGTTTCGAGGGTGCCGTCGCGGTACTTGCGCCGCTGCACCTGAACCCATCGCGACAGATTGCCCCAACGTGAGTCATGAAAAGGGACGTGGCAGTCCCCGTAGCGTTCCTTGAACCGCTTCAGCCGCGCGAACTGCGCCTCCCACCGCTCTGCGTGATAGTCGAAGGGAAAGCCGATCGCCTCGAGGCGTTCGATTCGGCTTCGCTCTAGGTCGCCGCGGTTGCACGCCACGCGTTGGTCACCAGCCCAGCGACCCAGCGCCCGGAGGGTCGGGTCGCCGTGGCGCCGCGAGATGAAGAAGTGCCCGTGGCGCCGGCAATAGCCAAGCGTTCAGTCGATGCACCAAAAGAGCGTCGGGGTCGTTATCGATGGCAACAGCTACGCGGAAAGCCGTGCTGTAGCGCTCATTACACGCTAGCAGACCGCGCGTAAACCCACCCATTCCGCAGGAGAGAAGGACAACTGGCGTGACGGTGAGCCGAATATGCGTCAACG